>JAKFXR010000078.1 GCA_021731285.1 Polaromonas sp. | reverse complement strand
GCATGGCCTTTTTGGCCGCAACCCGGAGGGAACGTGGTTAAACAACGCCACTCGTTGTTGCGCTCCTAGCCCAGCCGCCCAGGCTGAGCGTCGTCGCGCGCCTAGATTGGCGCTGTTTTAACCGCGTTCGCACTCGCATCCATAGCGTGAACAGGCCCTACTAAAAACCCCCCAAAAAAACCAGGTGAGCGACCTCCGGCGGGAGGCCGTTCTGGAGAGGCACGTGTGTACCCGCCGTCAATCACTCTTTTATTCAACAAAACAGGAGACAAACATGCGAACTTTCACCAAGACCCTTTTATGCCTTTCACTCGCTTTGGGTGCAGGCGCCGCCATGGCCCAGACAAAGCTGCGCGCGTGGAACATCCACCCCGACGGCTACCCTGTGACCGAGGCCATGAAAAGTTTTGCCGAGCAGGTAGGCAAAGCCACCAACAACCGCTACCAGATCGAGATTTTCTCCAACGGCTCCCTCGGTGACCAGCCCAAGGCCGTGCAGATGCTCAAGACCGGCGAGATTGACATTGCCGAGTTCAGCTCTGGCCCGCTGTCCGATGCCGTGCCCGGCATCAAGGTGCTGAACCTGCCGTTTTTGTTCGTCGACTCGGCCCACATGTTCCGTCACCTGGACGGCAAGCTGGGCGAGCGTTTTGCGGCCAACCTCAAAACTGCAGGCTTTGTGGTGCTGGGCTGGTACGACGGCGGCGGCCGCTCCTTCTATTGCGGCAAGCCCATCAACACCGTCAAGGACCTGGCGGGCTCCAACATCCGTGTGCAGCAGTCAGAGATTTACCTGGAGATGATCAAGCTGATGGACGCCAAGCCGGTGGCCCTGCCTTTCAAGGACGTGCTGGCCGCGCTGCAAGAGGGCAAGGTGGACTGCGCCGAGAACAACATGCCGTCGTACGAGTCCACCGGCCACTACAAGGTTGCCAAACACGTCTATGTGACCAACCACGTGGTGTCGGCCGAAGCGCTGGTGGTGTCCACCAAGCTGTGGGACAAGCTCAGCGCTGACGATAAAACCGCCTTCCGGCAAGCCGGTCTGAAGTCAGCCACGCTGATGCGCGCCCTGTGGACCAACCGCGTGGCCACCGCGCTGGAGAACACCACCAAGCAGGGCTCCAAATTTGTCAAGCCACGCGACGTATCCCCCATGGTGCGCCGCATGAGCCCGCTCTACGGCAAGTACATGGCCGACCCCACCACGCGTGAAGAGCTGCTGACCATCATCTCCAAGTAAGAGTGGGTTTAAATATGCTACATATTTAGTAGCAAACTATTCCCGTCACTAAAGGGCAGGAGCCGCTTTTTATTCCATGAACCGGCTTGAGATTGTCATCCGGGTTGTTGTCATCCCCGCCCCCGGCCCGCCAGCTTGGATTCCCGGTCAAGCCCGGAATGACAAGCGGGGAGGGGTTGTCATCCTGGTTTGGTTTGCCATCCCCGCTTTGGTTTGTCATCCCGGACTCGATCCGGGATCCATCCCCGCCTTCACTCGGCCCTGCTCCCAGCCTCAGACCCTGCGCCTGCGCAGGCTGCGCTCCAGCACTTCAAACACCGCTTCGCTCAGCAGCGCAAGCAGCGTGGCGGGCAGGGCGCCCGCCAGCAGCAAGGCGCCGTCGTTGAGCGCCAGGCCGGTGACGATGCGCTCGCCATAACCGCCCGCGCCAATAAAGGCTGCAATCGTGGCCGTGCCAATTGCAATCGAGGTGGCGGTGCGTATGCCGGCCAGCATGGTCGGCAATGCCAGCGGCAGTTCAATGTGGCGCATGCGCTGGCTGGCCGTCATGCCCAGCGCCTGGCCCGCCATGCGCAAGCCGCTGGAGACTTCGCTCAAGCCCGCCACTGTGTTGCGCATGATGGGCAGCAGCGCGTAAAGCATCAGGGCCATCAGCGCAGGCAGCGTGCCAATCGCACCCAGCACAGAGATCAACATCGCCAGCAAAGCCAGCGATGGCACGGTTTGCAGCAGCCCGGTCGCGCCCAGCACCACGGCCCGCACACCCGCGTGCGGAAACACCCACACCGCCAGCGGTATGCCTATCAAGGCCGCCAAGCCCACGGACACTGCCACCAAAGTCAGGTGCTGCAGCGTGAGGCGCGCCAGGTCAGGGCCGAAGAGCTTGGCCCACAAGCCGCGGCTACCGGCGTCGGCGCCCGTCGTGTTTGCCTTGCCGGCCAGATGGTCGCGCGCAATCACATCAAACGCCACGCCCTGCAGCTCGGCCCGCGCATTCATCGCAATCATCGCGTTTTCGTCAATGCTGCCCTTTAACTTTTGCAGCGCAGCCCAGGCTTGGGGAAAGCGCTGAGGCACATCCAGCCGGTACAGCAGCACCGCGTCATAACGCGGAAAGTACGCCTTGTCGTCCTTCAGCACACGCAGGCCCAGGTGGGCGATCTTGGCGTCGGTGGTGTAAATGTCCATCACATCCACCTGGCCTTGCGCCACCGCGTCATAAGCCAGGCCGTGGTCCAGCGCCACCGGTATTTGCGGCGCACCATAACGCTGCGCCAGCCCACGCCAGCCATCGGCACGGCCAATAAATTCGTTCGACAAACCCAGCTTGAGCTTCGGATGTTTGGCCAGGTCGCTCAGGGTCTGAATGCCCAGTTGCGCTGCCTTGTCTTCCCGCATGGCCAGCGCATAACCATCGTTAAACCCCAGCGGCACCGCCACTCCCAGGCCCAGCGGCGCCAGCGCGGCACTCATCGCCTCCATGGGCAGTGGGGCAGGGCTTTTAAGAATCTCCAGGCTGATGGTGCCCACGTATTCCGGGTACACATCAATGCTGCCCGAGCGCAGCGCCTCATAAACAATCGCCGTGTTGCCCAGGCCCTGCAGCACCGCAGGCGGGGCAGGCATGTGCGGCGCAGCCGTTTGCGCCAGCACCTGCGCCAGGATGTAAGACTCGGTGAAGCGCTTGGAGCCTATGCGCAAGGTGTCCTTGCCCGCAGGCGCGGCCATGGCCAGGGCGGCAAAGGCAGCCAGCACCAGGGCCAGGCAAAAAGCGGGGAAGCGGGTCATGGGCTGAGTATCGCTTTGGCTGCCAGGGAGCGGCAAGTGCCCGTCATCCCTCTTGCCTCTGTCATCCCGGACTCGATCCGGGATCCATGCAGCGAATTACCACCGTCTATGGCAGACTGCACCGTCCCCTTAACACCACAAGCAAGCATGACCATCCAGCTCCACACCTTCGACACCCCCAACGGCCGCAAAATCAGCGTCGCGCTGGAAGAAATGGGCCTGCCCTATGAAGTGAAAGTGGTCGACATCGGCAAGGGCGAGCAGTTTGACCCGGCGTTTCTAAAAATCAGCCCCAACAACCGCATCCCCGCCATCATTGACCCCGACGGCCCGGGCGGCCAGCCGATCAGCGTGTTCGAGTCAGGCGCCATCCTCATCTACCTGGCAGAAAAGACCGGCAAGTTTTTGCCCACAGACCCACGCGCCCGCGTGCCGGTGCTCGAGTGGCTGATGTTCCAGATGGGCGGCTTCGGCCCCATGCCCGGCCAGGCCCACCACTTTCTGGGCCTGAGCAACGAGGCCGACAAACGCTACGGCGCAGAGCGCTACCTGGCCGAGACCCGCCGTCTCTACGGCGTGATGGACCGCCGCCTGGCCGGCAACACCTTTTTTGCGGGTGAAGAAATTTCAATCGCCGACTTCGCCATCATCGGCTGGGCCTGGCGGCATGAGAAGCACAAGGTGGACCTGGCGGATTTCCCGAATGTGCAGCGCTGGTATGGGGTGATGATGGCGCGGCCTGCGGTGGGGCGGGGATTTGCGGTGGTTCTGAAGCGTGGGGTGTAAAGAGCAGCTGACTGGTTAAATTGGCCGTAGATTTCACGAATCTCGGATTTATACGGCCAATTTCCTTTTGCTATAAAAGTAGTAGCGAACTACTTCCGCCCCCAAAGGGCAGGCAGCCGATTTCACCGGCACCTCCCGCCAAAGGGTGCTGGCCCCTAGAATTGCGTGCAAGGGAGAGGACATGACGCCAGAGCAAAAAGCCAGAGTCGGGATGAACAAGCTAGTGCGGGCAACGGCAACTTTTACGTCAGGCGCGTCCGCAGCAAGTGCTCCCGCGGCTCCTGAACTGGCTTCCTTGCTTATCGAAAACTTATAGCGCAATGTCTAAGGAAGCTCAAGCCCGTATCAAAATCAACAAGCTGCTTGAAGTTGCTGACTGGCGCTTCTTCGACAGCGGGGACGGTAAAGCCAATATTGCGCTCGAGCCCAACGTCAAACTCACGCATGCGCAAGTCGATGCAATGGGTAATGACTTTGAAACGACCAGCAAAGGTTTCATTGACTTTCTCCTGCTGGATGACCAGGGCTTTCCGCTGTTGGTGTTGGAGGCCAAGGCTGAAGACAAGAATCCGCTGATTGGTAAAGAGCAGGCCCGCAAGTACGCCAAATCGCTCAACTGTCGCTTCGTGATTTTGTCGAACGGCAACCTGCATTACATGTGGGATCTGGAGCATGGCAATCCGCATGTCATTACGAAATTCCCCGCGCCCAATTCCATTAAGGGCTACGCCCGTTTCCATGCAGACCCCGCACGGCTGATCGCAGAAGAGATTCCGCTCGACTACATCGCTCGCACCCAGATGCCAACCTACGATACCGAGGCAGGCTGGAAAAATTCGGAGGAGCACTCCTTATTCGTAAAAAAGAATCGTCTGCGTTTTTTGCGTCATTACCAGCAGCGTGCAGCGCATGCGATTCAGACTGCGGTTAAGGAAGGCAAAACACGTTTCCTGTTTGAAATGGCAACGGGCACGGGAAAAACACTGACTTCTGCTGCTGTTATCAAACTGTTTCTCCGTACCGGAAACGCTCGCCGGGTGCTGTTTTTGGTGGATCGGTTGGAATTGGAAGACCAGGCCAACAAGGCCTTTACCGCCCTGCTTAAGAACGACTACAAGTCTGCCATTTACAAAGAGACGCGCGACGACTGGCGCAATGCGGAGATTGTGGTCACTACCGTGCAGTCGCTGTTGTTCAACAATAAATACCAAAGCGTGTTTTCACCGTCGGACTTTGATCTGGTGATTTCCGATGAGGCCCATCGTTCCATTGGCGGAAATGCCCGCGCCGTATTCGAGTATTTTGTTGGCTACAAGCTGGGCCTGACTGCCACACCCAAGGACTACCTCAAGAAGTTCAATACGGCCAAACCTACAACCCGCGATCCACGAGAGCAGGAGCGCCGCCTATTACTGGATACATATCGCACTTTTGGTTGTGAAACTGGCGAGCCCACCTATCGCTATTCGCTGCTCGATGGCGTCAAAGAAGGTTTTTTAATAAACCCGCTGGTCGTCGATGCGCGAACCGAAGTCACTACCCAGTTGCTTTCCGATACGGGTTATGCGGCAGTCCTTATTAATGAGGCGTCTGAAGGTGAAAAAACCAGCGAGCAGCGGTTCAAGCAGCGCAGTTTTGAGAAAAAGTTTTTCTCAAAAGCGACCAATGAGCTGTTTTGTGAAACCCTGATGGCTCATGGTTTGCGTGACCCGATCAGCAACGAGTTTGGCAAAACCATTGTGTTCGCTGTCAGTCAGAACCATGCCGCCAAGCTCACACAGATATTGAATGACCTGGCCGACAAGCAGCTCCCAGGCCTTTACCAGTCAGACTTTGCAGTTCAAGTGACTTCGCTCATCCCTGAGGCGCAGCAGTTCACTATCAACTTCACCAACAACAACCTGTTGGGCTCTGCCAACGTGCTGCCAACCTATAAAACCAGCAAGGCACGTGTGTGCGTGACCGTGGGCATGATGACCACCGGCTATGACTGCCCCGATTTGTTGAATCTTGCGCTGATGCGTCCAGTGTTCTCGCCGTCGGACTTTGTGCAGATCAAAGGGCGGGGTACCCGCAAACATGACTTCCGTGATGAGTTGCAGGATGAAAACCTGAGAGTTCAGGTGACTCAGCCACATAAGGTCGCCTACAAGCTATTCGACTTCTTTGCGACCTGCGAATACTTTGAAAAAAAGTTTAACTACGACGAAGTGCTCAAACTTCCTCGTCCAAGAGCAGGTCTGCCCGAAGGTGGGGAGCCTGGTGCCAAGCCTGGGCCGGGCATGGACGAGCCCGAAAGCGGCGCCTACCAGCACACCGGCGAAGATGCGATCGCAAGCCACGCGGAGCAGCAGGTCGGCTTTCAGGGCATGAAGGTCGACCGCATGTTTTTTGAGAAATTTGAAGACGTGGTCAAAGCCGACCCCATCATTGCCAAACAGGTGGGTGACGCCCAGTGGGACCAGGCGATTGACTACATCACCAGCGAGCTGTTTGACAAGCCCAACGAATACTTCAACTTGGACAAGCTGCGCCGCGCCGCTGGTGTAGACCGCCGGTTGGGTCTGCGCGAGATTCTTGAAAAGGCCTTTGGCCTGATTCCGGGGTTTAAGAGCAAAGACGAGCTGCTTGAAGAAGAGTTTGAGAAATTCCTGCTCGACCAACAAAATGCCACTGGCTTTAGCGCTGACTCGGCAGCTACCGCCATTGTGGCGATGAAGTACTACTTCAAAGCCTATGTAACCGACCACAACCTGCGCGACATTATTGAAACCCAACGGCTGACAGCGCTCAATGTTTACCCCGCTTTTGGCATGAGCGACTTTAAGGCTGTGCCTCCGATATGGCGCACCCGCATTCCCGAGTACGTGAAAGATTACGTACCCCTCAATCAATTCATGTAGCAAAAATGGCTACGAATGTAGCCAGAAGTGCTACGCCGAACAGAAACTTAAATGCTCGACGCACAGACCAAAAAGAAAATAGACGACTGCAGGAACATCCTCGTCGGCAAGGTGCCAGACCCCAAGTCCCAGGTGGAGCAAATCACCATTGCGCTTATCTACAAGTTCATGGACGATATGGACGCCGAGGCAGAAGAGCTGGGAGGCAAGCGCAGTTTCTTTACCGGTGAGTACGCTCGCTTTGGCTGGGCCAAGCTGTTGTCGCCCAGCATGGGTGGACATGAGGTGTTAGGGGTTTACAGCGAAGCACTGCAGAAAATGAACGAAAACCCCGGCGTGCCGCCGCTTTTTCGGGACATCTTCAAAAACGCTTACCTGCCGTATCGTGACCCGGAAACGCTCAAAAGCTTTCTCAAGGAGATCAACTACTTCACCTACGACCATTCCGAGCGACTCGGTGATGCGTTTGAGTACTTGTTGAGTGTTTTGGGAAGCCAGGGTGATGCTGGGCAATTTCGCACGCCGCGCCACATCATCGACTTCATGGTCGAGGTGCTGGACCCAAAGAAAAACGAAACAATCCTTGACCCTGCTTGCGGTACCGCAGGGTTCCTCATTTCGGCGTGGAAGCACATTCTGAAAGCGAATCAGCGCGCGAACGGGAGCAGCAAGCTTACGCCGGATGAACGTGCCCGGCTGGCGGCCAGCATTCACGGGTACGACATTTCACCCGATATGGTGCGACTGAGCTTGGTGAATTTGTATCTGCACGGCTTCACCGATCCGCGCATCGAAGAGTACGACACGTTAACAAGTGATGAAAAGTGGAACGAGGTGGCCGACGTGATTCTGGCCAATCCGCCCTTTATGTCACCCAGGGGCGGCATCAAGCCGCACAAGCGCTTCAGCGTGCAAGCCACCCGTAGCGAAGTGCTGTTCGTGAACTACATGGCCGAGCATTTGACGGCCACCGGCCGCGCTGCCATCGTCGTGCCCGAAGGCATTATTTTCCAGAGCGGCACCGCATACAAGGCGCTGCGCAAGATGCTGGTGGACACATCCCTGGTGGCTGTGGTCAGCCTGCCTGCGGGCGTGTTCAACCCCTACAGCGGCGTGAAGACCAGCATTTTGTTTCTGGATAAGCGCCTGCACAAGCAGCTAGACAGCGTATTGTTTGTGAAGGTGCTAAACGACGGATTTAATTTGGGCTCGCAACGCCGGGCGGTGGTGGACAGCCATTTGCCCGAGGCGACGCGATTGCTGCGGGCCTGGATGACGGCGGCGCAGAAATTTGAGAGTGATGGCGCGCTGACGCAGGTGGTGACACGTGCCAGGTTGGGTGAAAGTGGTGAATTCAATTTGAGTGGCGAGCGGTATGTCGCAACACTCGTCAAAACTGGCTCCTACGAAAATCGAAAAGTGGGTGACTTGTTAGAAATTCAGTCAGGTTTTGCATTTAAGTCAGATACCTTTGGCGAGGTAAAAGGCTTCCCCATTATTCGTATCCGAGATATCAAGCCAAACCGAACCGTTACGCGATACGAAGGTGAATACGATGCGAGTTACGTTGTTCAAAACGGCGAACTGCTAGTTGGCATGGATGGCGAGTTCAATTCAGTGATCTGGAAGGGTGGCCCAGCTTTATTGAATCAGCGCGTTTGTCGGCTACATCAATTCAAGGATTGCTTGAAGGAGTATGTGGCGAGAGTGTTGCCAGAAAAACTCAAAGAAATCGAGGCCAGCACTTATGCAGTGACCGTCAAGCATATCTCGGCAAAGCAGATCAAAGAAATTGAAATTCCCCTCCCACCCCTCGAAGTCCAACATCAAATCGTGGCCGAAATCGAGGGCTACCAAAAAATTATCGACGGTGCCCGGCAGGTGCTCGATAGCTATCAGCCACACATCATTGTCAGCTCCGACTGGGAAGAAAAGCGCTTGTCTGAAATCACGGAATGCGTCAGCGATGGTGATCACCAAGCGCCGCCCAAGTCAGATGAAGGCGTTCCATTCGTCACCATCTCCAACATCAACCAAGACAACAGGTTGGATTTCACCAAGACATTTTTCGTCCCGCAAACTTACTTTGATCGACTTGGCCCAATGCGACGACCGCAGAAGAATGACACCCTGTATTCCGTGACGGGTTCATTTGGCATTCCGGTTTTTGTCGATACAGATAAGGATTTTTGCTTTCAGCGACACATTGCATTAATTCGGCCAGCCCCAGCCGTTGACGCGAAGTACCTGTATTTCTTTATGTCATCACCTTTGGCGTTTCAACAAGCCGAGAAATCTGCAACTGGTGTGGCACAAAAAACGGTTTCACTGGGTTCGTTGCGAAGTTTCATGATCCCGCTCCCCGACCTCGCCACCCAACGCACCATCGTCGCCGAAATCGAAGCCGAGCAGGCCCTCGTCAACGCCAACCGCGAATTGATTCGCCGCATGGAGGCCAAGATCAAGGCCGCGATTGACCGAGTATGGGGTGGTTGAGGTCTGCAGCGCCCTTGGAATTAAATTTGACAGCTCGCCTGTCTTGAGGAGTTTCCTTGCCTATTCATACAGCACTTTGGAAAGTCACCGCGCAGCCTGAACAGTTGAGCGAAGCAGTTCTGCCTAGCGAAAGAATGCTGGAAGACATGATCGTCGCGCAGCCCCAGTTGCTGTCGGACGCATGGATGCTAATTGGCCGCCAGGAGCGAACCGGGTTTGGGGGAATCATTGATTTGTTGGCCATCGCGCCTGACGGCTCACTGATATTGATTGAACTAAAACGCGCACGCACTCCCCGTGATGTGGTGGCGCAGGCTGTCGATTACGCGAGTTGGGTTGAGAGGTTGCATTCTGAAGACATTGCCGCGATTTACCGCCGTTTCAAACCCAATCAAAGTCTGTCAGATGATTTTCGTGTCCGATTCGGGCAAGCGCTGGATGAAGAGACACTTAACGACTCTCATCAGATCGTCATCGTCGCATCCCAACTGGATGACAGCACTGAGCGCATCGTTGCTTATCTGAACAAGCGCGATATTTCCATCAACGTGTTGTGCTTTCAGGTATTCGCTCACGGAGCTGATCAGCTGTTAAGTCGATCCTGGTTATTGGATCCGATTCACACACAAGTCAACGTCACTCCTCCCTCCAGCGAACCTGCTGAACCTTGGAATGGAGAGTTCTATGTGTCGTTTGGTGACTTGGTCAGTCGGTCGTGGGAGGAGGCAAGCCACTACGGCTTTATCAGCGCAGGAGGTGGTCCGTGGTACAGCCGTACATTGCAGTTGCTCAATATCGGTGACCGGATATGGGTCAATATTCCTAGAACAGGCTACGTTGGCGTAGGTCGTGTCATTGGAAAAGCGCAACAAGCTGCTGACTTCAAGCTAAACACCCCAAACGGGGAAACACCCGCTCTCGATGTATTGAAGTTGGGAAACTATCATCGCGAATTCGTCGGAGACCCTGAGCGGTGCGAGTGGTTTGTCCCGGTGGAATGGCTGCACACCTTGCCGCTTGAGAACGCGGTGCAGGAGATCGGTTTCTTCGGCAACCAGAACAGTGTGTGCAAGCCGACGACTCCCAAATGGCGCACGACGGTCGAACGATTGAAAGAGCGATTCGGCGTTTCGTTTTCTTAACGCACGCCGTGACCCCGATACAAAGAGTCGGGAGCAGCATGCGTCTATGCCAACGACGCGGGTTCGGGCGCTCATGAAGCAGGCTGCCCCTGCCGTGGTGGAGGAGTGGAAGTGGAGCGTGCCGGTGTGGTCCGCACGACGGAATCATCTGCACCGGCGAGACCTACAAGGCCAAGATGAAGCTGACCTTTGCCAAGGGTGCTTCGGTCAAGGACCCTGCGGGCTTGTTCAACTCCAGCCTGGATGGCAACACACGGCGGGCCATTGATATCAGTGAGGGGGATGAACTGGACGAGGCTGCTTTCAAGGCGCTGATACGTGCGGCTGCGGCGGTGAACAAGTCCAAGGCATAGCCCTCTGATACCGGGCCCGGCTCAGAAGAGCCCGACCCACCACAGGCGCAGGCGCATGCCCAGTTCGCTGGTGTAGCCGGCTGTGGCGCTACGCAGCCGGCCTTGTTCATCAAGCACCACAAAGGCGGGCACCGACTGAAAGCCGAAGGCGCGTGTCAATTGGCCCTGCGGGTCTATGGCGGTTTGCCAGGGCAGTTGCCGCTGCTGCTGCACCTGCCTGACCTTGGCCGCCGGGCCGGACTGCATGGCCACCGTCAGTACAGGCCAGTCTTGCGCCAGGCGGGTGACGCTGTTCTCCTCTGCGCGGCAGATCGGGCACCACTCGGCCCAGAAGTGCAGGGCGACGGCCTGGCCCGGGTGGGCCTGGCGCCACTGGTCAAGCGTGGTGCTGACCGTTGTGCCATCGGGCTGCAACACGCTGATGGCCAGGTCGGGCGCCGGCCCGGTCGGCACATTGCGCGTTTGCCAGGCCTGTACGGCGATAAAAACTGCGACCAGCAACGCCAATTGGGTCAGGTAGCTTTTCCAGTTTTTGCGGAAGTGCGCCGCGCTGCGGGTCATCAAGGGTTTGAGCATTGGAAAAAGGGCAGACTGAGCGCTGCGGCCAATTGGGCGATGGGGGGAGGGAAGGGCTTTGAGTATCGGGCAGGCGCTGCTGGCGCCGCTGTGGAAAGCCCTTACAGCCGGGCCGCTGGCAGGGTTGCTGCCTGGATGGGCATGAATTGCTATGAAAAATATAGCTGGTGGCCCCCGTGGTCACAGGGCGGGAGCCGGAATTTTCATAAGAATAACCGCAACTGCTATGGGGTTTAGGGCGGGTCTGCCCACATGCACACTTGCCAGAGCCGCATAAATAAAATACATTCTATATTCGCAATTCAAGAATATAGAATTCATGCAACTAAAACCTCAAGATTTTGTGGTGGCCCTCAAGCTGGTGGCGTGGGGTGATCAGCGCTGGACGTATGCGCAGCTGGCCCAGGAGCTGGGTTTGAGTGCGTCTGAGGCACACGCCTGCATCAAGCGCGGCTTGCAGGCGGGGCTGCTGGTGCAAAACCAGAAAGCTCTTGCGCCAGAGGTGGCAGCGCTCGCTGCCAAAGAGCCAGCGGCTATCTACCGGGTAGCACGACGCAAACGCGTTAGCAGCGAAGACGCACCAGCCGACAACCCGGTGCGCCCCCATGCCCGCCAGCTGGCCGAATTTGCGCTGCATGGCGCCAAATATGCCTTCGCAGCCGACAAGACAGCTTCTGCCATTGGCGTCCCCACCAGCCATAGCGCGCCAGCGTTTGCAGGTGTGTTTGCGCCAGGGTCTGAAGATTACGTATGGCCGCACCCCAATGGCTCCATGCGTGGAATTGGCATAGAGCCCTTGCACCCCAGCGTGCCTTTTGCAGCCATGCGCGACGCTGGGCTGTATGAAATGCTGGCCCTGTTCGACGCCCTGCGCGTAGGGCGCGCGCGTGAGCGAGGCATGGCCGTGGATCGACTGCAGGCGCTGATTGACCCGTCTGGGCCCAAGTCGGTGAAAAGGCGCACAGTGCGGGACAAGCTGGCTGGACTCGGCATTGATGAGGGCGATGTGGCAGACGCCGTGGCATGGGCACGGAAGGCGCGTTGAGGGGAGGGCGATGTCAGGTTCGGACGTAAAAAAGCCGCCTCGAGGGCGGCTTTTTAGCGAGTGCTTACAGCGCCCGGGTTCAGGTATTGCCCCAAACCTCTTGCGCCGTCTCAATCACCAGGCGCATTTTGGTGCGCTGGGCTTCCACTGCAATGTCGTTGCCGTGCACGGTGCTGCTGAAGCCGCACTGGGGTGACAGGGCCAGCTGGTCCAGCGGTGCGTATTTGGCGGCCTGCTCGATGCGGCGCTTCAGCTCGTCCTTGTCTTCCAGCTCGCCAAACTTGGTGGTCACCAGGCCCAGCACAACCGTTTTGCCTTTGGGCAAAAAGCGCAGGGGCTTGAAGTCGCCGCTGCGGGCGTCGTCGTACTCCATGAAGTAGGCGTCAAGGTCCATCTCTTTGAGCAGGGCCTCGGCCACCGGCTCATAGTTGCCGCTGGCGGCGTGGGTGCTTTTGAAGTTGCCGCGGCACAGGTGCATGGCCAGCAGCATGCCAGGCGGCTTTTGCGCCACCACCAGGTTGATGAACTTGGCATAGCGGTGCGGCAGCTCGTTGGGGTCGTCACCGCGCTGGCGTGCGGCTTCGCGCATTTTTTCGTCGCACAGATAGGCCAGGTTGGTGTCGTCCATCTGCACATAGGTGCAGCCCGCTGCAGCCAGGCTGCGCAGCTCGTCGCCATAGGCGTTGGCCACGTCCTGGTAGAACTGGGGGTCCAGCTCGGGGTAGTGCTCTTTGCTGATGCCGGCGCGGCCACCGCGAAAGTGCAGCATGGTCGGCGAGGGGATGGTCACCTTGGCCGTGTTGCCCGCGCTCACCTGGCTTTTGAGGTAGTTGAAGTCAGCGAGCTGGATGTCCTTGATGTGGCGCACTTTGTCCACCACGCGCATCACCGGTGGCGCCAGCGCCTTGGTGTTGTCAGCGTTCAGCACGGTGACGGGAATGTCGGTCACCACGCCGCCGAGCTGCTCCAGAAAGTCGATGTGAAAGTAGGTGCGGCGAAACTCGCCGTCGGTGATGCTTTTCAGGCCCACGTCTTCCTGAAACTTGACGATCTCGGTGATGGCCTTGTCTTCGACCTTGCGCAGCTGCTCGGGCGTGATGGCGCCCTTGGCTTTTTGCTCACGCGCTTCCAGCAAATATTGCGGGCGCAAAAAACTGCCAACGTGGTCATAACGGGCGGGGAGTTGAGACATGCTTGTTGTTCCTCTTTATGGTCGGTCTTGGATAAGGGTGATGGGGAGCGGTGATACGTGTGCTTATCTTATGGCATGGCCGGGGTGAGGCAGCGGGTTACAGGTCCAGCACCAGCGTTTTGCTTTTGGCGCGAGAGCAGCAGGGCGTGAACTGGTCGTTCTTCGCCTTTTCTTCATCGGTGAAGTACATGTCGCGGTGGTCGGGCTGACCCTCCAGCACGCGGGTGATGCAGGTGCCGCACACGCCTTGCTCGCAGGAGGTCAAAATTTCAATGCCCTGGGCCATCAGCGCCGCCACAATGCTTTGCTGCGCCCCCACGGTGTAGGTTTTGCCGGTGCTGGCAATCTTGACTTCAAAAGCGGTGTCGCCCGTGCTGTCTTGCGGCGCAGCGCCAAAGTACTCCAGGTGAATCTGCTCGCTGCTCCAGCCTGCGGCCTTGGCGCTGCTCACCACATGGTCGATAAAGCCGGTGGGCCCGCACACATAAAGCTGGTGGCCGGGGCCGGCTGCTGCCAGGGTGGCAGGAATGTCCAGCTTTTGCTCGGCCGGGCCGGCGTCAAAGTGAAACTGGGTGCGCGCCGCAAAGGCTGATGCCTTGATTTCGTCCAGAAAAGCGGTGCGCTCTGCCGAGCGGGTGCAATAGTGCAGGGTGAAGTCGCTGCCCAGGGTGGTCAGGCGCTGCGCCATGCACAGCAACGGCGTGATGCCTATGCCGCCGGCAAACAGCAAGGTGTGCGCTGCGGGCTGCAGCGGAAAGTGGTTTTTGGGAGTGCTGATGCGGATCACATCGCCTTCTTTCACCGCCTCATGCATGCCGACAGAGCCGCCTCGTGATGCGGCGTCGCGCAGCACGGCGATGCGGTAGCGGTGCTGCTCGCCGGCGTCGTTGCACAGCGAGTATTGCCGCGTCAGCCCGCCGGGCACCTGCACGTCCACGTGGGAGCCGGCGCTGAAGGCCGGCAGCGGCGCGCCGTCCACGCGGGCCAGCTCAAAACTGGCGATGTCCAGCGCTTCCTGGCGCTTTTTGACAACCTTGACTTCGAGGCTGTCCATGCTTATGCCGCCTGGGGTTGCGGCTGGGCCGGTGCGGCGGGCTTGGCCAGTGCCTGCTCTTCGGCCAGCAGGCGGTCAATGATGCGGCGCGACTGCACGCCACCGGCGTCGATGTTGAGCATCAACAGCTTGCGCTGTGGAAACAGGCTGAGGTTGCGCTGCTGCGCCTCCAGCACCACCGTGTCTTCAGCAAACACCTTGGCCTGGCCGTCGCGGATTTGCGCGGTCAGGGATTTGTCGCGCGGGTTGAAGTTGCGCGCCATGCCCCAGAAGTACCACATGGTGGTTTCGGTCTCGGGCGTCAAAAAGTCAACCACCACGCTGTGGACCTTGTCTTTGGGGTCGGCGTCATAGCCGCCCTTGCCGGCGTGGGCCACGCCGACCTCGATCATGATGTTGCTGGGTGGCGTGAAGCGGCACACCTGCCAGCGGTCCACCGGCACATCGTCAGCCAGGTTGTTGCCGCGCAGGTTGGCGCGCCAGAAGGGTGGGGCCATCAGGTTTTCCATGTAGCGGCGGGTCACCACGGTGTCGCCCTCGGTTTTGGTGCTCACCGGGGTTTCGTCAATTTCCTTCTGCCCGATGCTGGTGGTGTGCACATAGGTCTCGTGCGTCAGGTCCATCAGGTTGTCGATCATCAGGCGGTAGTCGCACTTCACGTGGTACAGGCCGCCGGCATAGGCCCACTCGGGGTTGTTGGCCCACTCCAGGTGCGGCACCTTGCTTTCGTCGGCCAGGCTGGCGTCGCCCGTCCACACCCAGACAAAGCCATGGCGCTCCACCACGGGGAAGCTGCGGCTGCGCGGAAAACCCTGCACGCGCTGGCCGGGCATGGACTCGACCTTGCCGTCGCAACCCATCACCAGGCCGTGGTAGCCGCAAACCAGCTTGCCTTCACACACGGTGCCCAGCGACAGGGCCGCGCCGCGGTGTGGGCAAAAGTCGTCCAGCGCCGCGACCTTGCCCTCGGGCCCGCGGTAGAAGACAATTTTCTCGCCGCAGATCTGGCGGCCCAGGGGCTTGTCGTCAATCTCGTTGGGGGTGCATGCGACATACCAGGTGTTTTTCAAGAACATGGTGTTTCCTAAGGAATGTGGGTGTAGCGGCGGTCGGGGCGGGTGCTCGCGAATTTTGGCAATTATGGCCTCAAACCCAGTTCTTTGTATACAACGATATGTGTTTTATGCTTTCTCAGGTCTAAAAACGATTGAAAAACCAAGCCTTATAGGGTAATTACGGTATAAAACAGGCTTGTCATGTATACACTCTGCACATGAACAGTCCACTGCCCCTTGCTCCGGCTGCCGATGCGCAGGATGCCAGCTCGTCCCAGGCGGTGAAAGCGCAGCTCAGGCTGCGCGAAATGATTCTGGCGGGCGAACTGGTCAGCGGCGCACGCATCACCGAGCTGGCGATTGTTGAAAAGCTGGGTGTCTCGCGCACCCCCATCCGTGAGGCGCTGATGCGGCTGGAGCAGGAGGGCCTGCTGGAGTCGCTGGTCAACGGCGGTTATGCGGTGCGCACGTTTTCAGAGCGCGACATTTCAGAAGCCATCGAACTGCGCGGCACGCTCGAAGGCCTGCTGGCCCGGCTGGCGGCCGAGCGCGGCGTTGCCACCGTGCTGATGGCCCAAGCCCGCGCCTGTCTGGCCAGCATCGATGCCGTGCTGCAGCAGCCGGCGCTGGACGACGAGCACTTTCTGCAATACGTCACCCTGAACCAGAATTTTCACAACCTGCTGGCCGACATGGGCGGCAGCCAGGTCATTGCCCGTGAGCTGGAGCGTGTGGTCAAGCTGCCTTTTGCCTCGCCCTCGGGCTTTGTGATCGAGCAAACCAACTCACCACGTGCGCGCGACACCCTGCTGGTGGCCCAGGACCAGCACTGGCAGGTGCTGGAGGCGATCGAGCAGCGAGAAGGTGGCCGCGCCGAAGCCATCATGCGTGAGCACTCCCGCATTGCCCAGCGCAACCTGCGCGGTGTGCTGCACATCCACGACGCGATGCAGATGCCGGGCATGCGGCTGATCCGCCGGGCGCAGACCCTTTAACTTGCCCTGTAACCCGCCAGTTTGAGCTTTTCACCCTTTTGATTTTTTAACGGAGACCACCATGGACAACAAAATGGACAGCACCAAGCGCACCTTTCTCAAGAACGCCACCGTCACCGCCATCGCCCTGAACACCGGGCTGGCCATGGCCCAGGCCAAACCCTTCAAGGTAGGCTTGCTGCTGCCCATGACCGGACCGTTTGCCTCGACAGGCCGGCAGATTGACAACGGCATCAAGCTCTACATGCAGCAGTTTGGCGACACGGTGGCCGGGCGCAAGGTCCAGATCATTCTGAAAGACGATACCGGCGTGCCTGACGTGACCAAGCGTCTGGCGCAAGACCTGGTCGTGACCGACAAGGTCGATGTGCTGGCCGGCTTTGGCCTGACGCCGCTGGCGCTGGCCACCGCGCCGATTGCCACCCAGTCCAAAACACCGATGGTGGTCATGGCTGCGGCCACGTCCATCGTCACCGAGGCATCGCCTTACATCATCCGCACCAGCATGACGCTGCCGCAAGTCACGCTGGGCGTGGCCGAGTGGGCGCCTAAAAACGGCATCAAGCGTGTCGTGTCACTGGTGACTGATTACGGCCCGGGCATCGACGCCGAGAAAACCTTCCGCGAGCGCTTTACCCTGAACGGCGGTCAGATCATGGCCGAGCTGCGCGTGCCGCTGCGCAACCCGGACTACGCACCTTTCCTGCAAAGGGTGCGTGATCTCAAACCTGATGCGCTGTTTGTGTTTGTGCCCGCTGGCGCGGGCAGTGCGCTGCTCAAGCAGTTTGCCGAGCGCGGCCTGGACAAGGCGGGCATCAAGCTGATTGGCGAAGGCAGCGTGGCCGACGACGAAATCCTCAACGACATGGGCGACGTCGCGCTGGGCCTGGTGACATCCCACCCCTACTCGGTGGCGCACAACTCGCCGGCCAACAAGAAGTTTGTGGAGGCCTAC
The DNA here is from genome assembly GCA_021731285.1 of Polaromonas sp. Taxonomy (GTDB): domain Bacteria; phylum Pseudomonadota; class Gammaproteobacteria; order Burkholderiales; family Burkholderiaceae_C; genus Polaromonas. Next base: position 20,384 of record JAKFXR010000078.1, on the reverse strand, counting down.
ATGAAAGCCAGCAATGGCATACGCCCCAATTTCTTTGGTGTGTCGGCCTATGACGGCATGCGCGTGATCTACGAAGCCATACGCACGACCAAAGGGCAGGGCATAGGCAGCGCGCTGGTGGACGCGATGAAGGGCCAGATTTTTGAAAGCCCGCGCGGCCCGATTTACATCGATGCGCAAACCCGCGACATCGTGCAGAACGTTTACATCCGCCGCGTCGAGCGCGTCAACGGCCAGCTTTACAACGTCGAGTTTGACACCCTCAAGGACGTCAAGGACCCGGGCAAAACCGGCAAGTAAACCGGGTAGCAAGCCGCCCAGCCCCGGGGCTTTTGAGACACAAGGCCCCCGCGACGGGGCCTTGTTTCGTTGAGAACCGGCATTTCAGCAAAAAGGAAAGAAATGTTCTGGCTCGGCTTGCGGTATGCGGATTTGCTATAACTGCCAGTAGCAAAACTCTATTGCGCACCGGCGCCGTATGGGGGACAGTCTGGTGAGCCCTTTTGATCCTTCCCCCAGCCTTTCTGGAGACACCATGCAAAAACGGATTTTTCTGAGCGCCATCGCGATGGCTGCTGCAACCCTCGCCGCTGTTCCCGCCGCGGCGCAGAGCAACACCTTCAAGATCGGCCTGATCCTGCCCATGACAGGTCAGCAGGCCACCACCGGCCGCCAGATCGAAGCTGCGGCACGCCTGTACATGGCGCAAAACGGCGACACCGTGGCCGGCAAGAAAATCGAGCTGATCATCAAGGACGACACCAGCGTGCCCGACGTGACCAAACGCATCGCGCAGGAACTGGTGGTCAACGACAAGGTCAATGTACTGGCTGGCTTTGGCATCACGCCATCGGCCCTGGCCACCGCGCCGATTGCCACCCAGTCCAAGACACCGCAGGTGGTGATGGCCGCGGCCACCTCCAGCATCACGCTGGCATCTCCTTACATCGTGCGCACCAGCTTCACCTTGCCCCAGGCTTCGGTGGCACTGGCCGACTGGGCCCCGAAAAACGGTATCAAGAAAGTCGTGACCCTGGTCAGCGACTATGGCCCCGGCATTGACGCCGAGAAATTTTTCAAGGAACGCCTGACTTTCAACGGCGGCCAGGTCACCGAGTCGCTGCGCGTGCCGCTGCGCAACCCCGACTTCGCTCCCTTCCTGCAGAAAGTGCGTGACCTCAAGCCTGATGCGCTGTTTGTGTTTGTGCCCTCCGGCGCGGGCGCTGCGGTCATGAAGCAGTTTCTTGAGCGCGGCATGGACAAGGCCGGCATCCGGCTCATCGGCACCGGCGACGTGACCGACGACGACCAGCTCAACGACATGGGCGACGGCGCGCTTGGCGTGGTCACCTAGCACCACTATTCGGCTTACCACCCGTCCCCCATGAACAAGAAGTTTGTCGAGGCTTTCGGCAAGGCCAACAAGGGCATGCGCCCCAACTTCATGGCCGTTGGCGGTTATGACGGCATGCGCGTGATTTACGAAGCGCTGCGGGCCACCAAGGGCAACGGCGGCGGTGACGCACTGCTGGCTGCGATGAAGGGCCAGATTTTTGAAAGCCCGCGCGGCCCGATGTTCATCGACGCGCAAACCCGCGACGTGGTGCACAACATGTACCTGCGCAAGGTTGAGCGCAAGGAAGGCCAGCTTCACAACGTGGAATTTGATGTGATCAAGGACGTCAAGGATCCCGGCAAAGCCAAATAATTGCACACCCCCATCCAGGCTCACTGCGTGTAGCCTGTTTCCCCCTGCAGGGGGCAACGCCTGCGGCCCGGCGAAGCCGGTTCCGCGGCGTTCCTGAAATGGTTTCCTTCTGGCAGCTTCTGACTATCCGGCCAACACATGCTAACCATCCTCTTCGACGGCATCGCCTACGGCATGCTGCTTTTCATTCTGGCAGTGGGCCTGTCGGTGACCATGGGCCTGATGAATTTCATCAACCTCGCGCATGGCGCTTTTGCCATGGCGGGCGGCTACATCACGGTGTTGCTGATGCAGCGCATGGACGTGCCTTTCCTGGTCTGCCTGCCGCTGGCCTTTCTGGGCTCGGCGCTGCTGGGCGGCATTCTTGAGCGCACGCTGTACCGGCCCATGTACGGCAAGCCGCACCTGGACCAGGTGCTGTTTACCATCGGCCTGACCTTCATGGCGGTGGCCAGCGTGGACTATTTCATTGGGTCCACCCAGCAGATCGTGCAGCTGCCCGAGTGGCTCAAGGGCCGCACCGAAATCGGCGAGGGTGCGTGGATGCTGGGCATGGGCCACTACCGGCTGTTCATCGTGCTGGTGTGCGGCGCGCTGACGATTGGGCTGCAGTACGTGCTGGCCAACACCCGCTTCGGCAGCCGCCTGCGCGCCTCGGTGGACGACCAGCGTGTGGCGTCCGGCCTGGGCATCAATGTCAACGTGGTGTTTCTCTCGACCTTTGCGGTCGGCTCCGGCCTGGCCGGCCTGGGCGGCGCGCTGGGCGCAGAAGTGCTGGGGCTGGACCCCAGCTTTCCGCTCAAGTTCATGATTTACTTTTTGATCGTGGTCGCCGTGGGCGGCACCTCGTCGATCACCGGCCCGCTGTTGGCGGCGCTGCTGCTGGGCATTGCCGACGTGGCGGGCAAGTACTACATCCCCAAGATGGGGGCTTTCATCCTGTACAGCATGATGATTGCCATCCTGATCTGGCGCCCACAAGGGCTCTTCGTGCGCAAGGGCGGCAAATGAAAACAACGGTTCAAGAATCCCTGAACAGGGCAGGGCGCTGGAAAGTCTGGGAGCCGGTGTTCTGGCTGCTGGTGCTGGCCTCGCCCTTCCTGCTGTCGTCGCACGCGCTGATCATCAACGAGATTGCCATCGTGGCGCTGTTTGCAATCTCGCTGGATCTGGTGCTCGGTTACGGCGGCATCGTCTCGCTGGGCCATGCGGCCTTCTTCGGCATGGGCGCGTACACGGCTGCGCTGTTTGCCAAGCTGGTCATGCCCGACCCGCTGGTGGGTCTGCTGGTGGGGGTGGCGGTGTCCACCGTGCTGGGCGCGTTGTGCAGCCCGACCATTTTGCGCGGCAGTGACCTGACGCGCCTGATGGTGACACTGGGCGTGGCCCTGATCCTGCTGGAGCTGGCCAACAAGCTCGACTGGCTGACCGGCGGCGCCGACGGCCTGCAGGGTGTGGTGATGGGGCCGCTGCTGGGCCGGTTTGAGTTTGACCTGTCGGGCCGCACCGCTGCCTGCTACTCGATTGTTGTGGCGCTGCTGCTGTTTTTTGTGGCGCGGCGCCTGACCAACTCGCCCTTTGGCGCGACGCTCAAGGCGGTGCGCGACAACCGCCTGCGCGCCATGGCCATTGGCATACCGGTCACCTCGCGCCTGGGCGTGGTCTACACCATTGCTGCCGGCATGGCCGGCGCTGCGGGCGCGCTGCTGGCCCAGACCACCGGCTTTGCGTCACTCGACGTGTTTGCCTTTGACCGCTCTGCCGACATCATGCTGGTGCTGGTCATAGGCGGTACCGGCTGGCTGTATGGCGGCATCACCGGTGCGATTGTCTTCAAGATCATGCAGGATGTGATCTCGTCCATCACGCCGCAGTACTGGACGTTCTGGATTGGCCTGTTCCTGGTCATCCTCATGCTGGTCGGGCGCGAGCGCCTGCTCAGGCCGCACACCTGGTTCAAGCGGGGGGGCGCATGATGGTCGGCGACGAAACCGTTCTGGCCGCTGACGGACTGGTGATGCGCTTTGGCGGCATCACGGCCACCGACAAGGTCACGCTGCACCTCAAAAAGGGCGCACGGCATGCGCTGATCGGCCCCAACGGCGCCGGCAAAACCACCCTGATCAACCTGCTGACCGGCGTGCTGCAGCCTACCGAAGGCCGCATCACCCTGCTGGGCGAAGACATCACCAACCTCGCGCCGCACCACCGCGTCAAGCGTGGCATGGTGCGTACCTTCCAGATCAACCAGTTGTTCGACTCGCTGACGCCGCTGGAGACACTGGCACTGGCGGTGTCGCAGCAACATGGCCTGGGCGCCGGCTGGTGGAAACCGCTGGGCCGCAGCCCGCTGGTGGTCGAGCGCTGCGAGCGCCTGCTGGAGCAGTTTCACCTGACCGAAGTGATGAACCAGCAGACACGCGTGCTGGCCTACGGCAAGCGCCGCCTGCTGGAGATTGCAATAGCGCTGGCCTGCGAGCCGCGCGTGCTGCTGCTGGACGAGCCGGTGGCTGGCGTGCCGGCTGGCGAGCGCGAAGAACTTCTGGAAACGGTGGCGGCCTTGCCGGCGGACGTTTCGATTTTGCTGATTGAGCACGACATGGACCTGGTTTTCAGTTTTGCCAAACGCATGACGGTGCTGGTCAACGGCGCAGTGCTGACCGAAGGCGACCCCGAGCAGATTGCCAACGACCCCGAGGTCAAGGCGGTCTATCTGGGTCATGGCGAGGAGGTCCACCATGGCTGAACTGCTGAAGGTTGAAAACCTCAGTGCCGGATATGGCGAGGCGGTGGTGCTCAACAACATTTCCTTGAGCCTGGACGAGGGCAAAACCCTGGCACTGCTGGGCCGCAACGGCACCGGCAAAACCACGCTGATCAACACCCTGGCCGGCGCAACGCGCCAGCACGGCGGCAGCATCATGCTGGCGGGCAAGGCGCTTCACAAGATGCCGCCGCATGAGCGGGCCGCTGCAGGCATTGGCTGGGTGCCGCAGGAGCGCAACATCTTCAAGTCGTTGACGGTGCATGAAAACCTGACCGCCGTGGCGCGCCCCGGCAAGTGGACGCCCGGTGGCGTGTACACCATGTTCCCCCGGCTGGCTGAGCGCAAGACCAACCTGGGCACGCAGCTTTCGGGGGGTGAGCAGCAAATGCTGGCAGTGGGCCGCGCGCTGGTGCTGAACCCGCGCCTGCTGCTGCTTGATGAGCCGCTTGAAGGCCTGGCCCCCATCATTGTGGAAGAGCTGCTGCGCGCGATAAGCCGCATCACGCGTGAGGAGGGCCTGTCGGCCATCATCGTCGAGCAGCACCCGCAGGCGATTCTTGCCATTTCCGACAGCGCTGTGGTGCTGGACCGTGGCACCGTGGTGCACAGCGGCACGGCGGAGCAGCTTCGCAAAGACCCGAGTTTGCTGGAGCAGCATCTGGGTGTGGCGCGTTAATTTTATTTCAGGAGTTTTCCATGAACATGCAACGTCTTCTTTTTGGTGTGCTGGCCACTGTCATGGCCGCTGGCGTGGCCACCGCCCAGACTTTCCCCAGCAAGCCGATCAAGATCGTCGTGCCTTTTGGCGCAGGCGGCGTGGCCGACCTGACGGCGCGCACCGTGGCGCAAAAACTCAGCGAGTCGCTGGGGCAGGCGGTCGTGATTGAGAACAAACCTGGCGCAGGCGGCGTGGCCGCTGGCGAGGCAGTGGCCAAGGCCGACCCCGATGGCCACACCCTGCTGCTGATGTCCAACGGCACGGCGGTGAGCACCAGCATGTTCAAGTCGCTGCCCTTCAACAACACGCGTGATTTTGCGCCGGTGTCCACACTCGGCTTTTTCGACATTGCCGTCGTCACACCGGTTGACTCGAAGTTCAAGACCCTCGGTGAGCTGCTGGCCTTTGCCAAAGCCAACCCCGGCAAGCTCAATGTGGGCACCATCAACATCGGCAGCACCCAGAACCTGGCGGCAGAGCTGTTCAAAAGCACCTCTGGCGCGGACATGCAGATCGTCCCCTTCAACGGCACACCGGCCGTCATCACCGCGCTGCGTGGCGGCCAGATCGATGCGGCAGTTGAAATCCTCGGTCCCGTGCTGCCGCAGATCAAGGCCAATGCCCTGCGCGCCCTGGTGGTGACTGGCGACAAACGCGCTGCGGTGCTGCCGGAAGTGCCAACTGCGAAAGAAAGCGGCTTGCCCACCTTCGTGGCTTCGAGCTGGAACGCGCTGGCTGCCCCGGCCAAAACCCCTGGCGCCGTGATTGCCCGCTTGAACAAGGACATCACCGCCGCGCTCAACTCGCCCGACGTCAAGGAAAAACTCGCGGGCCTGAATGTGGAAGCCCGTGCCAGCACGCCCGAGCAGGCGGCCGACCTGCTGGCCAGCGAAACCAAGCGCTGGGGCGACGTGATCGTCCGCGCCAAGATCCCGACGCAATAAAATCCGCGCTTTGCAGCGCAGGAGCACATCCTTGAAGTTTCAGCACATCGGTATGGTCGGCTATGGTGAGGTCGGCCGCATTTTCACGGCCGGTCTCAAGCAGCAAGTGGGCGCGACCAGCGTCTGGGACACGAAGTTCCCCGCCAATCCTTCCCATCGTGGGCAGGCCACACAGGCCGGCGTGAACGTCTGCGACTCCATGGCCGCGCTGTGTGCGCAGGCCGACCTGGTGATTTCAGCGGTGACGGCTTCCAACACCCTGGCCGTGGCCGAGGCCGCTGCCGCGTACATCCGCCCCGGCGCGGTGTTTCTGGACCTCAACTCCGCATCCCCCGGCACCAAGCAGCAGGCGGCGCAACTCATCGAAGCGGCGGGTGCGCGGTATGTCGAGGCCGGTGTGATGACCTCGGTGCCGCCGTATGGCATTCGCGTGCCCATGCTGCTGGGAGGAACATCGGCCAGCGAACTGGCCGAAGTGCTCAATGCCTGGGGCATGGATGCCAAAGCCGTCAGCGACAAGCTGGGCGTGGCCAGCGCCATCAAGATGTGCCGCAGCGTGATGATCAAGGGCCTGGAAGCGCTGGTGATTGAAAGCTACGCCACGGCCAGAGCCTATGGCGTGGAAGAGCATGTGCTGCCTACGCTGGTCGAGACCTTTCCGTCCATCGACTGGCAAAAGCAGGGCAGTTATTTTTTCAGCCGCGTGGTGCAGCATGGCCAGCGCCGCGCCGAGGAAATGCGGGAAGCCGCCAACACGGTGCGCGAGGCAGGCTTTGAGCCCTTCATGGCTTCAGCGATTGCCGACAAGCAGCAGTGGGTGGCCGACCAGGCGAAGGCAGGCATCTTCGCTGAGGTAGGCAAGGACGCCCGCTGGCAGGACTACGCCGACAAATTGCCCACAGAAAAATAGCCAAAAATCGCTATCAAGTCGATAGCAAACTATTCCCGTCACCAAAGGGCGCGTTGACGATTTTGTTCATAGGCGCGGCAGCCTGGCCGAATGTGCCAGCGCTTATTGATGAAATCGCAAGTTCGCCCTTGATCCTCGGACATGGTTTGCTATCAAAAACGTAGTGCCACCCCCTTCAGGTGTAGGGCTTCATCGCCTCGATCAGCACGGCCTTGACGATTTCCATCGCGGACTTCTGGGTTTCGGTGTTGGGATGGCGAGAGGAGCGCACCAGCATCAGCTGGCTCATGATGCGCGGGCTGTGGATGCTGCGCAGGGTGAAGGGCGCGGTGTTTTCAAAGTTGCTCAGGGTGTAGCTGGGCAGGACCGCATGGCCCATGCCTTCCTTGACCAGGCTCAAAATCGCGTTGAGCCCGTCGACCTCGAGCGCGATCTGCGGCTCATGGCCTATGCCTGTCATCTGCGCTTCGATCAGGATGCGAAAGGCGTTGGGGCGGCTCGGCAGGATCAGCGGCAGTTGGGCCACCTCGGCCAGGCTGATGGGCTGGCGCTTGGTGCCGGGCCGCTTTTTGGGGCTTGCCGCGGCTGACCGGGCCGCAGGCGAAATAAGCACCAGCTCTTCTGAATGCAACACATCAATCTCGAAGTCGGGCGAGCGGTCGCAGTTGTAGAGCACGGTCATGTCGAGGTTGCCCACGCGCAGGGCCTCGTGCATGAGCACTGAAAAACCCTCGGTCAGCGTGAGCTGCGCCTGCGGCAGGTGTTGCCGGAACATCTGCGTCAAAGGAACGGTGATCAACTTGGACAGGCTGGGCGGCAGGCCGATGGACACCCGGCCTGCGAGTGCGCCACGCGTGGCACCCAGCTCTTCGCGCGCCACATCGACCTGGTGCAGGATGCCGCGCCCGTGCTTGAGCAGCAGCTTGCCGGCCTCGGTCGGCACGGCGCCGCGGCCATTGCGTGTCAGCAGGTTTTGCCGCAACTCCACCTCGAGCAGGCGGATCTGGCGGCTCAGCGCCGGCTGGGCAATGTCCAGCGCAATAGAGGCGCGGGTGAAGCTGCCAAGCTCGGCCACACGCACAAAATATTCGATCTGTTTGAGGTCCATGGCAGTAGGGGGGTTTTATATAACAGGACAATATCAATGCCGTAATGGTATATCAGCTAGAAACCGCTGCCCCTTGGCGTGAGGGGGGGAGGTGGTCACAATCATCTGCATGACATTGATGCCATTGCCCGCTGATATTCGGGGCATTTCCTCCATGGCCACACGGCTGGTGCTGGCCGACCTGGTCGATGCATTCCAGAAGCAATCGGGCCAGAAGGTGGCCATCGAAGCGGTGGGCGGCGTGGACGCGGCCAAACGTGTGCAGGCTGGCGAAGCCTTTGATGTGGTCATCCTTGCCTCGGATGCCATCGACAAGCTGCAGGCCTCCGGCCATGTGTTGCCGGGCACCAGGGTCGACCTGGTGCGCTCTGGCGTGGCAGTGGCCGTGCGCGCCGGTGCAAACCGGCCCGACATTTCCAACGAAAGCGCCTTGCGCGAAGCGGTGCGCCGTGCGCACAACCTGAGTTATTCCACTGGCCCCAGCGGCGTTGCGCTGGCGCAGCTGTTTGAGCGCTGGGGTTTGGCTGAAGAGCTCAAGCCGCGCATTGTGCAGGCCCCGCCTGGCGTACCGGTGGGCACGCTGGTGGCCAGGGGCGATGTCGAGCTGGGCTTTCAGCAGTTCAGCGAACTGATGCATTTGCCTGGCATTGATGTGCTGGGGCCGCTTCCCGAGGCGGTGCAGATCATCACTACTTTTTCGGGCGGCGTTTGCGCCGCCAGCCGGCAGGCGGACGCTGTGCGCGCGCTGTTGGCCTTCATGAACTCGCCTGCGGCTGTGGCCGCCAAGCGCCAGCAGGGCATGGAGCCGGCCTGAGCTCTCCCTTTTTCCCGCATCTGTATTTCCGGAGACATCCATGAAAAAAACACTGATCATCGATTGCCATGGCCACTACACCACCGCCCCCAAGGCGCTGGAAGCCTGGCGCAACCAGCAGATTGCAGGCATCCAGGACCCATCGGTCAAGCCGCGGGTGGCCGACCTGAAAATCAGCGACGACGAGCTGCGCGAATCCATCGAGACCAACCAGCTGCGCCTGATGAAAGAGCGCGGCAGTGACATCACGCTGTTCTCGCCACGGGCCAGCTTCATGGCGCACCACATCGGCGACTTCGAGGTGTCCTCCACCTGGGCGGCGATCTGCAACGAGCTCTGCTACCGCGTCAGCCAGTTGTTCCCCGACCATTTTGTGCCGGTGGCCATGCTGCCGCAGTCGCCCGGCGTGGACCCGAAGACCTGCATTCCCGAGCTGGAAAAATGCGTCAAGGAATACGGCAATGTCGGCATCAACCTCAACCCCGATCCCTCAGGTGGCCACTGGACCAGCCCGCCGCTGACCGACAAGGCCTGGTACCCCATCTACGAAAAGATGGTGGAGTACGACCTGCCGGCCATGATCCACGTCTCCACCTCCTGCAACCCGGCTTTTCACACCACCGGCGCGCATTACCTGAACGCCGACACCACGGCCTTCATGCAATTGATCCAGGGTGATCTGTTCAAGGACTTTCCGACGCTGCGCTTTTTGATTCCACATGGCGGCGGCGCCGTGCCTTACCACTGGGGGCGCTTCCGCGGTCTGGCGCAGGAGATGAAAAAACCGCTGCTGGCCGACCATTTGCTCAACAACGTTTTCTTTGACACCTGCGTCTACCACCAGCCGGGCATCAACCTGCTGAACACGGTGATCCCGGTCAAAAACGTGCTGTTTGCCTCCGAGATGATTGGCGCGGTGCGCGGCATTGATCCTGAAACCGGCAACTACTACGACGACACCAAGCGTTACATCGAGGCCTCGACCCTCCTGAGCGCCGAAGACAAGCACCAGATTTACGAAGCCAACACCCGTCGCGTTTTCCCGCGGCTGGATGCGCAACTCAAAAGCAAGGGGAAATAAACATGTTTGAACTAGGCGTTGTTTACCGCAACATCAAAAGGGCAGACCGCAAGGCTGCCGACGCGCTGGCCCAATACGGCTCGGCCACGGTGCACGAGGCCATGGGCCGCGTGGGCCTGATGAAGACCTACATGCGCCCCATCTATGCGGGTGCGCAAGTTTCTGGCACGGCGGTGACCGTGCTGCTGCAGCCCGGCGACAACTGGATGATGCATGTGGCAGCCGAGCAGATTCAGCCCGGTGACATCGTGGTGGCAGCCTGCACCACCGACAACACCGACGGCTTTTTTGGCGACCTGCTGGCCAGCAGCTTCATGGCGCGCGGCGCGCGTGGCCTGGTCATTGACGGCGGTTGCCGCGACGTGAAAACCCTGACCGAAATGGGCTTTCCGGTCTGGAGCCGTGCGATCAGCTCCAAGGGCACGGTCAAGGCCACCCTGGGCTCGGTCAACATCCCGGTGGTGTGCGCCGGCATGAGCGTGCAGCCCGGTGACGTGATTGTTGCTGACGACGACGGCGTGGTGGTGGTGCCCGCCGCCATGGCGAAAAAAGTGCTTGATACCGCACAGGCGCGTGAAGCCAATGAGGGCGAGAAACGCGCCAAGCTGGCTTCGGGTGTGCTGGGCCTGGACATGTACAGCATGCGCGATCCGCTGGCCAAGCTGGGCCTGAAATATATCGACTGATTTTTACCCCTTTGTCATCGCGAACCCCGGATCAAGTCCGGGGCGGGCCCGATCCGGGATCCATCCCCGGCAACGCCAGCTCACGATGCGGGTTCATGGATTGCGGATCGAGTCCGCAATGACAGGATGGCTACTGCGGCGTGACAAGTTTTAGGAAATAACAGGATGACATTCGAAAAAACACCCGGCTGGCTGGACTGGTACACCGGCCCCAGCACGCCCCGCTTCAAGCTGCCCGCAGGCGCGGTCGATGCGCACTGCCATGTCTTCGGACCTGGCGCGCAGTTTCCCTATGCACTTGAGCGCAAGTACACGCCGTGTGACGCGTCCAAAGAGCAGTTGTTTGCGCTGCGCGACCACCTGGGCTTTGACAAGAACGTGATCGTGCAGGCGACTTGCCACGGCAGCGACAACCGCGCACTCGTCGATGCGCTCAAACACTCGAACAACAAGGCGCGTGGCGTGGCCACCGTCAAGCGCGATGTGAGTGATGCGGAGCTGCGGGACATGCATGCCGCCGGTGTGCGCGGCACGCGTTTCAACTTTGTCAAACGCCTGGCCGATTTCACGCCGCGCGAAGTGCTGCTGGAGATTGCGCAGCGCATTGCGCCGCTGGGCTGGCACGTGGTGGTGTATTTTGAGGCGCAGGACCTGCCCGAGCTGTATGACTTTTTCACCGCTTTGCCGACCACGGTGGTGGTGGACCACATGGGCAGGCCGGACGTCAGCAAGCCGGTGAATGGCCCGGAGTTTGAGCTTTTTGTGAAGATGATGCGTGAGCACGGCAACATCTGGAGCAAGGTCAGTTGTCCGGAGCGCCTGAGCGTCAGCGGCCCCCCGGCGCTGAACGGCCAGCAGCACGCTTACCAGGACGTGGTGCCGTTTGCGCGGCGCCTGGTTGAGACTTTTCCGGACCGCGTGCTCTGGGGCACCGACTGGCCGCACCCCAACCTCAAAGACCACATGCCCGACGATGGCCTGCTGGTGGACTACATTCCCCAGATCGCCACCACGCTTGACCTGCAGAAAAAACTGCTGGTGGACAACCCGACCCGCCTCTACTGGGGAAACTGATCATGCCACTTGTCAAAGACTACCTCGATGTGCCCGGCACCACGATTTTCGACGCCGAACAATCGCGCCTGGGCTACCACCTCAACCAGTTCTGCATGTCACTCATGAAGGCCGACAACCGCGCGCGCTTCAAGGCCAATGAGCGCGCTTATCTTGACGAATGGCCGATGACCGAAGAGCAGAAGCAGGGCGTGCTGACGCGCGACCTCAACCGCTGCATACGCGCAGGCGGCAACATTTATTTTCTGGCCAAGATTGGTGCGACCGATGGCCGGAGCTTTCAGCAAATGGCGGGCAGCATGACAGGCATGACCGAAGAGGAATACCGGGACATGATGGTCAAGGGCGGCCGTTCGGCCAACGGCAACCGCGTGGTCGGCGAGGACGGCGACGCGCAGGCGCACCGCCAGCCCCAGGGCCAGGCGGGCAAAAAAGGAAACGCATAACACCATGGCCAAAATCACTGCATCCGTTTACACCTCCCATGTGCCCGCCATTGGCGCGGCGCTGGACCTCGGCAAGCTGCACGAGCCCTATTGGGCGCCCGTGTTCAAGGGGTATGAGTACTCCAAGCAATGGATGGAGGACAACCGCCCCGACGTCATTTTTCTGGTCTTCAACGACCACGCCACGGCTTTCAGCCTGGACATGATTCCGACCTTTGCGATTGGCTGCGCGGACTCGTTCACGCCGGCTGACGAGGGCTGGGGCCCGCGTCCCGTGCCGGTGGTCAAGGGCCACCCGGAGCTCGCTGCGCACATTGCCCAGTCGGTGATTCAGCAGGACTTTGACCTGACCATCGTGAACAAGATGGACGTGGACCATGGCCTGACCGTGCCGCTGTCGCTGATGTGCGGCCAGCCGCAAGCCTGGCCCTGCCCGGTGATCCCGTTTGCGGTCAACGTGGTGCAGTACCCCGTGCCCTCGGGCCGGCGCTGCTTTGAGCTCGGCAAGGCCATCCGCAAGGCGGTGGAGAGTTATGACGAGCCGCTCAATGTGCAGATCTGGGGCACGGGCGGCATGAGCCACCAGTTGCAGGGTCCGCGCGCCGGCTTGATCAACAAGGAGTTTGACAACGCCTTTCTTGACAAACTGATTGCCGATCCCGCCGCCGCTGCCGCCATTCCGCACATCGACTATGTGCGTGAAGCCGGCTCAGAAGGCATTGAGCTGGTCATGTGGCTGATTGCGCGGGGTGCCATGGCCGATGTGGCCGGCGGCCCGGCGCCCAAGGTTGCGCATCGCTTCTACCATGTGCCCGCCAGCAACACCGCTGTGGGCCACCTGATTCTGGAGAACCAGTCATGAAAACCATCAAAGTAGCATTGGCGGGGGCAGGCGCCTTCGGCATCAAGCACCTGGACGGCATCAAAAACATTGAGGGCGTCGAGGTGGTGTCGCTGGTCAGCCGCGAGCTGGAAAAGACCAGGGAAGTCGCCGCCAAATACGGCATTGGCCATGTCAGCACCGACCTGGCGGACAGCCTGGCGCTCAAGGAAGTGGACGCCGTCATCCTGTGCACACCGACACAAATGCATGCCGGGCAAAGCATCGCCTGCATGAAGGCCGGCAAACATGTGCAGGTGGAGATCCCGCTGGCCGACACGCTCACAGGCGCGCAGGACGTGGTGGCCATGCAGAAGAAAACCGGTCTGGTGGCCATGTGCGGCCACACGCGCCGCTTCAACCCCAGCCACCAGTACGTCCACAAAGAGATCGCAGCGGGCCGTTTCAACATCCAGCAGATGGATGTGCAGACCTATTTCTTCCGGCGCAGCAACATGAATGCGCTGGGCCAGCCGCGCAGCTGGACCGATCATTTGCTGTGGCACCACGCGGCCCACACAGTGGACCTGTTTGCCTACCAGTGCGGCAGCCCCATTGTCAAAGCCAACGCCGTGCAGGGCCCCATCCACCCGACGCTGGGCATTGCGATGGACATGAGCATCCAGCTCAAGGCCGCCAATGGCGCCATCTGCACCCTGAGCCTGTCTTTCAACAATGACGGGCCGCTGGGCACCTTCTTCCGCTACATCGGCGACAGCGCCACTTACCTCGCGCGTTACGACGACCTGTTCAACGGCAAGGAAGAAAAAATCGATGTCAGCAAGGTGGACGTCTCCATGAACGGCATCGAGCTGCAGGACCGCGAATTTTTTGCGGCCATCCGCGAAGGCCGTCAGCCCAACGCCAGCGTGGCTGGTGTGCTGGCCTGCTACCAGGTGTTGCACGACCTTGAACAACAACTGAAGTAAGTCATGTCCTTGCCCGTTCGCAAAATCGGCCCCTTCGACGTCTCGGCCATTGGCCTGGGCTGCATGAACCTGAGCCACGCCTACGGCACACCGCCATCGACAGAGCAGGGCGAGCGCCTGTTGTTGGCCGCGCTGGACGCGGGCGTCACGCTGTTTGACACAGCGGCCCTCTACGGCTTTGGCGCCAACGAAACCCTGGTGGGCAAGGTGCTGTCGAAACACCGCAGCCGCTTCACGCTGGCCAGCAAGGGCGGCATGGCAGGCGTGACTTTTCCGGACGGCGTCAAGCGCGTGATCGACGGGCGGCCCGAGACCGTCCGGCAGAACTGCGAAGATAGCCTCAAGCGCCTGCAGACCGACGTGATTGACCTCTATTACCTGCACCGCTGGGATAAAAAAGTCCCCATCGAGGACAGCGTTGGCGCCATGGCGCGGCTGGTGCAGGAGGGCAAGGTGCGATGCCTGGGCCTGTCGGAAGTGTCGGCCACCACCTTGCGCAAGGCGCATGCGGTGCATCCCATCACCGCTGTGCAGACCGAGTACTCGCTGTGGACGCGCAACCCTGAAATTGCAGTGCTGGAGGCGTGCAAAGAACTGGGTGCAGCTTTCGTCGCCTTCAGTCCCGTGGGCCGCGGCTTTTTGTGTGATGCGGTGCACGACGTCAGCACGCTGGATGCCAAAGACATCCGCCGCAGCATGCCGCGCTTTGACCCGGCCCGCCATGCCGCCAACATGCAATTGATGCCGGGCTACAAGGCGCTGGCGCAAGAGGTGGGCTGTACACCCGCGCAACTGGCGCTGGCGTGGCTGTTGCACAAAAGTGCCCACATCATTCCCATCCCCGGCACCACGTCCGTGGACCATCTGGCCGAGGACCTTGCCGCGCTGAACGTGAAGCTCAGCGCCGATGTCATCGCCCGGGTGGAAGCGCTGATCAACCAGCGCACGGTGTCCGGTGGCCGCTACAGCGCGCAGGCCGACAGCGAAGTCGACACCGAAACCTTTTGAGTCTGCGCGTGCCCACCACCCTGATGCTGCTGCCGGGCCTGATGTGCGACGACGCCGTCTGGACCGGGCAAATCGCCGCCTTGCCGCAAGCGCGCTGCGTGGTGCCTGCCTGGGGATTGACTGATTCCCTGACGGCGATGGCCGAGCAGGTGCTCAAGGACGCACCCACTGAGACTTTTGCGCTGGCTGGCCACTCCATGGGCGGCCGTGTGGCACTGGAGGTGATGCGCCTTGCCCCTGAGCGTGTTGAGCGTCTGGCGCTGCTGGACACCGGCACGCATACCCTGGCCGCGGGTGAGGCTGGTGAGAAGGAAAAGGCAGGGCGCATGGCCCTGCTGGCCATTGCCCGCAGCCGCGGCATGCGGGCGCTGGGCGATCAATGGGCGCGCGGCATGGTTCACCCTGACCGGCTGGACATGCCGCTGTTTGAATCCATTCTGGACATGCTGGAGCGCAGCAGCCCTGAGCAATTTGCGGCGCAGATCAAGGCGCTCCTGAACCGGCCGGATGCCGCGCCCTTGCTGGCTGGGATCCAATGCCCCACATTGATTTTGTGCGGCGCCGACGACGCCTGGAGCCCGCCGGCCCAGCACCGCGCCATGCATGCAGCCGTCAAGGGCTCCACCCTGTGCCTGGTTGAGCACAGCGGCCACATGAGCACCATGGAGCAGCCGGCTGCTGTGAGCGCGGCGTTGGCAGATTGGCTGGCTCGCAACTGAGGCGCTGGTTCGCCCGGGGCGCACGTGCCCCTGAAGGTCAGGGGGGCATTTGCATGGAAACCCCGTTGGATGCCGCATCAGCTAGCACCGGGCCCACCACAGCATCCAATTGTTCGCGCAGCCACCGGTGCGCCGGGTCCAGCTGGTAGCGCAGGTGCCAGATCGCGTACATGGGCATGCCCGGGCAGGGCAGGGGCGGCGGGCAACTTGCCAGGCCCTTCAGGGTGTGGCAGGCCAGCAGTCCGGGCACGGTTGAAAGCAGGGAGGTGCCGCGCAAAAATGCCGGCAGCGCGCCGAAGGATGGCACCATCACCGTGAAATGCCGCTTCACGCCCCGGGTCGCGAGGACATTGTCCAGCTCCAGGCTGCGGCGCGGCTCGTACACCACGGTGGCGTGACTGGCGGCCAGGTAGGCGGCCTGCGTACAAGGCGCGTCGCGTACTGCGGGATCGTAGAAGACGCGGTACTGGTCTTCGAACAGCCGCTTTTGCACGATGTCACTGCCGTCGGGCGGGCGGGGACTGATGACCAGCTGGCAGTCATCGCTGCGCAGCATTTCAAGCCGTGGCACTGCGGACGGAATGACGCGCAGCATCACGCCAGGCGCCAGTGCACGCAGTCGCACGGCCAGCGCAGGCAGCAGCAGGTCGCGCTGAAAATCATTGGCGGCGATCGTGAAAGTGGTTTGCCATTGCGTGGGGTCGAAGTCGCCGGCCCGAGCAAAACGTTGCATGGCGTCCAGCAATTCGCGCGCCGGGGTGGCCAGGGCCTCGGCGCGCGCGGTGGCCACGATGCCACGGCCCGCCTTCACAAACAGCGGGTCGCCGGTGATGGCGCGCAGCTTGTCCAGGCCGTGGCTCACGGCGGACTGCGTCACGCCCAGGCGCTGCGCGGCCGCGGTCACGCTGCCGGTTTCGAGCACGCTCAGCAGCAACTGCAGCAGACGGGCGTCCAGGCCGGATCCATCGGATTCATTCATGGGTGTCATCAGCATTCATCGGTTTATCTTTTGTAATCGGGCGGCAATACTGGGGCACTGATGCAAGTCAACTCCAGGAGATTTCCGTGTCCGATTCCCCGCCAAAGCCACCGATTCCCGGCACCACGCTGTTTGATGGTGAGCAGGCCAGGAAAGGGTATGCACTCAACAAGATGTGTTTTTCCTTCAACAACGCGGACAGCCGTGCGGCCTTCAGGGCTGATGAGGTGGGCTACATGCTTGGTTATGGCCTGAACGAGGAGCAAGTCCAGGCCATACGCTCGCGCAACGTGCTGGGCCTGCTGGCGGCCGGTGGCAATGTGTATTACCTGGCCAAGTTCGCCGGCATCCTGGGGCTGGACGTGCAGGACCTGGGCGCTGCGCAGACCGGCCTGAGCAAGGAAGCCTTCAAGGCGCGCCTGATCGCGCAGAACGATCAACCCGCCACATTGTTGGCCTGAGGACAAGGAAAAATGCCATGGCAAAAATCATCGGTGGCCTGACCACCTCCCACGTGCCCGCCATTGGCGGTGCGATCGCCCGGGGTGCCCAGCAGGAGCCCTACTGGAAACCCTTCTTTGACGGCTTTTTGCCGGTGCGGGCATGGCTCGATGAGGCCCGTCCCGACATAGCGGTGGTGTTCTACAACGACCACGGCCTGAACTTCTTCCTGGACAAGATGCCGACCTTCGCCGTGGGCGCTGCGCCCGAATACCGCAATGCCGACGAAGGCTGGGGCATTCCCACGCTGCCGCCTTTCAAGGGCGTGCCCGAGCTGTCCTGGCACATCATCAATGCGCTGGTGGACAAAGAGTTCGATATCACGACCTGCCAGGAAATGCTGGTGGACCATGCCTTCACGCTGCCGCTCAAGCTGTTCTGGCCCGACGGCCCGTGCCCGGTGCTGACGGTGCCGATCTGCATCAACACCGTGCAGTTTCCGCTGCCCAGCGCCAAACGCTGCCTGGCTTTGGGCAAGGCGGTAGGCGAGGCGATTGCCTCATGGGACAGCGACAAAAAGGTGGTGGTGATAGGCACCGGCGGGCTGAGCCACCAGCTCGACGGCGAACGCGCCGGCTTCATCAACAAGGCCTTCGACCTGAAGTTCATGGACAGCCTGATCAGCGAGCCGGAATGGGCCGCGCAATACAGCATTCATGAACTTGTTGAAAAAACCGGCACCCAGGGCGTGGAGCTGCTGATGTGGCTGGCCACGCGCGCCGCCGTGCCCGGCCGCGTCCGCAAGGTGCACACCAACTACCACATCCCGATCTCCAACACGGCCGCCGGCATGATGGCGCTGGCCGCCGAAGACTGACACAGCCCGTTGCCACTGCTCCCAAAAAAATAGCACCTCAAGCCCGTGAAACAAGGGCTGGAGGTGCTTTTTGATGCTTGGGCGTCATGGATCCCGGGTCAGGCCCGGGATGACACCCCTGGGATTGCCAGCGGTCAGAGCGTGTCGATAAAGCTGCGCAGCTTGTCCGAACGTGAGGGGTGCTTGAGCTTGCGCAGAGCCTTGGCTTCGATCTGGCGAATGCGTTCGCGCGTCACGTCGAACTGCTTGCCGACTTCTTCCAGCGTGTGGTCGGTGGACATCTCGATGCCGAAACGCATGCGCAGCACCTTGGCTTCGCGCGGTGTCAGGCTGTCGAGGATGTCCTTGACCACGTCACGCAGGCCGGCCTGCATGGCGGCTTCCAGCGGTGCGGTGTTGGCGCTGTCCTCGATGAAGTCGCCCAAATGGCTGTCGTCATCGTCACCGATCGGTGTTTCCATCGAGATCGGCTCTTTGGCGATCTTCATGATCTTGCGGATCTTGTCTTCAGGAATCTCCATCTTGGCGGCCAGGATGCTGGCGTCCGGCTCAAAGCCAAACTCCTGCAAGTGCTGGCGCGACAGACGGTTCATCTTGTTGATGGTCTCGATCATGTGCACCGGGATGCGGATGGTGCGGGCCTGGTCAGCGATGGAGCGCGTGATGGCCTGGCGGATCCACCAGGTGGCGTAGGTCGAGAACTTGTAGCCGCGGCGGTATTCGAACTTGTCGACGGCTTTCATCAGGCCGATGTTGCCTTCCTGGATCAAGTCCAGGAACTGCAGGCCGCGGTTGGTGTACTTCTTGGCGATCGAGATCACCAGGCGCAAGTTGGCCTCGATCATCTCTTTCTTGGCGTCGCGCGAGTTGGTCTCGCCTTCGTTCATGCGCTTGTTGATGTCCTTGAGCTGGCCCAAAGGCACCACCACACGCGCCTGCAACTCACCCAGCTTGGTCTGCAGTTCCTGGATAGGTGGCACGTTGCGGGCCATGATGACGGACCATGGCTTGTTGGCGGCGACCTGTTTTTCAACCCATTTCAGGTTCAGCAGGTTGGGCGGGAAGTCCTTGATGAAGACTTCTTGCGGCATGCCGCATTTCTCGACGATGATGCGGCGCAGCTCGCGCTCTTTCTTGCGCACGTCCAGCACCTGGCCGCGCAGCAGATCGCACAGTTTTTCAATCGTCTTGGCGGTAAAGCGCACCGTCATCAGCTCGTCGCTCAGGGCTTTTTGCGCCTTGACATAGGCCGGGGTGCCGTAGCCTTCCTTGTCGTAGGTTTTGTGGACCTTCTCGAACAGGGAGGCGATGGTGTCGATGCGGGTCAGCGCTTCTTTTTTCAGCTCCTCGAGCTTTTTGGTCAGCGCCTTGGAGCCGCCCTTGCCGTCGTCGTCGTCTTCTTCGTCGAACTCGTCAAAGTCTTCCTCGGCCACGTAATCGTCGGCCTCGTTGGGGTTGGAAAAACCATCGACCACGGTGGAGATGACCACCTTGCCCTCGCGGATGTCTTCGCCCAGGCGCAGGATCTCGGCAATGGTGGCCGGGCTTTCCGAGATGGCTTCCATCATCTTCATCAGGCCGCCTTCGATACGCTTGGCGATCTCGATCTCGCCTTCGCGCGTCAACAGCTCGACGGTGCCCATCTCGCGCATATACATGCGGACCGGGTCGGTGGTGCGGCCGAACTCGCTGTCCACGGTGGACAACGCTGCTTCGGCGGCTTCTTCAGCCTCTTCTTCAGTGGATCCGGCGGGCGCGTTAGCAGTGATCAGCAGGGTCTCTGCGTCAGGCGTCTGCTCGTACACGGCCACGCCGAGGTCGTTGAGGGTGACGATCACGGCGTCCAGCGTTTCGGCGTCGATCAGCTTGTCGGGCAGGTGATCGGAAATCTCGCCATGGGTCAGGTAGCCACGGGTTTTGCCGAGCTTGATCAGTGCCTTCAGGCGCGCACGGCGCTTGGCCATGTCTTCTTCGGACAGAACGGTTTCGTCCAGGCCAAACTCTTTCATCAAGGCGCGCTCTTTGGCCTTGCTGATTTTCATGCGCAGCGGTTTGACTTTTTCAGTCGTTTCCGCCACGGGTTCACCAACGAGATCGTCCTCGATGTCGGACATGTCTTCGTCGCCGGCAATCTTGGGAGCGACCTTGGGTTTGCGGCCGCGCTTGGCGCCACCGGCTTCAACCACGGCGCCGGGGTTCTTGGGTGGGCGGCCAGGTTTCTTTTTGACAGGTGCGTCAGCGACGGCGGCTGCGCTGGCGGCGACTTTCAGTTCGGCTTCTTTTTTGGCAACGGGT
>JAKFXR010000107.1 GCA_021731285.1 Polaromonas sp. | reverse complement strand
GGGTATTCACGCGCCGTCAGTGGCGGGATGCTTGCATGGAGCACTTTCTCGCGTGCAAAGACGCCTTTAAAGCATGGCAGCACAGCTGGCTTGCTGCCGAAACGGCTGCAGCTGATATAGATTTCCCCCGATTTGTAACGACTGTGACTTATGACGACGGCACCAAACGAGATCATTTAACTATTTTTGATCAACGCTGCAGGCTTGATTTTGCTGGGCAAGTGTTCAACGAGTCAGTAAGCGCCGGAAATTTTGAATTTTTGCAGGAGACTGATTTCAGCTTCGCTACGTTTACCTCAAGTACAAATTTTAATAAGGCGGCTTTCAGCTTAAATGCCTTTTTTTGGGGCACTCAGTTCAACGAGCACGCACTTTTCCATGAGACCCACTTCGGGCTGGCAGATTTCAGCCAAGCTACCTTCCGTAAGTCTGCATTGTTCATGGGGGCTAAGTTCAGTCGAGAGGCGATTTTCAGGCGCACGATTTTCAGCGATGACGCTCTTTTTGGAGATGCGACATTTGGTGACGATGCAGTATTTTTGAACGCCGCGTTTTATGCTAAATGTCGTTTTGAAGGCGCGAGTTTTGAAAAGAAAGCAGATTTTGAAAACGTCGTCTTTAAGAACGTAGGGCATTTTGAACGAGCAAGATTTGTTCACCATGTCCCTAGTTTTTTGGGCGTTGACAACGCTACCACTCGTCTTGAATTCTCTGACGAAGGCTACTTCCCTAAGCAAGAACGAACTGAAGATGCGGTCAATCGTATGGGCCACCTCAAACGTCTCGCGGACGAGCATGGGCAAACTGACCAAGCGCTCACCTTTAATGGAATTGAGCTGCATGCCAAGGCGGGATTGGCGACAACTGCGCCTTTTACAAAGTTGGTGACGTGGATGTACGGTGCGGTCTCTAACTATGGACGGTCGTTTTCCCGGCCGATAATTGCTTATGTCTCTTTGTTAATTGCAACTCTATTGCTTGCGATTGTTCACGCTGTTTTCAGCCTGCCGGCCAGAGATTGTGATGGCGCGTTATGGCAGGTTTTGAGTGATCTGCAGCGTACTACTTCTCCCTGCCCCCCTGCCTTAGATGACAGGCTTCATCTGAGCGGATACCGCGCCGCAGCTGAATACACGCTGTACCGCGCAGCTGGCGTCTTAGACTTTTCAGATAATGGTAAGGCCACAGATGCCGTCGCTCGCCGCCTTTTCGGTCAACCGATTGAGCCTTGGTGGATGCGGGTATGGGGAGTTTTTAAAGCAATTGCCAGTACAGCGCTACTTTTTCTAATGGCTCTCGGGCTTCGTAATAAGTACCGCATTAAGTAGGATGGGCTATGAATTGCTTTGTATACCTCCGGCTTCACTCAATATCTAGGTCAATGTCTTATCTATTGTTTAACCGGCGGTGGATATAGACCAAGCGTGCTTGGCAGTCACTATGCAAACCCTCAAATCCGAGATTGCCGCCGCCGCAGCTGCACTGGTCGTCGAGGAAGGCCTCGAATACGGTCCTGCCAAACACCGCGCCGTCAAGCAGTTGGGCTTGCCCACCAGAACCGAGTTGCCCGGCAACGACGACGTGGAAGACGCTGTGCGTGAGCATATTGCCCTGTTTTGCGCTGATACCCAGCCGGTGGAGCTGGTGGCCTTGCGTGAGCTGGCGCTGACCTGGATGCGTCGCATGGCTGCGTTTCGCCCTTACCTGGGGGGTGCGGTCTGGCATGGCACGGCCACCCGGCTGTCTGACATCTATATCCAGCTTTTTTGCGATGACCCCAAATCAGCCGAGATTGCACTGATTGATCACCAGGTGGACTATGAGCCGCGTACCGTGACGGGCTTCACAGGCGGGAAGGTGGAGGCCCTGAGTTTGAGCAGCCACTGCCCTGGCCTGAAAGAATCCGTGGGCGTACATCTGATGGTTTATGACCATGACGATCTGCGCGGCGCGTTGCGCCCCGATGCCAAAGGCCGCAAACCGCGTGGGGACCTTGCAGACGTGCAAAAATTACTGATGACTCCCGATCAGGCGCAAGCCGGGCTCCCTTGATGAAGCGACGACCTTTTCTCTATGGGGGGCTCGCTGTCGCGGCTGGTCTGGCGGGGGCTGGCGCGGCCTGGTGGCAATCGCAGCCTGCGCAGCATCGCTCTGCCGGCGCTCCCGACGCCTTCTGGCAACTCGCTTTTGAGACACCCGAAGGCCAGCCCTTGTTGCTCAGCAGTTTTGCGGGCCGGCCGTTGCTGGTCAATTTCTGGGCAACCTGGTGTCCGCCCTGTGTGGAGGAGTTGCCCCTGATAGACCAGTTCTTCCAGGCAAACCGCAGCAAAAACTGGCAAGTGCTGGGGCTGGCTGTTGATCAGCCCAGTGCCGTGCGGACCTGGCTGCAAAAAAGGCCCTTGAGCTTTCCTGTGGCCATGGCGGGCTTCTCGGGCACGGAGCTCAGCAAGTCCTTGGGCAACCTCAGTGGAGGTTTGCCTTTTACCGCCGTGTTTGGCGCCTCCGGCCAGTTGCTTCACCGAAAAAGCGGAAAAGTGACGACTGAAGATTTGGCCCAATGGCGCGGGCTCGGCTGATTCGCTCCATTTCGTTGAGTGCTGGGAATCGGTTACAGTTGCTCTTCCGCCCACAGCGACCTTGACGAGAGCTTTCTAATTGGCAGCGAAGCGAAATAACTTCGGTTCGCCGGCTCTTAAGACGATTTGAAATAAGTTAAGTGCTTTTAATTGATGTTTGGCGCCGTACCATCTTTTTGACGCCATAAAAAATCAATCTGGCACGCTGGATTGGCTTCCGTGCTGCCGGGCATGCGTTACACTCGCGCTTCGTTCGACCAAGCTGATCCAATCATTGGAAAATTACACTCATTTATCGTCTGAAGCTTGTAGCAAGGCAGAACTTGGCGTGATTTAATGATTTAAGGCTTTCGGAGCGACATCAAGCCGACCGCCCGATGTCACCTATTCACCGTTCGCGGAGCAAACATGGATTTAAGAAAACTCAAGACCCTGATCGACCTGGTATCAGAGTCCAATGTGTCTGAACTTGAGATTACCGAAGCAGAAGGCAAAGTCCGTATCGTCAAGTCGGGCGCACCGATGATGCAACCTGCCATGACCATGGTAGCCGCGCCAGTTGCGGTGGCTGCCCCGGCTGTGGCGCCAGCGGCCCCGGAGGCCCCAGTTCCCGCCGAGCCCGCCGGACATGCGGTCAAGTCGCCCATGGTGGGGACCTTCTACCGTTCGCCCAGCCCCGGTGCCAAGTCTTTTGTGGAAATTGGCAGCCAGGTCAAGGAAGGCGAGACCATCTGCATCATTGAAGCCATGAAGATCCTCAATGAAATTGAGGCTGACAAGTCAGGCACCATTACCCGCATACTGTGCGAAAACGGCCAGGCGGTGGAGTACGGACAGCCACTGTTCATGATCGAGTGATCGCCGCATGTTCAAAAAGATACTGATCGCCAACCGCGGCGAAATCGCGCTCCGCATCCAGCGTGCCTGCCGGGAACTCGGCGTCAAGGCCGTCATGGTGTATTCGGAAGCTGACCGGGAGGCCAAGTACATCAAGCTGGCTGACGAGTCGGTCTGCATCGGTCCGGCCCCCTCCGCGCTGAGTTATCTCAACATGCCGGCGATCATCTCGGCCGCCGAGGTCACGGACGCAGAGGCCATTCATCCGGGCTACGGTTTTTTGAGCGAAAACGCGGATTTTGCCGAGCGCGTGGAAAAGAGTGGCTTCAAATTCATAGGCCCCACCCCTGAGTCCATCCGCATCATGGGCGACAAGGTTTCGGCCAAGCAGGCCATGATCAAGGCGGGTGTGCCGTGCGTGCCAGGTTCGGAAGGCGCTTTGCCCGACGATCCGGCATTTATCAAGCGCACAGCCAGGCAGGTTGGTTACCCGGTCATCATCAAGGCTGCGGGTGGCGGGGGTGGACGCGGCATGCGAGTGGTTCACACCGAGGCGGCGTTGATCCACGCGGTGCAGACCACCAAGGCGGAGGCGGGAGCTGCGTTTGGCAATCCCGAGGTTTACATGGAGAAATTCCTGCAGAACCCACGCCATATTGAAATACAGATACTGGCCGACCAGCATAAAAATGCGGTCTGGCTCGGTGAGCGCGACTGCTCCATGCAGCGCCGCCACCAGAAAGTCATTGAGGAAGCGCCGGCGCCTGGTGTTCCGCGCAAGCTGATCGAGCGAATTGGTGAGCGCTGTGTGGCGGCGGTCAAAAAAATTGGCTACCGCGGCGCCGGGACTTTCGAGTTTCTCTACGAGAACGGCGAGTTCTACTTTATTGAAATGAACACCCGGGTTCAGGTGGAACATCCGGTGACCGAGTGGGTCACGGGCATCGACATCGTCAAGACCCAGATTGAAGTGGCGGCGGGTGAAAAGCTGCCTTTCACCCAACGGCAGATTGAAATCAAGGGGCACTCGATCGAGTGCCGCATCAACGCCGAAGACCCGTACAAATTTGTGCCTTCCCCGGGTCGGATCACCACCTGGCACACGCCGGGCGGGCCCGGCGTTCGTGTGGACTCGCACATCTATGCGAACTACTACGTGCCGCCCAATTACGATTCGATGATTGGCAAGATCATTGTCCACGGGGACACCCGTGAGCAGGCGCTCGCCCGCATGCGCACCGCGCTCGCAGAAACAGTCGTCGAAGGCATCAACACCAACATCCCGCTGCACCGCGAGTTGATGGTTGACGCCAAGTTCATGGACGGCGGGACCAATATTCACTACCTGGAAGAGTGGTTGTCCAAGCGTGACAGGTAGAGCTCCAGCCGGGGCCGCGGATCCGGCTTTGCCGGGCCGCAGGCGCAGCAGCCCCCTCGGGGGGCAGGAAGCGACACGCAGTGCGCGACCGTGGGGGCTCTTGAACCATGTTTGAACTGATCCTGCTGGCCCCTGTCGAGCAAGTCGAGACCCTCAGTGAGGCGCTTGATGCCCTCGATGCGCTCAGTGTGTCGGTGGAAGATGCTGATGCACACACCCCCGCCGAGCGGGCCTTGTTTGGTGAGCCCGACATGCCCCCGCCCCAGCCTGGCTGGGAGCATTCACGGGTGGTGTCGCTTTTTTCCACGGAAGCCCTGGCGCGCGATGCAGCCACGGTGCTGGCCGCGCAGGACTTTTTTGCAGGCTGCCAGGTGGTAGCTGTGCAAACCGTGCCGGAGCAGGACTGGGTGCGCCTGACCCAGTCCCAGTTCGCGCCGGTGGAGATCACGCCCGAATTCTGGATTGTGCCGACCTGGCACGAACCGCCGTCCCAGGCCAGGCAGGTGATCCGGCTGGACCCGGGCCTCGCCTTCGGAACAGGCACGCATCCGACCACCCGCATGTGCCTTCGCTGGATCGCGGCTCACGGTGAAGTGCAAAAAGCAGGTGTGCAAAGCGTGCGTAGCGACGGGCCGCCCCTGGCAAGCACAGCCCCCTCGGGGGACAGCGTATTACGCGAAGCGAAAAGCGTGGGGGCAGGTCTTGGGCGTGTCCTGGACTACGGCTGCGGTTCCGGCATACTGGCCATTGGTGCTGCCAAATTTGGCGCCACCGCTGTCGATGCAGTCGATATTGATGATGCAGCCGTTGGCGCGACCCTGGCCAATGCCGAAGCCAATCACGTCAGTCTGAACGCAGGGCTGCCTGACAAGGTCGAGGGTGAGTACCAGACCGTGTTGGCCAATATTCTGGCGACGCCCCTGAAAGTGCTGGCTCCGCTCTTGTGCGCCCGTGTGGCGTCCGGCGGCTCGCTGGTTCTGGCTGGTATTCTGGAGCGGCAGGCCGAGGAGTTGAAGGCAGCCTATGCGCCTTATTGCCAGCTTCAGGTGACCGACCAGCAGGAAGGCTGGATACTGATGACCGCGCGGCTTTGATCCGGCCGTTGCCGCATCCCGCAGCACGCCTGTCTTTTGGCAACTCCCCTTTACAATACGGCTCTAAATGAGCCTGATTACGCGCTGTTCCGCCTGCGGCACGATGTTCAAAGTCGTCGCCGACCAGTTGAAAATTTCGCAGGGATGGGTGCGCTGCGGACATTGTTCTGAAGTCTTTGATGCAGCTGCACAGATGCAGCCCTTCGAAGCACCCGCAACCTCCCTTGCCCCTGGCATGGTGTCCGAGCCGTCGCCGGTTGCGCCGGCCGTAGCGACAGAGCCAGACTCCTTGGCCGGTGTGAATGACCTCGTGCAAGCGTCCCTTCCAGACCCGCTCCCCGAGCCTGCTGCATCCGTGCCCGAGATCGGGGTGGCGCCTTTGCCGGGTATCTCGCAGGCCTCTGTACCGCCGGCAAGCTACGTTGCCGTGACGCCCGAGCGAGCTGGATCGGGCGACTCCAGGCGCAGCGATTTTCTGGACTCCGAGCCACCTGAAAGTGTTGGCGAGGTTTCATTCGTCAGGGATGCCCGGCGCAATGCATTTTGGCGCCGTTCTGCAACGCGTGGGGTGCTGGGTGTCGCCGCCTTCCTGCTTGGCACCGTGTTGCTGATGCAGGTCGCCCTTTTTCAGCGCAACACCCTGGCGGCCTGGCAGCCCTGGTTGAGCGCAGGTTTGCAAACCCTGTGCGCGCAGTTCCATTGTGAGCTCGGCCCTGCCAAACAAATTGAATCTGTGCTGATAGACAGTTCGTCATTCATCAAAATCAGTCCGGACTCCTACCGTCTCAGCGTCGTGATTAAAAACGCCGGCACCATGGCCCTGGCCATGCCTTCGCTGGAGCTGACCTTGACCGACACCCAGGATCAGGCCCTGCTGCGGCGGGTGCTGTCTCCCGGCGAGATGGGGGCCACGGGCGCGCTGGCGGGAGGATCCGAGTTTTCGGGGATGCTGGCCCTGCAGATATCCAGTCCCGCCGCTGCAACCAGCGCAGGGACCTCAGCACCCAAATCTGTGGCTTCCTTGCGTGTCGCAGGTTACCGTGTCCTTGCTTTTTATCCTTGAAGAATTGAGAAATTTATGCCTGCTGTGATTTGTGGTTCCCTGGCTTTTGACACCATCATGAGTTTTGAAGGAAGGTTTGCCGAGCAAATCCTGCCTGACCAGTTGCACATCCTCAACGTCTCGTTTCTGGTGCCCGCCTTGCGGCGTGAGTATGGCGGGTGCGCCGGAAACATTGCCTACAGCCTGCAGCAGCTGGGTGGCACGCCTCTACCCATGGCAACCGTGGGCAGCGATGGTGCGGACTACGTGGCACGGATGAAAAAGATGGGAATCAGCACCGAATTTGTACGGGAGGTGCCGGAGGCATACACCGCACAGGCCATGATCATGACCGACCGCGACAACAATCAGATCACCGCCTTCCACCCGGGCGCCATGGGTCAGGCCCACACCACAGCCGTCCAGGCGCGGGCAGACATCAGCATTGGCATCATTTCCCCGGATGGTCGCGAAGCCATGCTGCAGCATGCAGAGCAGTTCAGCGCGGCGGGTATTCCGTTTGTGTTTGATCCCGGTCAGGGCCTGCCCATGTTCGACGGCAAGGATTTGCTGCATTTTCTGGAGCTCGCAAGCTGGGTGACGGTCAACGACTACGAAGCCAAGTTGCTGAGTGATCGCACCGAACTGTCCAGCGCCGACATATCCAGGCGGGTGAAAGGTCTGGTCGTTACCCTGGGCGCGCAAGGTTGTGAAGTCTGGGTGGACGGGGCGATGACCCTGGTGCCGCCTGTTCCTGCGAAGGAGGTCGTGGATCCCACAGGGTGTGGAGATGCATTCCGTGGCGCCCTGTTGTTTGGTCTGGAGAAAGGCTGGACGCTGACCCGGTGCGCAGAGCTGGGCAACCGTGTCGGAGCTCACAAAATTGCCTACCGGGGCGGTCAGAACTACACCTTGACGTCCGCGCAGACCGGCTTGTAACGCAGCCAATAAAAAAGCCCAACATCTTGCGATGTCGGGCTTAAGCAGAAGTACCTTACTGCTTACGGCTTGCTGGCTGTTGGAAACGGCCAGGCAGCTTGCGGGTTCAGAGTAGTCTGAGCCGCAGGGGCAGCCACTGCAGCGGGTGCTTTGGCAGCGGGTTTTTTCGCGGCTTTCTTCGCAGCGGGTTTTTTCGCTGCTTTCTTGGCGGCAGGCTTTTTCTTGGCAGCAGCTTTCTTCGCTGGCGCCTTCTTGGCTACCTTCTTCTTGGCGACCTTTTTCGCAGCCTTTTTGGCTGCTGGCTTTTTGGCCGCAGCTTTTTTGGCAGCAGGGCGCTTAGCCGCTACTTTTTTAGCCGGGGCTTTTTTCGCTGTCGATTTTTTCGCAGGAGCTTTTTTCGCTGCTGCTTTTTTCGCTGGCGCTTTTTTAGCCGGGGCTTTCTTAGCTGCTACTTTTTTAGCAGGAGCTTTCTTCGGAGCAGCTTTTTTAGCCGCAGTTTTTTTCGCAGTTGCCATAGTTTTCTCCTTGATCACATTGCAAAGAGCACTTCACGGTTGGAGTACGCGAAGCGATTCACGGCGTTGGGCCTTCGGATAACCGGGCCCAGCACCGCGAACACAGGAGCAAAGCCCAACGCGCATTTCTTCGATAGCGTCGCTGGTCATTGCAATTCTTGAAATCATTGTCGTATCTGCTGTCTTCAATCCCAGGACAGAGCACCACCGGACTGGTACTCGATCACACGGGTTTCGAAAAAGTTACGTTCCTTTTTCAGGTCAATCATTTCGCTCATCCATGGAAACGGATTTTCCTCGTTCGGGAAAAGTGTTTCAAGGCCGATTTGCGTGGCCCGGCGGTTGGCGATGTACCGCAGATAGCCCTTGAACATGGATGCGTTCAGGCCCAGCACGCCGCGGGGCATGGTGTCCTCGGCATAGCGGTACTCAAGCTCAACGGCTTTCATGAAGAGGGCCTTGATCTCGGCCTTGAATTCATTGGTCCAGAGCAGCGGATTTTCCATCTTGAGCTGGTTGATCAGGTCAATGCCGAAATTGCAGTGCATGGACTCATCGCGCAGGATGTACTGGTATTGCTCGGCCGCGCCGGTCATTTTGTTTTGCCGGCCCAGCGCAAGAATTTGGGTGAAACCAACGTAGAAAAACAGGCCTTCCATCAGGCAGGCAAATACGATCAGCGATTTCAGAAGGGTTTGGTCCGCCTCCTGCGTGCCGGTTTTGAAGTTGGGATCTGAAATGGCATCGATAAAGGGAATCAGGAACTGGTCCTTGTCCTTGATGGACTGCACTTCGTTGTAGGCGTTGAAGATTTCGCTTTCGTCCAGCCCCAGAGACTCGGTGATGTACTGGTAAGCATGGGTGTGGATGGCTTCCTCAAAAGCCTGGCGCAACAGGAACTGGCGGCACTCGGGTGCCGTGATGTGGCGATAGGTGCCCAGCACGATGTTGTTGGCAGCCAGCGAGTCGGCGGTGACAAAAAAGCCGAGGTTGCGCTTGACCAGACGGCGCTCGTCTTCGGTCAGGCCGTTCGGGTCTTTCCACAGCGCGATGTCGCGCGTCATGTTGACCTCTTGCGGCATCCAGTGGTTGGCGCAGCTGGCCAGGTATTTTTCCCAGGCCCATTTGTATTTGAAGGGCACCAGCTGGTTCACGTCTGTCTGGCCGTTGATGATGCGCTTGTCCGCAGCCTTCACGCGCTTGGCGGTGGGTGCGACAGCCGCGGGGGCTTCGCGATGCGGAGCCGATGTCAGGGCGCTGTCGTCAAGCATGCGGGGTGCAGCGGGCATTTGCTGCGAAGAAAGAGGCAGGAGTTCCATCGAACGGCTGTCGGGCAAGCCGCCTGGCACAGGTTTTTGCAGCGATGGTTTGGCTTCTTCGTCCCAAGTCAACATAGATGTTTCCAATAAGTTGGATTATGAAAGCAGCGATACAAAATGAAAAGTGTTCATTCACATCGCTGCAAATTAGTGTTGCTCAATTACATCGAATCGGATGCTGGATTTCTCAGGAGCAAGGCTGCTTTTTTTACTGGCATGCCTCGCAACCTGGATCGTCGATTGCGCAAAACTTGATGTCGGTTGCCGGTGATGCATTGATCTGCGCATGTGCGGTTGCGGCTGCTGCATCGAGTGCGTTCATGCTGCCGGTGTCGTCGGTGTTGCCGGACGCTACCGCATTCATCTTGCCGGCTTTGACTGTGGATTTCTCCGCATGCGTGGCGCTCATGGTGCGCAGGTAGTAGGTGGTCTTCAGGCCGCGCAGCCACGCCAGTTTGTAGGTGTCGTCGAGTTTTTTGCCTGACGCGCCTGCCATGTAGATGTTGAGCGACTGCGCCTGGTCAATCCACTTTTGCCGGCGCGAAGCAGCTTCTACCAGCCAGGTGGCGTCAACCTCAAACGCTGTGGCGTACAGCGCCTTGATGTCTTGCGGAACGCGGTCGATGGGCCTGAGCGATCCGTCAAAATGCTTGAGGTCCACCACCATCACGTCGTCCCACAGGCCCAGACGCTTGAGATCGCGCACCAGGTAGTGGTTGATCACAGTGAATTCGCCGGACAGGTTGGACTTGACGGAGAGGTTGCCAAAGCAGGGCTCGATGCAGGCATCGACGCCAATGATGTTGGAGATGGTGGCTGTGGGCGCGATGGCCACGCAGTTGGAGTTGCGCATGCCGTCTTTGGCAATCTTCTTGCGCAAGGCATCCCAGTCCATCGTCGAGGAACGATCGACTTCCACGTAACCGCCACGCTCTTTGGCCAGCATGTCCAGGGTGTCCAGCGGCAAAATGCCCTTGTCCCAGAGTGAGCCCTTGTAGCTGGTGTATTTGCCACGCTCTTTGGCCAGTTCGGTCGAAGCCCAATAGGCGTGGTAGCAGACCGCCTCCATGGATTTGTCTGCAAATTCAACGGCTGCATCGGACGCGTAGGGAACGCGCAATTCATACAGACAATCCTGGAAGCCCATGATGCCCAGGCCGACCGGGCGGTGCCGCATGTTGGAGTCGCGCGCCTTTTTGACCGCGTAGTAGTTGATGTCGATCACGTTGTCCAGCATGCGCATGGCGGTTGTGATGGTTTTCTTCAGCTTGTCGTGGTCGACCGCCCCGTCCTTCAGGTGTTGGGCCAGGTTGACAGAGCCCAGGTTGCAGACGGCGGTTTCCGTGTCGCTGGTGTTGAGCGTGATCTCGGTGCAGAGATTTGACGAGTGGACGACCCCGGCATGTTGCTGGGGGGAACGCACATTGCAGGCATCCTTGAAGGTGATCCAGGGGTGGCCAGTCTCAAACAGCATCGAGAGCATCTTGCGCCACATGTCGATGGCCTGCAGCTTGCGCGAAGGTTTGATTTCCCCGCGCTCGGCCTTGGCTTCATAGGCGGTATAGGCCTTTTCGAAGTCAACACCAAATTTGTCATGCAGGTCAGGTGTATCGGACGGCGAGAAAAGTGTCCAGCTGCCTTTTTCCATCACGCGGCGCATGAACAGGTCGGGAATCCAGTTGGCGGTGTTCATGTCATGCGTGCGGCGGCGGTCGTCGCCGGTGTTCTTGCGCAGCTCCAGGAACTCCTCGATGTCCAGGTGCCAGGTTTCCAGGTAGGCGCAGACTGCGCCCTTGCGCTTGCCGCCCTGGTTGACTGCTACGGCGGTGTCATTGACCACTTTCAGGAAAGGCACAACGCCTTGCGATTCGCCATTGGTGCCCTTGATATGGGCGCCGAGTGCGCGCACCGGTGTCCAGTCATTGCCCAGGCCGCCGGCAAACTTGGACAGCAGCGCGTTTTCCTTGATGGCATCGTAGATGCCGCCCAGGTCATCGGCGACGGTGGTGAGGTAGCAGGACGACAGTTGCGAGCGCAGCGTGCCGGCATTGAACAGCGTTGGCGTGCTCGACATGAAGTCGAACGAGGACATGATTTCGTAGAACTCGATGGCGCGGGCTTCGCGGTCGATTTCGTCCAGCGACAGGCCCATGGCCACGCGCATGAAGAAAGCCTGGGGCAGCTCGATGCGCTGCTTGCGCACGTGCAGGAAGTAGCGGTCAAACAGGGTCTGCAGGCCAAGGTAGTCAAACTTCAGGTCGCGCTCCGGCTTGAGGGCGGCGCCCAGACGGGCCAGGTCAAATTGCTGGAGTTTTTCGTCCAGGAGTTCGTTCTCGACGCCTTTGGCAATGAACTCCGGAAAGTATTCGGCATAACGTGTGCCCATGTCTTCCTGGGTAACTTCCTCGCCCAGTACTTCCCGGCGGATGGTGTGCAGCAGCAGGCGCGCAGTGGCGTAGGTGTAATCAGGGTCTTTCTCGATCAGGGTTCGCGCCGCAAGAATGGATGCCTTGTAGACCTCGTCGATGGGCACGCCGTCATACAGGTTGCGCATGGTTTCCTGGACGATGGGGTCCGGCTTGATTTCGGCGCCCAGACCGGCGCACGAAGCTTCAATCAGCGCCTGCAGCTTGCCGATATCCAGCGCCACTTTTTTGCCGGCGTCCAGCACATGCAACTGGGGCGCCTGGGTTGCTGCTGTCTGCGGCTGGCGGGCGCGTTCCTGGGTCCGTTTCTCACGGTACAGCACATAGGCCCGGGCGATCTCGTGGTGGCCACCGCGCATCAGGCCCAACTCCACCTGATCCTGAACATCTTCTATATGAAAGGTTCCGCCACCCGGACGCGAGCGCATCAAGGCGCGCATCACGGCCTGGGTCAATTCATCGACGGTTTCACGCACGCTGGCCGAGGCCGCTCCCTGGGTGCCATGCACTGCCAGAAAGGCCTTCATCATTGCAATGGCGATCTTGTTGGGCTCAAATGAAACGACAGCGCCGTTGCGGCGGATGATCTGGTACTGGGTGAGGGGATTGCTGTGGGCACTGCTTGCCGTTGTGTGGAGGGTGACGGGCGCGCCGGTGCTGGCGGTGGTTGCGTGCGGTGCTGTGTGCATTGACTTCCTCTTTGTGCTTTGTTGTTGGGAGCGTTGATGTGATTCAGGGGCAACGGAATGAGCTGACGGTGGCCATAAGGGCTCGCTGGCGGTAGGTTCCTTTGGGTTGCAGGACCCTAAATACATCAAATTGAAATTAGGGGCTTAGACACTATACCTAGGGTCACAGGCGATATCAAGCACTACCGGTAGTGTTTTTTGCCATGAGGGCACCCTGTGCCGCGCGGCCTGCTTGTTCACCGGCCGCAGAAGATTTTGCGGTGGAAGATTTGCAGCGCAAAGCCTTGTGTCAGCTGCCTCGCCAGTGTTCGGCGGCCTGTTCATGCGGGCTGCCAGCCGCTTTTGGCGGCCAACCCTTTGCTGTCCTCAGTCCGGCGCAGGACAACAAATTCTTACCAGTTGCCGCGCCGGAAAGGGTCTTATTTACCGTCGCGATGATCAGACATTTCGGGAAAACACTTAGACGGCAGGCCCAGCGATCTCTGCAGAAATGACCAGTCGAATCCTGCGCCCGGGTCCTGCTTGCGGCCGGTGGCGATGTGTTCGTGCCCCGCCAGATGCGCGACCGGGTATTGCCGCAGCAAGGCAGCACAGATGCTGCCAAGGGTTTCGTATTGGGCGGCCTCAAACAGTCCACCTTCCAGTCCTTCGAGTTCAATGCCGACCGAGTCATCGTTGCAGTTGCGCCGGCCTCGGTAAGCAGACTCGCCGGCATGCCACGCGCGTTCGTCGCAGCTGACAAACTGCCACAGCTGGCCGGCACGGGTGATGAAGAAGTGGGCGGAAACCTGCAGCCCCTGCATGTTTTTAAAATAAGGGTGTGCATCCCAGTCCAGCTGGTTGGTGAACAGGCGCTGCACCTGGCCATTGCCAAATTCGCCCGGGGGCAGGCTGATGGAGTGGATGACGATTAGGTCGATGCAGGCCTGAGGTGGGCGTGCCCCAACATTGGGCGATGCCAGCTGCCTGGCGAACCTGTACCAGCCCTTGTGCCAAAGCGCCTGCTTGCCGTCCGGCGATTCGGACCGGTTGATCTCACTGTTGCTCATCGGTAGTGGCATCGCCGCCAGGGGTGAGGATGTTGAGGCGGGCGATGCGGTAACGGATCTGGCGCAGACTCAAACCCAGCTTGGTTGCCGCAGCGGTACGGTTAAAACCCGTTTCCTGCAATACCTTGGAGAGAATGTCGCGCTCCTGGTTGTCCAGAAAGTCCTGCAGGTTCTCTGGCACCGCCACGGGATTGGCGGCCTCCATGGAGGCGGGCATGCTGTCCATCTGTGGAGATTCGAGTTGCAGTGCACCGCCTTCGCCGAGTGCCACGGCGCGGTGCAGGAGATTCTCGAGTTCCCGCACATTGCCGTCGAAGGGATGGGCTTGCAGGGTGGCGAACACCTCGGCAGACAGGTCAGGCACACGAAATCCCGATTCTTCACAAATCCTGTCCAGCAGATCCCGGCACAGCACGGGCAGATCTTCCCGGCGCTCGCGCAGGGGCGGGACTTTGATCTCGATGACGTTGAGCCGGTAATACAGGTCCTGCCGAAAGGTGCCGCTGGAGACCTCGGCGCCCAGCGCTTTGTGGGTTGCGCTGACGATGCGGACATCGACCGTGTCTTCATGGGTGGACCCCAGGGGGCGAACCACCCGCTCCTGAATGGCGCGCAGCAACTTGGATTGCATGGCGAGCGGCAGATCCCCGATTTCGTCCAGAAAAAGCGTGCCGCCCTGGGCGGCCTGAAAATAACCGAGGCGGTCCTGGCCCGAGCCGGTGTAGGCCCCTTTGCGGGCGCCGAAAAATTCCGCCTCCAGCAAATTTTCGGGAATGGCGCTGCAATTGACGGCTACAAATGGCCCGGCGGCACGATGGCTGCAATCGTGCACCGCGCGTGCCACCAGTTCCTTGCCAGTGCCCGACTCACCATGAATCAGCACGGGAGCCATGCTTCCTGCGACCTTGACGATACGCGATTTGACCGATTGCATCACCGCAGATTCGCCAACAATGCGCTGCAAGGCCGGCACAAGCTCGCCCGGCCGGGCTGACCTGGTTGCCGCGACCCGGGCGTCACCGGCGGGTTTGCCGGCCAGTCCCGTCACGCTTGCAGAGCCCTGAATGGCAGATGCGACCACGTTGCGAAATTGCTTGAGATCCACGGGCTTGGTGAGGTAGTCAAATGCGCCGGCCTTCAAGGCTTCCACCGCGTTGTCCGCAGACCCGTGGGCCGTGATGACAACGCAGCGTTCCGGACGTTGCTGGGTAACCATTTCACGAAGCAGTTCAAGCCCCAATCCGTCCGGCAGGCGCATGTCAGTGATGACGGCATCAAAGCGCTTTTCCTGGAGCTGAAGCCGGGCCTGCGCCAGGTCGGCTGCGGCCTCCACCCGGTAGCCTTCCCGCAACAGGGTGAGTTCGTAGAGCGTGCGCAGGTCGGGCTCGTCGTCGATAACCAGTATGTGCGCCTGATGGGGGGTACTCATGGGCAGGTCTCGAAGTATCAGGCCGGTTGAATATCAAAAAGCGATGGTGCGAGGGGGGCATCTGCAGACGCCAGCCTGAAGATGACAAAAAATTCATTGCCCTCCACGGCGTTTTGCGTTGTTCGCTGATAGCCGATCAGTGCACCATGGCGTTCGCACAGTTCCCTGCATATATAGAGCCCCAAGCCGCTGGAGCGGCTTTCCGACGAGAAGAAAGGCTCGAACAAATGCGACTGAACGGTTTTTTCCAGAGGTTGACCGTCGCTCCAGACGGACAGCCTGGCCTGGTTTGAGGCAGGCAGCTCGGTGCTTACCTGTATCGCACCTGCCGTCGCGCTGGCGTAGCGCATGGCATTGTCCAGCAGGTTGACCAGCAGGCGCCGCAGGTGTTCAGGCTCGAACAGGACCGTCGCCTGCGCCGAGTCCTGCCTGACGGCGAGCCGGTGGCCGGAAGTGTTTTGCTGTGCCCAGTCGGAGCAGATTTTTTGTACGGCGCCGTCCAGAAACAAGGCTTGCGTCTGACCTTGGGGGGCCTGTTCCTGCACACGCGAGATATTGAGTATCTCCTCGACAATGCGCGCAAGGCGTTGCGCATTCTGCGTCACCATGCCTGTCAGTTGCCGGTGGCCTGCATCCTGCAGATCTTCCTCCAGCAGGGCGTTGGCCTGCACGATGGCTGCCAGCGGATTTCGTATTTCATGGGCCACTGCTGCCGACATGCGGCCCATCGCCGCCATTTTTTCGGTACGCACCCGGGCTTCCATTTCACGCAGGTCCTCCAGAAACATCACGCACAGGTTCTCTTCGGAGCCATCGCGGGAAGCTGCCAGGCGTGTGCGCACATGCAGGCGCCTGGCGCGGCGGGTGGGTTGTTCCAGATTGATGTCGGCTTGTTGAAGCGCGCCGCGCTGGAAGGTCAGCTGGGCCAGTTCCACCAGTGGTTGCCAGGCAGCTTCGGCTGCGAGCATGAATGGGGCATTGCGGACCAGGCCCTGCGTGGTCAGCAGTCGGCGCGATGCCGGATTGGCAGCGCGCACGATGCCATTGGTGTCGACAACCAGCACGCCGTCGACCAGCGTATCAATGACCAGCTCGTTGACCTGTGTCTGCATGCGCGCAATCGACTGGCTGCTTGCGGCGCGCCGCTGTTCCCGTGACAGGCGCAGAGCCAGCTGGTTGGCCAGCAAGGCCACCACAAAAAAGCCGGAACCGCTCAGCCCTGCCTGGAGAAAGCGGGCAGTGGATTCGCCCATGTTCTGCAGCGACACCCACCAGGCGTCCGCCAGCAGCAGCAGCGTCACACTGGCCGCAGTGCCCATGGCCAGCAAGATGGGCCCCAGCACGGAGGCCAGCAGTACCGGCAGGGCAAACAGCGCGGTGTAGTTGATGGAGCCCGACTGCAGGAAGTTCAGCGCGGAAAATGCCAGAACATCAACGCCGACCGTCGATACCCACTGCGCGTCAAAGGTGCTGCCTGCGGGCTTGGGGTGGGCCCATACGCGCACTGCCAGGGTGGCTGCGAAATAGGCGACGCACAGCAGGATCATGCCTTCGCGCAGTGGTTGGCCCAATGCGTAAATGGACGCCTGGAGGGCAAGCAGCACGCTTGCGATCGTGACGCGGGCTGTCATGAAGGCCCGCCACAACCGGCCGAAGGATTCGCCGCCGGCGTCCGATTCCCAGGCGCCGGGATGGGCATTCACCGGTTCAAACCAGGAGTTGCCAGGATCCAGCCGCATCAGGTTTCCGCCTCGCGGCGGTGCGCATCGCTGCAATACAGGCCACGACTGCCGGGCAGTGCGTCGGTGCGCGGCAAGTGAAGCGAACAGAGCGCACACGCCACCACTTCGGTGGCTTGCTGGTGCGGCCCCGCCACGGGTGGAGCGGATGGCCGCGGTGGTTTGTTTCTCAATTCGGTACGCCGGTTGTTGCGCCAGAACCAGACGCCCACCAGGATCACCACCAGAACGATCAGGTATTTCATACGCGCTTTAAAACGACTTCAAGTACAAAGCGCGAACCCACGTAGCCGAGCAGCAGCAGGCCCGAACCAAGGTAAAGCACACGCACCGCCTGGCGTCCGCGCCAGCCCAGGTACACGCGGCCTGCCAGCAGCCCCGCAAAGGTCAGCCAGGCCAGCACCGAAAACACGGTTTTGTGATTCCATTGCGCGGCCAGGCCGGGGCCATAGAGATTTTCAGCAAACAGCCAGCCCACCAGCAGCGTGGCGGTCAGGAGCACGAAGCCGGCCTGGACAAAACGGAAAGTCAGTCGCTCCAGCGTCAACAGCGGCACGCCAGTGTCGGGTTGCGTCGCCGAACGGATCGAGCGCTCGGAGCGGTTCATCAAGCCGCCGTGCACCACGGCTGCGGCGAACAGGCCATAGGAGGCAATGCCCAAAGCCCAGTGCAAGGGCAACCACGGCGAGGCTACCCGGTGATAACTTGAGCCCGGAAACGCCAGCGCGAGCAAAACCGCCGCCGTGCCCAAACCCGCAAGCGCCCAGCGCGCCCTGAGTTGCGGAAACAGCCGGCTTTCCACGGCATAAACGCTCAATACCAGCCAGACGGTCATGGACAGGGCGGGTGCAAAACCGAAGCGTGGCGGCTCGCCGAGCAGGCCGTCGGCAAGAGCCAGAGCGTGCAGCAGCCATGCCGCTGCCAATACAGCGCGTGTTGCCCCGTTGCCCAGACGCGGGGTCGCCAGCGCCAGGATGGCATAGGCCAGCGCTGCGCCCACGCCCACGGCCAGACCCCACCCAGCGCTCAAAGTTAAAATCATGGCTACAGTTTAGCTTCTGGACCGCCTGCCGGGTCCCTTCTTTGACTCCCTTTTCGCTCCAGTTGTGGAGCTTATTCATGGCCTCAGCCCTCTCCGACAAACTTTCCCGCCTCGTCAAGGAAATGCGTGGCCAGGCCCGCATCACCGAATCCAATGTGCAGGACATGCTGCGCGAGGTGCGCATGGCCCTGCTCGAGGCCGATGTGGCCTTGCCGGTGGTGCGTGACTTCATTGCCCGCGTCAAGGACAAGGCGCTGGGGCAGGAGGTCATGAGCTCCCTGTCGCCCGGGCAGGTGCTGGTCAGCATTGTCAATCGCGAACTGGCTGCCACCATGGGCGAAGGTGTCAGCGACATCAACCTTGCGGCCCAGCCACCGGCGGTGATCCTGATGGCTGGTTTGCAGGGTGCAGGCAAGACCACGACCACGGCCAAACTGGCCAAACACCTGATCGAAAAGCGCAAGAAAAAAGTACTGACAGTTTCTGGTGACGTCTACCGCCCGGCCGCCATCGAGCAGCTCAGGACAGTGACGAAGCAGGCCGGCGCCGAATGGTTTCCCAGCAGCGCCGATCAAAAACCGGTGGACATCGCTTTGGCCGCGCTGGACTACGCCCGCAAGCATTTCTTTGACGTGTTGCTGGTCGACACCGCCGGCCGGCTGGCGATCGATGAAGCGCTGATGGCCGAGATCAAGGGCCTGCATGCGGCGCTCAATCCGGTGGAAACCCTGTTTGTCGTCGATGCGATGCAGGGTCAGGACGCGATCAACACCGCCAAGGCCTTCAAGGAAGCGCTGCCGCTGACTGGCATCATCCTGACCAAGACCGACGGTGACTCGCGCGGCGGCGCGGCGCTCAGCGTGCGGCAGATCACCGGCGCGCCCATCAAGTTTTCGGGCACCAGCGAAAAGATCGACGGGCTGGAAGTCTTTGACGCCCAGCGCCATGCCGGGCGCATTCTCGGTATGGGTGACATCCTGGCGCTCGTTGAGCAGGTCACCGCTGGCGTGGACGTGCAGGCGGCGCAGAAGCTCGCGGCCAAGATGAAGTCCGGCAGCGGCTTTGACCTCAATGATTTCCTGAGCCAGTTGCAACAGATGAAAAACATGGGTGGCTTGTCCAGCCTGCTCGACAAGTTGCCGGCCCAGATGGCGGCCAAGGCTGGCCAGGTCGATATGGACAAGGCCGAAAAAGACATACGCCGCAAGGAAGGCATCATCCAGAGCATGACGCCACTGGAACGGCGCAAGCCAGAGCTGATCAAGGCCACGCGCAAGCGCCGCATTGCGGCCGGCTCCGGTGTCCAGGTTCAGGAGGTCAACCGCCTGCTCAATGAGTTTGAGCAGATGCAGGGAATGATGAAGAAGATGAAGGGCGGCGGGATGATGAAGATGATGAAGCGCATGGGCGGCATGAAAGGCATGCCCAAGTTCTGATCTGCCGGATCTTGTAAGCGAAAACTGCTTCCTGCCCTTTAAGGTCGGGAATAGTTTGCTATTACATTTGTAGCAAATGCGCTTGCCGCACGAGCTTGCCACGCCCGGCTCAGGCGGACAGCGCTTCGGCCGCGCGCAAAACTTCACCGCGCAGCGAACGCTGCGAGGCTTCGGTGATGGTCACATCAATCATCTGGCCGATCAAACGGGCCGGGCCCCTGAAGTTGACGACACGGTTGCATTCGGTGCGGCCCATCAGCTCTGCCGGGTCCTTGCGTGAAGCACCCTCCACCAGAATACGCTGCACCGTGCCCAGCCGGCTGGCGCTGATGGCGCGCACACTGTCGTCAATCGTGGCCTGCAGCACCTGCAGGCGCTGCAGCTTGACCGCGTGCGGCGTGTCGTCCGCCAGGTTGGCGGCGGGCGTCCCCGGCCGGGGGCTGAAGATGAAGCTGAAGGAAGTGTCGTAGCCAACGTCGTTGATCAGCTTCATCATCTTGCTGAAATCGTCGTCGGTTTCGCCAGGAAAGCCGACGATGAAATCGCTGCTCATCGCCAGATCCGGGCGAACCGCACGGAGTTTACGGACAGTGCTTTTGTACTCCATGGCGGTGTAGCCGCGTTTCATGGCCATGAGGATGCGGTCCGAGCCGTGCTGCACCGGCAGGTGCAGGTGGTTCACCAGCTTGGGCAGCTTGCCGTAGGCATCGATCAGGCTCTGGGTGAATTCATTGGGGTGACTGGTGACATAGCGGATGCGCGCTATGCCGGGAATGTCAGACACGTACTCGAGCAGCGTGGCGAAGTCGGCGATCTCGGCGGTGCTGCCCATGGCGCCACGGTAGGCGTTGACGTTCTGGCCCAGCAGCGTCACTTCGCGCACCCCCTGGTCAGCCAGGCCGGCGACTTCGACCAGCACGTCTTCAAAGGGACGCGAGACTTCTTCGCCGCGGGTGTAGGGAACCACGCAATAGCTGCAGTATTTGGAGCAGCCCTCCATGATGCTGACAAAGGCGCTCGCACCATCCACACGGGCGGCCGGCAGATGGTCAAATTTTTCGATCTCGGGAAAGCTGATGTCGACCTGTGAACGCCCCTGGCTGATGCGTTGGGTCAGCAGGTCGGGCAGGCGGTGCAGGGTTTGCGGCCCGAACACCACGTCCACATAAGGCGCCCGTTCAATGATGGCCTCACCTTCCTGGCTTGCCACACATCCGCCCACACCGATCAGCACACCCTTTTTCTTCAGATGTTTGACGCGCCCCAGGTCGCTGAACACCTTTTCCTGCGCTTTTTCACGCACCGAACAGGTGTTGAACAGGATCAGATCAGCTTCATCGACGTTGCTGGTTGGCTCGTACCCCTGCGCGGCATGCAGCACGTCGGACATTTTTCCCGAGTCGTACTCGTTCATCTGGCAGCCGAAGGTTTTGATAAAGACTTTTTTGCTCATGAGGTGCTATTGAAAGAGTAGCAACAAGTGCCCTTCATACAAGGGCAAAGTGGCGATTGGCGCAAGTAAACAGCGGATAGCCGTTATTTATAGCGCGGCAACTGGTTGTAAGGTGTCTTGCCGTCATCCTGCGGGACAGGCGCGGCCTCGAAGCCAAAACTGAAACTGCGCGTGGGCAAGCCGGCGCGTTTTTCCTTGACCTCTTCGGCATTGAGTATCCACACCTCATGGACCAGGCCGGCGCTGTCGCGCGTGTAGTTGACTGGCAGTTCCTGGCCCACGAGCACGCCTGAGACCACGTAGTTGTTGTTGGCGTTACGGATGCGGGCCCCCGGTGACAGGCGGTCTGCCTTGCCGTTCATGCTGATCTCCGGAGGCGCGCGCACTACCAGCACGCCGCGCACGGCGGCTTTCGGGAAGTTGCGGACATTCAGGGGAGCGGCGGATTCTGTCTGTGCCAATGCGGGCAGCGCCGACAGGCTGGTCAGCATCGCCAGCGTCATGGGCAGCCACGCCTTGAGAAGATATTGCATGCAGCGTTTCATGGTATTTATCCAGAGGCTGTGAAGTGATAAAGCCCCAGAAGAATTTACCTCTGAGGCCCTGAAAAACGTGGTGGTGATAGGTGGACTTGAACCACCGACATCAGCATTATGAATGCTGCGCTCTAACCAACTGAGCTATATCACCGCGCGACCAATATTATAGCCAGGCTGGGCGGCCATTCGCCGGAGACTCTTTTCAAGCAGGGGCCGCGGATCCGGCTCTGCCGGTCCGCAGGCGCAGCGGCCCCCTCGGGGGGCAGGGAGCTACACGCCAGTAGAGAGACCGTGGGAGCTCTACTTGTTTGTAAATGCCGGCTTGCGTTTGTTGACAAAGGCGTCCATGCCTTCCTTCTGGTCGCTGGTCGCGAACATCGCATGAAACAGGCGCCGTTCAAACATGACGCCGTCAGCGAGGGTGCCCTCGTAGGCGCGATTGACCGATTCCTTGGCCGCCATGACGGCGATTTGTCCGTAGTCGCAAATCTGCAGTGCCGCCCCCAGTGCTTCTTCCATCAGCTTGTCCAGCGCCACGACCCGGCTGACCAGGCCGCTGCGCTCGGCTTCGGCGGCGTCCATCATGCGGCCGGTCAGCACCAGGTCCATGGCCTTGGCCTTGCCGACCGCGCGCGGCAGGCGCTGCGTGCCGCCGGAGCCGGGGATGATGCCCAGCTTGATTTCGGGCTGACCGAATTTTGCGTTGTCCGCAGCGATGATGAAGTCACACATCATGGCCAGCTCGCAGCCGCCGCCAAGAGCGAAGCCGCTCACCGCGGCAATCACCGGTTTGCGGATGGTCCGTAGTTGCTCCCAGTTGCGGGTGATGTAATCGCCTTTGTAGGCATCGGCAAAGCTGTAGCCGGCCATGGCGCCTATGTCGGCGCCTGCCGCGAAGGCTTTTTCGCTGCCGGTCAGGATCATGCAGCCAATGTTGTCATCGGCGTCAAAAGCCTTCAGCGCCGAGCCCAGCTCGTCCATCAACTGGTCGTTCAGGGCGTTGAGCTGCTTGGGCCTGTTCAGGGTGATGATGCCCACGCGG
Organism: Polaromonas sp.; assembly: GCA_021731285.1. GTDB lineage: Bacteria > Pseudomonadota > Gammaproteobacteria > Burkholderiales > Burkholderiaceae_C > Polaromonas. Next base: position 15,989 of record JAKFXR010000107.1, on the reverse strand, counting down.
CCTTCGGTTTTGCTCACTATCATTTCATATGTCATGGTCGGGTCCTCTGGTGCGAATCATGCCATGCGCCACATGGTCGCAGGCAAGGGAAAATATTAACCGACCGGTGGGTCGGTTAATGCTAAATTCGCCGCAGGAGATGTTTATGCCCGATGTCCGTTCCCAGCCGTCAGCCGAGCCCACCGTTCTGTACACAGAGCATGGCGCTGTTGCCTTGCTCACACTCAACCGCCCGCAGGCGCTGAACAGCTTCACCCGGCAGATGCACCACGATCTCTGGGCGGCGCTGGATCGCGCGGAGGCCAACCCAGCAGTGCGGGCCCTGGTCATCACTGGCGCCGGACGCGGATTTTGTGCTGGTGCCGATCTCGGTGAGTTTGACTTCGCACCCGGCCCCGATTTGATGGAACGGGCCAACCCCGGCCCGGTGATTGACCAGGCCTTCAACCCCACGGTAAGGCGTTTGCAAACCCTGCGCATGCCTACCATTGCAGCGGTCAACGGCGTCGCCGCAGGGGCGGGCGCTTCGCTGGCCATGACCTGCGACCTGGCCATCGCCGCGCCGACCGCCAGCTTTATCCAGGCCTTCAGCAAAATCGGTCTGGTCCCGGATGCCGGCGGGACCTGGTTTCTGGTCAAGCGGCTGGGGCTGGCCCGGGCGTTGGGCGCTGCGATGCTCGGCGACAAGCTCGGGGCGAAGGATGCCAGGGACTGGGGAATGATCTGGGACGTGGCCGCGGAGGGTGAGGACTGCGTGGACACAGCCATGGCGCTGGCCCGCCGTCTGGCTTCGATGCCGACCCGCGCACTGGTCGAGACGCGCCGGCTCATGCATGAAGGGGCTGCCAATGGCCTGGACGCACAGCTGGACCGCGAGCGCGATACCCAGGCGGCCTTGGGCCGCACCCACGACTACATCGAAGGCGTGACGGCCTTTCTTGAAAAGCGCCCGCCGGCATTCAAGGGTCACTGACATGGACGCCAAAACTTTGGCCCGGACCGTAGGCGAGGTCATGTTTGCCGCAGACCGCGCCTCGCGCGAGTTCCTGCAGATGGAGCTCATCAACTGCGAGCCGGGCCGCGCAGTGATGCGCATGGAAGTACGCGAAGCCATGCTCAATGGACACAGGATCTGCCACGGCGGGCTGATTTTCACCCTGGCCGATTCAACCTTTGCCTTCGCCTGCAACAGCCACAACAAGGTCGCGGTGGCAGCGGGTTGCAGCATTGAATTTCTCAAGCCGGGGCAGCTCGGCGATGTGCTGACCTGCGAGGGCGCCGAGCAGACGCTGCAGGGCCGGCATGGCATTTACGACATGAAAGTCAGCAACCAGCGGGGCGAGGTCGTGGCCATGTTTCGTGGCAAAAGCGCGCAGATCGCCGGTCAGGTGATTGAACTGCCATGACCGGTTTTCCACTGGATTCCATCGAAAAGGCCAGCCTCGACGAACTGAGCGCCTTGCAGCTCAAACGCCTGCAGTCGACCTTGCGCCATGCCTATGCGAACTCGCCCGTGTACCGGGCGAAGTTTGACGCGGCAGGCGTGCACCCCGATGATTGCCGGTCACTGGCAGACCTGGCGAAATTCCCCTTCACCACCAAGCACGACCTGCGTGACAGCTACCCCTTTGGCATGCTGGCAGTTCCGCGGGAGCAGTGCGTGCGTCTCCATGCGTCCAGCGGCACGACCGGCAAACCTACGGTGGTGGCCTATACGCGCAACGATGTGGACATGTGGTCAGCCTGCGTCGCTCGCAGCATACGTGCCGCAGGTGCCAGGCCGGGCGATCTGGTGCATGTCAGCTATGGCTACGGCTTGTTCACCGGCGGTCTGGGCGCGCACTACGGTGCGGAAAAACTGGGCCTGACGGTTGTGCCCTTTGGTGGCGGGCAAACCGAGCGCCAGGTGCAACTGATCGTTGACTTCAAGCCTGACATCATCATGGTGACGCCCAGCTACATGCTGGCGATTGCCGACGAGTTCGAGAAGCAGGGTTTGTCACCTGCCGAATCCAGCCTTCGCACCGGCATCTTCGGCGCAGAACCGTGGACCAACGACATGCGCCGCGCGATAGAGCAACGCATGGGCATCGATGCAGTGGATATTTACGGACTGAGTGAAGTCATTGGTCCAGGGGTGGCCAGTGAATGTGTGGAGACCAAGGATGGGCCGACGGTCTGGGAAGACCACTTCTATCCCGAGATCATTGACCCGGAGACGGGTGCCTTGCTTGAAGACGGGCAGATTGGCGAGCTGGTGTTCACCAGCCTCACCAAGGAGGCCCTGCCCATCATTCGCTACCGCACCCGTGATTTGACGCGCTTGCTGCCCGGTACCGCACGCAGCATGCGCCGCATGGAAAAAATCACCGGCCGCAGCGACGACATGATGATTGTGCGCGGCGTCAACGTGTTCCCCACGCAAATCGAGGAGTTGATCCTCAAACGGGCAGAGCTGGCGCCGCACTACCAGTGCATCCTGACGCGCGAAGGCGCCATGGATGCCCTGACGGTGGCGGTGGAGGTCCGGCCCGGTCTGGCTCCGGACAGTGCTGCAGTCCAGGCCGCAGCGCGGCAGTTGCAGCATGAGATCAAGGCCTACGTCGGTACCACTGCCGCGATCGAATTGCGAGCTGAAGGTGGTGTGGAGCGCAGCGGCGGCAAGGCCAGGCGGGTGCTCGACAGAAGGCGCTGACAAGGACCGGTGTGGGGTGTTGTGCATCCGGATGTTCCCGGATGGAAACCCCCTCGACGTGACCTTGTTTCGGTCATACACTGACCTTATAACAAGCTTTGGAGTGAGACGCCATGGTCAACAAGCAAGCGATTTACCAGAAGACACCGAAGGGTGCACAAGCCATTGCCAACCGGCAATCGGGCCTGGCCCCCAAGCTGCGTTCGCTGCTGATCATGGTGGACGGCAAGCGCACCCAGGAGGAGTTGACAACCATCGCCACTGCGCTGGGCGACCCGGAGCGCCTGGCGGAGCTCGAAAGCGAAGGCCTGGTAGAGGCGATGGCCGTTGAAGAAAAAACCATGCCGGCGGCGCTTGCGCCGGCAGCTTCTCCAGCGGCTGCACCGGTGCGTGCGGCCAATCTTGCGGAGGCGCGGCTTTTTTCCTCTCATTTGCTTGAGCACATGCTGGGCCCGATGGCCGAGCCGCTGTGCATCAAGATCGAAGCAGCGCGCGAACTGCCGGATTTTATCGCCGCGATCAAGCGCGCACGTGAGATCGTCCGGGAGGTCAAAGGCACTGCCGAGGCCGATCGTTTCGTCGCCGAGATCGAAGCGCAAATGCCCGCAGGCTGAGCCCACGTCAGCCGGGTGCCAGCCACTTCTGTGCAAGTGCCGTCTCCCTGAGCACCAGGCGCCAGGTGGTCGTGGAGGGGGGTATCACCAGGTCCAGGCGCAGCAGGCGCCTGTCGCGCGCCACCAGCGCCACGACTTTTTTGCTCTCGCCCGCATACAGCGGCAGGTCGTCGAGCTTGCCCAGCCGCCAGCCGGCGGCTCTCCCTGCGGCTGCTTTTTTGCCCGAGCCCGCAGCAGGTGCTTCCACGCCAAGCCATTCATCGCCTGCCGTAAAGCCGGCGCGTTCGGCTGCCCCACCGCGCATGACGGTCTTGATCTGCACACCACCGGCTTCCTGTACACGCAGGCCCAGCGCCTGGGCCAGTTGCGCCGGCTCCTCCATCACGGCAATGCCGTGGCGCTGCAACAGTTCCTTCAGCGGCAATTCGCCGGTGCCATGCACCCAGCTGGCGATCTCCCGAGCATAGGAGCGCCCACCGATTTCCTGCAATGCGGCGGAAAAATCGGATTCCCGCATCGGGCCCGCCTTGCAATGCAGCCACAGCCGTCGCATCACGTTGTCCAGCGTTGCCGCCGTGCCGGGCTTGCTTTCGCCTCGCAGGGTCAAGTCAAAACACAGCGCGGCCAGTGCACCTTTGGTGTAGTAGCTGACAGTGGCATTGGGGGTGTTCTCGTCCTGGCGGTAGTACTTCACCCAGGCGTCGAAGCTGGCTTGCGCCAGCGACTGGATCAGGCGGCCCGGGGTTTGCATCACCTGATTGATGGTCTTGTTCAGGAGCTTGAGGTAGCCAGCATCATCCAGCAAGCCGGCGCGGCGCAGCAGCAGGTCGTCGTAGTAACTGGTGAAGCCCTCAAAAAACCAGAGCAGCTGCGTGTAGTTTTCGCTGCCATAGCGGTACTGCTCAAACTCCACAGGCCGCAATCGCTTGACGTTCCAGGTGTGAAAATACTCGTGACTGATCAATCCGCACAAGGTGGTGTAGCCCTCGGACGTTTTGGTGTCGCCCTTGCGCGGCAGGTCCTTGCGGTTACAGATCAGTGCGGTCGAGTTGCGGTGCTCCAGACCGCCGTAGCCGTCGTCCACCGCATTGAGCATGAAAAGGTAGTTCTTGTGGGGCGGCTTCTTGCCGCCATGCCAGAAACGGATCTGCGCTTCACAGATCTTGCGCGTGTCCGCCAGCAGGCGCTCTCCATCAAATCCCGGCGCCGCGCCCGCCACAACAAAGCGGTGGGGCACGCCGCAGGCGACAAAACTGCCGCTCCAGAATGTACCCATCTCCACCGGGCAGTCCACCAGCTCATCGTAGTTGGCGGCCTGATAAGAGCCAAACCCCCGCTTGTTGACCTTTAGCGCGGGCAGGCCGGTTGCTACGCTCCATCCGGCTGCCGCCGGATGGGCCGGGAGGTCGAGCCTGTGGATACCGTGTGTTTGTCCCTCGACTTGCAGACACATGGAGCTGCCATTGAAGAAGCCCCGGCCGGTGTCCAGCCAGGCGGCGCGTACCGAGTTGTCATTGGCATAGACCTCATAGCTGACCACCAGCGCCTTGTCCGCGGCGCAGCGTATTTCCCAGCTGCATTTGTCGATCTGCGAAATCTGGCTGCTCGAAAGGGTACGTGTTCCCTGTTTTGCCCGCAGGCCCTGCAGGTTGCGGGAGAACTCGCGCACCAGGTAGCTGCCTGGAATCCAGACGGGCAGCGCGAGCTTCTGCAGCTCGGCGGGTCTGGCGATGGTGAGGGTGACGCGAAACAGGTGGGCGTGAATGTCGGCGGGTTCGATGCGGTAGGCAATGCCGGCAGACAAAGGGACGGCGGGCTGACGACGGATGGTGGGCATAGGCTAAAAGAATAACCCAGGCATCCCGGGCGGGTTGCCTGCCTCCAGCAGCAAGGCTGGGGCAAGCAATAAATTGCTATCAAAAATAGAGCAAACTTTCGCCGTCAATAAAGGGCGACAACAGAATTTGATCAAGAATGACGCGATGATCAGGGAGCTTTGGCAGCGTTCAGGTATTTTTCCACCTGCTCGGCTGCGATGGCGCCCGGGACACGCGAGCCGTCGGCGAAGATCAGGGTGGGCGTGCCAGTGATGCGGTACTTCTTGCCAAATTCGATATTGCGGGTCAGCGCGCTGGCGTCACAGCTGGCAGACGTCACCGCCTGATCGCGAACCATCATGTCCTGCCAGGCCTTGCCCCGGTCTTTGGCGCACCAGACGTTTCTGGATTTTTCCGTGGAGTCGGGGCTGAGGATGGGGTACAGAAACAAGTGAATGGTGACATCGCTGACCTTTTGCAGGTCTCGCTCAAAGCGCTTGCAATAGCCGCAATTGGGGTCTTCGAAGACGGCAAGTTTGCGCTTGCCGTTGCCGCGCACGATGGTGAAGGCGTCTTTCAGGGGCAAGGCATCGAAGGCGACCGCGTTGAGTTTGTCGATACGCTCTTCGGTCAGATCGCGGCGCTGCCGGGTGTCCAGCAGGCTGCCCTGGATCAGGAAGTGGCCTTCGCTGTCGGTGTAAAAAATCTGGTTGCCGTTGACGCGCAGTTCGTACAGCCCGGGCATGGGGGTCTTGCTGATCTCGTCGATTTTCGGAAGGCCGGGCAGTCTTTCGGCGAGGTTTTTTCGTATGGCTGCATCGTCAGCAAGGGCGCTGCCCAGGCCGAGGGCCAGCAGGACGGCGGCGATTGATTTGAAAAGCATTGATGTTTCCGATCTATAAACCCATGGCCTGGCGGGTTACCCAGTTTTTGAGCGGGCCGCTGGCTGCAAAAGCATTCATTCCCCAATTGCGCAGGAGCTGCAAGCGCGCGTCATCTTGCGCAAACAAGCCGTGCAATCCATCAGTGATGGCCCCCATGGCAGCCACGTCAGCCTTGCGAGCGCGTTCATAACGCCGCAGCAACTTCTCGTCGCCTAGGCCGCGCCAGTACTCCCGTTCGCGGATCACTGTGGCCAGACCGGCCGCATCAGCCAGTCCCAGGTTCAAACCCTGCCCTGCCAGCGGATGGACGGTGTGCGCGGCATCGCCAGCAAGTGCCCATCCCGGCCCGGTCCACCTTTCGGCAGTCGACAGGGTCAAGGGCCAGCTGCAGCGCTCACTCACCAGCTCCAGACGGCCCACTTCCTCGGACGCCTCATGGCAGGCTGCCTGCACGGCGACAGAAAACTCTTCACTGGACAACTTCTCCAGTGCCGAGGCGCGCTCCACAGAGACAGACCAGACCAGCGCCACAGAGTTCCCCTGCGCGCCGGACATTGGCAAAAGAGCCAGGATTTCGCCCTTGTGAAACCATTGGCGCGCCACGCCGCGGTGAGGCTGCCCGCTGTGCAGGCGCGCAGCCACGGCTTTTTGCGCGTACGGCCTGGCCGTCCACATGGCGCCAAATTCGTCGCGGCTGCTGCTTTTGTGGCCCTCGCAAATCACGCTGAGCGCCGCTGTGACGGGCGCAGGCACGATCTCTACCCCGGGCTGAAAGCGCAGGGCCCCGGTGATCTGCGACTCCAGCGCCGGAACATCAACAATCCAGGCCAATGCTCCGGTTGCGCCGGCTTGCGCGGAAAAATCGAGCCGGCCCCCATCGTCGCCCCAGACCCGCATTTCGGTCACGGGGGTGGCAAATGCGGCCTCAGGCCAGGCTTTGAGGGATTCCAGCAGTTGCCGCGACGCCTGATTCAGCGCGTAGGCGCGCACATCGGGCGCGGCAGGCGCTGCCTGCGGCGGGCGCTCCACCAGCGCAACGCGCAGGCGCTCGCGAGCCAGCAAAAGGGCAAGCGTGCGTCCCACCACGCCGCTGCCGCGAATACACACATCAAATGGCTTGGACATGGCTCATTTTAGGAGGCAGTGCAAAATCGGGCAGTTGGCGCATGCTTGACGTGAAATCTGAAGGGAATTGGCAAGTGACTGAATCATTGAGTGAAACATCTGACCTGTTGGCGACCATTGCGGGGCTGTGGGTCTATCCGGTGAAAAGTTGCGCCGGCGTCGAGGTGCGGGAAGCCCTGCTTCTGGAGACCGGTCTGGAGTTTGACCGGGCCTGGATGGTGGTGGACGAGCGCGGCGTTTTTGTGACGCAGCGCGAGATGCCGCGCATGGCCTTGATCCAGCCCCAGCTGAAACACCATGACATGGTGCTGCGCGCCCCCGGCATGCTTGCGCTGCACGTGGCACTTGACCAGGTGGAAGAAGCGGTGCGCGTGCGAGTCTGGGACGACGAGGTGCCGGCCTACGACATGGGCCCCATCGCTGCGCAGTGGTTCAGCGATTTCCTCGGTGCACGCTTGCGGCTGGTGCGCTTTGACCCGGCGCACAAGCGGCTGTCCAGTCCCCAGTGGACGGGTGAGCAGGAGGCGCCCAACCAGTTCAGTGATGGTTTCCCGCTGGTGGTCGTCAGCCAGGCGTCCCTCGACCACCTGAACGCAAAATTGGCCGCGCGGGGCGTGGCACCGGTGGTCATGGCGCGGTTTCGGCCCAACATCGTTCTCGGTCACCGCGCAGGCGCCAGCGAGCTTGCGCCCCACGACGAAGACCGCCTGGATCTGCTGGAAATTACCACCGGCCAGGGCGTGGTGAAACTCAGAGCCGTCAAGCCCTGCCTGCGCTGCCCCATTCCGAATATCGATCCGCTCACGGCCATCGCCAGCCCGGAGGTTGGCGACATGCTGCAGACCTACAGGCAGGATGCACGCGTCAAGGGCGCGCTGACTTTCGGCATGAATGCCATCGTGCAGCGCGGCGACGAGCACCTGCTCAAACTCGGACAGGACATCGCGGCCAATTACGTTTTTGCATAAGGCCGCTGCGGGTCACGGCACCGACTGGCGGGACGGCTCGCTGTAGACGACGTCGCTGTCGTCCAGTCCTGAGTCTGGCTCCAGGGGCTGGGGCCGGGTCAACTCCGGCTCAAGAAAGCGGATGGGTCTGCGGGTGCGGGCGGCCATGCTGGCCAGCAGGTCTCCCAGCGCGCTTGACAGCTCGGGCCCGTCCATGAGGCGCTCGTCGAGCAGCACGCCAGCGATGTGAAACTGCAGCACCACCTCCGGCTTGAGGCCTTTGAGCGGCATCAGGCCGGCGGCGATCAGGCGTGCCGCCAGCTCCGTCACAGGCCCGCGTGATGAAACGCCCTCCATGATCAGGCCAAAGCGCGCCTCGTCCACCCGGCCGACCGTGTCCACGTCACGCAAAATCCTGCGCAACTTGATCACGCTGCGCAGCAGGCTTTGTTCGGCAACTGCAATGCCGTAGGTTCGCTTGACGTAGCCGTAGTTCACCAGTTCCACATAGACCACAGCGGCTGGCTCCTTGTAGCGCCTGGCGCGCGACACCACCTGTTTAAGCCGGTCGTCAAACAAATGGGTGGCCAGCAGGCCGGTCAGGGCATCCTGGCTGGACATGGCCTGCTCGCGCGACTCCACGCCGTGGCGCTCGCGCGAGCGGATGTTCAGGGCCACCAGCAGCATGGGTACCTCCACAGCGAGGGACAACATGACTGCATACTGGGACAACCAGGTGGTGGGGATCAAGCCGAAAATTCGCGCGACGACCAGCAGGGTGGCCAGCGCAAGGGGCGTGAAGCCAACAAGCACCCAGGCGCCGACCACGTCTTTCCTGCGCCATGCCAGGAAGGCGCTGGTCAGCCCCATCACGACCACCGCGGCCAGATAGCTGCCGATCAGACGCACCCCCCACTGGCGATCCAGCGCCAGGTAGCCCAGGGCAACGAGTGGTCCCGCCAGACCGGTGCCATAGGCGATACGATCGACCCAGGGGTGACGCCCGGCCAGGCTGCACAGGCTGCGTATGACCAGCAGGGCCGTGCTGCCGCCCAGCAAGCCCAGAAACCCCTGTGCGTCGTTGTTCCAGGCCGCAGAATCGTTCCAGACCAAGTGACCCGCCATGCCGCTGGTGGTGGCCACGACCAGGGTCATGATGAAGGCGTAGACGGCATACCACCCGTAGGCCCAGTCACGGTAGACCCAGCTTTGTGCTGCACCCGCCACGATCAGCAACAGCAGGGCGCCAAAAACGACGCCGATGATCATGTACTCCACCTGCAGGCGGTGGCTGCGGGCGTTGCTGGAGATGACATTGACCGGGATGTTGACCTTGGTGACATGCTGGATACGGACATACACGTCATGCACACGACTGTCCGGCAACACCAGATGAAACTGCGCGTACCTCCCGCTCTCGGGCCAGCTCGAGACTGCGACCGTATCCCCCGCCGTCTGGCTGGTCCATCCGTCGGTTTGGGTTTGCTGAAAAACAGTGACCAGATCCAGCAGGGGCAGTGGGAACTCAAGCAGCCAGTTCTGACTGGAGTCGGGAGACTTGATGAACCGGTAATGCAGCCACAGGGCGGCGTGGGGCCCCAGAGCGTGGATGGTATTGGCCTGTGCCGGTCGCATGAGGGGCCGGTTCTTGCCCGCCACCATCTGTGCGATGGTGGTTTCCGCCTGCGCGTCGACCCAGACCATACCCTTTGCCTGCAAGTCGACAACCGGGGCCGCATCTTCCAGCAACACTGCTGTCTGGGCCATGACCGGCGTTGCAAACAGGGCGAACAATCCGGTCAACAGCATCGCGGCGAATGCTCCGGCCGCGTATCGCATACACTTCTCAGCCTGTTTTCGAAGGGTTCTCATGAGTTTGAAGTGCGGTATTGTAGGCTTGCCCAACGTTGGTAAATCCACCCTGTTTAATGCTTTGACGAAAGCGGGAATCGCTGCGGAAAACTACCCTTTTTGCACCATTGAACCCAATATTGGCGTGGTCGAAGTGCCTGACGCGAGATTGATCCAATTGGCCGCGATCGTCAAGCCCGAAAGAATCGTGCCGGCGATCGTCGAATTTGTTGATATTGCAGGCCTGGTGGCCGGGGCCAGCACGGGTGAGGGTCTGGGCAACAAATTTCTGGCGCATATCCGCGAAACCGACGCTACGGTCAATGTGGTGCGCTGCTTCGAGGATGACAACGTCATCCATGTGGCCGGCAAGGTGGACCCGATCTCGGACATCGAAGTGATCCAGACCGAGTTGTGCCTGGCGGACCTGATGGCGGTTGAAAAAGCCTTGCACCGTGTGACCAAGACCGCGCGTTCGGGTGACAAGGAGTCGATCAAGCTGGTGGCCATTCTGGAGAAATGCCAGGCTGCGCTCAATGAAGCCAAGCCGGTGCGCACGCTGTCTTTCAGCAAGGAGGAGTTGCCGCTGCTGGCACAGTTTTTCCTCATCACCGCCAAGCCGGCGATGTTTGTGGCCAACGTGGCTGAAGATGGCTTCACCCATAACCCGTTTCTGGATCGCCTGCAGGCTTTTGCCGCTGCGCAAAATGCGCCCGTGGTCGCCATTTGCGCCAAGATGGAAGCCGAAATGGCTGACATGGAGGAAGAGGACAAGAAGATGTTCCTGGCTGAAATCGGTCAGGACGAGCCGGGGCTCAACCGGCTGATCATGGCGGCCTACAAGCTGCTGGGCCTGCAGACCTATTTCACTGCGGGTGTCAAGGAAGTGCGGGCCTGGACCATCCATGTGGGCGACACCGGCCCGCAGGCGGCCGGCGTAATCCACACTGACTTCGAAAAGGGCTACATCCGTGCCCAGACCATTGCCTTTGATGACTACATCACCTACGCCGGTGAGCAGGGCGCGAAGGACGCCGGCAAGATGCGCAGCGAAGGCAAGGATTACGTGGTCAAGGATGGCGACGTGATGAACTTCCTCTTTAGCAGCTGAGTCCGACCGGCTCGGGTGGGCCACCCGGTATCACAAGGTTTTGTGCTGCTCGCCCTTTGGTGGAGCACCTATTCAGCTATAGATTTTGTAGCAATATCCATACAGCAAGAGGCTTGTCCATGACAGAACCCGTCCGCCTCGCCAAACGTCTGGCTGAAATGCTGGCTTGTTCCCGACGTGAGGCCGAGCAATACATCGAGGGTGGCTGGGTGCGTGTGGACGGCGTGGTGGTGGAAGAGCCGCAATTTCGCGTGCTGGCGCAAACCATCGAAGTCGATGCCAATGCCAGCCTGCTGGCGTTGGCACCCGTGACCTTGTTGCTGCACAAACCTGCCGGTTACGAAGCGGGGCTGGATGCACCCCATGGACCGGCGGCCGCCGCAGCCTCACTTTTGGCCGTCGGCAACCATGCCGAGGAGGACAGCGCAGACATACGACCGCTGAAAAAGCATTTCACTATGCAAACACTGGCGACCCCGCTGGCGACGCCGGCGAGTGGTCTGGTGGTGTTCACCCAGGACTGGCGCATAGCCCGCAAGCTCAGCGAAGACGCTTCGGTGATGGAGCACGAAGTCATTGTGGAGGTAACCGGTGCGCTGAGTCCCGGGGGCCTGGCGCGGCTCAACCGCATCGACCACGGCTTTACCTTTAACGGGGTGCTGTTGCCGGCAGCCAAAGTCAGCTGGCAAAACGAGACCCGTTTGCGCTTTGCGCTCAAGGGTGAGCGGCCCGGACAGATTGCCTATATGTGCGAAAGCGTCGGTCTGGCAGTGCAGGCGATGAAGCGGATTCGTGTGGGCCGGGTGCCAATGAGCAGCCTGCCGGCAGGGCAGTGGCGCTACCTGTTGCCGCACGAACGTTTCTAGGTACTTCTGCGGGGTCTGGTTAGCCACCCAGAAATTTGAAGCCGCCCGGGAAAGCCCAGATCAGCGCACCCGTCATCGTGAAATAGCGCGCGAATTTGCCTATGGCCATGTAGGCCACGCAGGGCCAGAACGGAAACTTGAGCCAGCCGGCGACCGCGCACAGTGGGTCACCGACAACCGGCAACCAAGCCAGCAGGCAGGCCTTGGGCCCCAGTTTTTCCAGCCAGCGGATGGCGTGCCCGTGGTGTGTGGAATGCGCGTATTTGTCGACCACTTTGTGCGCACCGTAGCCCAGCCACCAGTCGAGCGCGCCGCCCAGTGTGTTGCCGGCCGTGGCCACCAGGACCGCGGGCCAGAACATGGCGGGATTAAGTTTGACCAGACCAAACACCACCGGTTCGGACCCCAAAGGCAGCAAGGTGGCGGAGATGAAGGAAACCACGAAGACCGTGCTCAATCCATATTCGGGCAGCGCCAGCGCGTCAATCAGGTGTTGTAACCATGGTTCCATCCGGGCCAAGTATAGGTAGCGCCCGTCTCCCGGCCTGTAGGGAACGCGCTTACAACTCCGTGTGCAAATTTCGATTGCTGAAATTTTGGGCAGTTACAATCGTGCCTCGTTTTTCAGCATTGACCATTCGCCCCTCCCATGAACATCGGCCCCTACGTTTTGGCAAACAATCTGTTTGCCGCGCCGATGGCAGGCGTCACAGACCGGCCTTTCCGGCGGCTGTGCAAATCGCTGGGTGCCGGTTATGCCGTCAGCGAAATGGTGACCTCGCGCCGCGATTTGTGGGACACACTCAAGACCTCCCGCCGCGCCAACCATGATGGCGAGGTGGCGCCGATTGCAGTGCAGATCGCAGGGACCGATGCGCTGATGATGGCTGAGGCTGCGGCCTTCAACGTGGACCGCGGCGCCCAGATCATCGACATCAACATGGGCTGCCCGGCCAAAAAGGTTTGCAACAAATGGGCTGGCTCCGCGCTGATGCAGGACGAACCCCTGGCGCTGGCCATTGCCCAGGCGGTGGTTGCCGTCTGTGCTCCACGCGGCGTGCCTGTCACGCTGAAAATGCGTACCGGCTGGGCCGAGTCGCAAAAAAACGCCGTCAGGCTGGCGCGGATGTTTGAAGCTGCCGGCGTACAGATGCTCAGCGTGCATGGACGCACCCGCGAACAGGGGTACAAGGGTCAGGCGGAGTACGACACCATTGCTGCGGTCAAGGCCGCGGTGCGAATTCCGGTGGTGGCCAATGGCGACATCGCCACGCCGGAAAAAGCCCGCGACGTGCTGGCCTTTACCCGCGCTGACGCAGTGATGATTGGCCGGGCGGCGCAGGGCCGGCCCTGGATATTCCGTGAAATTTCGCATTTCCTGGCGACAGGCACGCATCTTGCGCCTCCTCTGGTCGCAGAGGTCAAACGCTTGCTGCTCGATCATCTGCTGGACCACTACGAGCTGTATGGCGCCTTTACCGGCGTACGCACTGCGCGCAAGCACATCGGCTGGTATGTGAAAGCCCTGCCGCGCGCAGAGGAGTTTCGGGGGCACATGAACCTCATCGAGGACAGCGAAGAGCAGTGGCATGCCGTTGCCGGTTTTTTTGATGAATTGGGCACACAGATGGATCGCATGCCGGAGGCTGCGATCGCGCGTCCAGCACAGAGCATGAAGGAGGGGGAGCTCGCATGAGCAAGAAACATATTGAAGAGTGTGTACGCACCAGCCTTGAAGGTTATTTCAGGGATTTGCGTGGAACCGAGCCGGATGGCATGTACGACATGATGGTGCGCGTGCTTGAAAAACCGCTGCTTGAGGTGGTGATGCAGCACGCAGACCACAACCAGTCCCGGGCCGCCGAATGGCTGGGTTTGAACCGCAACACCCTGCGCAAGAAGCTGGTTGAACACAAGCTGATCAAGTAAGTTCCAGGCCCTGCCACGCAGGCCAGAAGCCCACCAGAAGAAAACATGAATGCATTAATTTCCGTATCCGACAAAACCGGCATCGTTGACTTTGCCCGCGCGCTGCATGCGCTCGGCATCAAGCTCATTTCCACAGGTGGCACCGCCAAATTGCTGGCCGACGAAAAACTGCCGGTGACCGAGGTGGCTGCACTGACGGGGTTCCCTGAAATGCTTGATGGCCGCGTCAAGACCCTGCACCCGAATGTGCACGGCGGTCTTCTGGCGCGCCGGGACGTGCCTGAGCACATGGCCGCGCTCAAGACCCACGGCATAGCCACCATCGACTTGCTGGTGGTCAATCTCTATCCTTTCGAAGCCACGGTCGCCAAAGCCGGCTGCACCCTCGAAGATGCAATAGAAAACATCGACATTGGCGGGCCGGCCATGGTGCGCTCGGCTGCCAAAAACTGGAAAGATGTGGGTGTGCTGACCGACGCGTCCCAGTACGCTGCCGTGCTCGATGAGCTCAAAAGTGGCGGCAAGTTAACGGACAAAACCAAATTTTCCCTGTCAGTAGCGGCATTCAACCGCATCAGCCAGTACGACGGCGCCATCAGTGACTACCTCTCGGGCATTCAGGCTGACGGTGCGCACAGCATGTTTCCAGGCCAGGCCAACGGTCGTTTCGTCAAGGTGCAGGACCTGCGTTACGGCGAGAACTCGCACCAGCAGGCAGCGCTTTACCGTGATCTGTACCCCGCACCCGGATCGCTGGTGACCGCACGGCAACTTCAGGGCAAGGAGCTGTCGTACAACAACATTGCAGATGCAGACGCTGCCTGGGAGTGCGTCAAGAGCTTTGAACAGCAGGCCTGCGTCATCGTCAAACACGCCAACCCCTGCGGCGTGGCGGTGGGGGCGAATGCACTGGAGGCCTACAGCAAGGCTTTCAAGACCGACCCTACCTCGGCTTTTGGCGGCATCATTGCGCTGAACTGCACGCTGGACGCAGCCGCTGCCCAGCAGATCTCAAAACAGTTTGTCGAAGTGCTGATGGCTCCCGCTTTCACGCCGGAAGCGCTGGAAGTATTCAAGGCCAAGGTCAATGTGCGCATCCTGCAGATCGATTTGCCGCCAGGAGGCGACTCTGCATGGAAGCAGGGCCGCAACCTGATGGACGTCAAACGCGTTGGATCGGGCCTCCTGATGCAGACCGCCGACAACCATGAGCTGGCCCTGGCTGACCTGAAGGTGGTGAGCAAGCTGCAACCGACGCCGGACCAACTGCAGGATCTGCTGTTTGCCTGGAAGGTGGCCAAATACGTCAAGTCCAACGCCATCGTCTTCTGCGGCGACGGCATGACCCTGGGCGTGGGAGCAGGCCAGATGAGCCGCATCGACTCGGCGCGCATTGCCTCGATCAAGGCAGCCAACGCGGGACTGGACCTGACCGGTTCGGTGGTCGCGAGCGATGCGTTTTTCCCTTTCCGCGATGGCCTGGACGTGGTGGTTGACGTTGGTGCTACCTGCGTCATTCAGCCGGGTGGCAGCATGCGGGATGAGGAAGTGATTGCTGCAGCCGATGAGCGGGGCGTGGTGATGGTGCTCAGCGGTGTTCGGCATTTCCGGCATTGAGCCGAAGGTTCATAACGAAACCGGCACTTTGCCCTTTGGTGACGGCAATAGTTTGCTATTAATAATGTAGCGACTGGCTTGTCACCCCGGTGCCTTTCTGTCATCCCGGATTTGATCCGGGATCCATCTTCTGTTTCTTCGTGAAATTGAGGTGTGCCTGTACGCCGGGTCTCGCCCCGGCGGGCGACTTACTTTTCTTTGTCTCGCCAAAGAAACCTAAGGAAAAGAAAGGCGACCCGATGGTCCGGGTCCTTCCGCTTCGCTCCAGGCAACCTGCGGTGCTCGCCGAAAACGGGGTCGAGCTCGAACTCGCTGCGCTCAAACGATCGCTCGCCCTGATCCACTTTCGGCTGCGCTCCTCGGCCCAGCCCGACGGGTGGGGAAACCAATACCGGACGCAAAATCCGGAGACCAATGCGCGCGAAGCGCGCATTGGTCGGGACTCCCCACAGACGGTCATGTTTGCACGCGAGCGCAGCGCACGCGGCCAAATGAAGTCCCCCTCCATCGCCCAGCGGGGCGAGGGAGGGGCT
>JAKFXR010000083.1 GCA_021731285.1 Polaromonas sp. | reverse complement strand
ATCTCTTGCGTTGGTGGTGCGCCTGCTTGCCGGGGGTTGCCCGGCGGCAACTCACTTTTCTTTTGCGTCGCCACAAGAAAAGTAAGCAAAAGAAAAGGCGACCCTGCTGTCTGCGGAGTTTTTGGGGTCAGAGTTTTTGGGGTCAGAGTCCAAATTCGCCGAGCCTGTGGCTCGCCCTTCGGGTGCGGTGCAAAGCACCGCAGCGAAATTGGCGTCTGACCCCAATAACTCAACCTGCGGTGCTCGCCGAAAGTGGGGTCGAGCTCGAACTCGCCTTCGGCTCAGACAATCGCTCGCCCTGATCCACTTTCGGCTGCGCTCCTCGGCGCATACAGAAGGGGTAGGAGCGCAATCGGATGCGGGGAGACGATGACGCGCTAAGCGCGTCATCGTCAAAACACATGGGCCTGTCATTCATGCACGCGAGCGCAGCACACGCGGCCAAATGAAGTCCCCCTCCATCGCCCAGCGGGGCGAGGGAGGGGTTAGGGGTGGGAGTGGGGAGTCCGACCTACTGCCCGATGCAAGCCGCAGCAGCAGCGTGAGGCTTGCGCCCTCAAGATCACGCCAGATCGAAACGATCCAGATTCATCACCTTGGTCCAGGCCTTCACAAAGTCCCGCACAAACACCTCTTGCGAGTCGCTGCATGCATAAACTTCGGCGAGGGCCCGGAGCTGGGAGTTGGAACCAAAAACCAGATCAACAACCGTGCCCGTCCACCTGAGTTCGCCCGACACGCGGTCACGACCTTCCAGCACGCCCGGAACTTCGGCGGATTTTTGCCACTTGTTGCGCATGTCCAGCAGGTTCACAAAGAAGTCGTTGGTCAGTGCTTCGGGCCGTTCAGTGAACACGCCGTGTTTGGTTTGACCGGCGTTGGCATTGAGCGCGCGCATGCCGCCGACCAGGACCGTCATCTCGGGGGCGGTCAGCGTCATCAGGTTCGCACGGTCGATCAGCAACTCGGCTGCCGATCCCTCACGGTCCTTGCGCAGGTAGTTGCGAAATCCATCGGCCACCGGCTCCAGCACGGCGAAAGAGTCCACGTCGGTCTGCTCTTGTGAAGCATCGGTACGCCCTGGCGCGAAGGGCACGGTCACCTCGTGTCCGGCCTTCTTCGCAGCAGCTTCCACCGCGGCGCAGCCGCCCAGAACAATCAGGTCAGCCAGCGAGACCTTCTTGTTGCCGGACTGCGCAGCGTTGAACTCCTTCTGGATGGCCTCCAGCTTCTGTAGCACCACTGCCAGTTGGGCCGGCTGGTTCGCTTCCCAATCCTTTTGCGGCGCCAGGCGGATTCGCGCGCCGTTGGCACCGCCGCGCTTGTCGCTGCCGCGGAAGGTTGCCGCCGACGCCCAGGCCGTGGACACCAGCTGGGAGATGGACAGGCCCGATGCGAGGACTTTGGCTTTGAGGGCCCCCATGTCCTGCTCGCTGATCAATTCGTGATCCACCGAGGGCAGGGGGTCCTGCCACAGCAATTGGCCCTGGGGGACCAGCGGCCCGAGGTAGCGCGCGATCGGTCCCATGTCACGGTGCGTCAGCTTGTACCAGGCCCTGGCGAAGGCATCTGCGAACTCCTGCGGATTCTGGTGAAAGCGCCGGGAGATTTTTTCGTAGGCCGGGTCCATGCGCAGGGCCATGTCGGCTGTGGTCATCATGGGGGCGTGGCGTTTGCCTGGGACGTGGGCATCGGGCACCGTGGTGGCTGCGGCAGGGTCCTTGGGCTTCCACTGATGCGCGCCGGCGGGGCTCTTCGTCAGCTCCCATTCGTAGCCGAACAGGTTGTCAAAATAACCGTTGTCCCACTGGATGGGGTTGTTGGTCCATGCCCCCTCGATGCCGCTGGTGATCGTGTGGGCACCTTTGCCGCTTTCAAAGCTGCTGGTCCAGCCAAAGCCCTGGTCGGTGATGTCTGCACCTTCTGGCCCGGGACCGCAGTGGGCCTCGGGTGCCGCGCCATGCGATTTGCCAAAGGTGTGACCGCCGGCGACAAGAGCGACAGTCTCCTCATCGTTCATGGCCATGCGGGCAAAAGTCTCGCGAATATCCCGGGCCGAACCCAGGGGATCCGGTGTGCCGTTGGGGCCCTGGGGGTTCACGTAAATCAGGCCCATCTGGACAGCGCCCAGAGGCTGCTCAAGCTCGCGGTCACCGGTGTAGCGCTTGTCTCCCAGCCAGGTGTCTTCAGAACCCCAGTAAATGTCTTCGCCTGGCTCCCAGACGTCAGCCCGCCCACCGGCGAAGCCGAAGCTCTTGAAGCCCATGGACTCCATGGCGACGGTACCGGCCAGCACCATCAGGTCGGCCCAGGAAATCTTCCGGCCGTACTTCTGCTTGATCGGCCACAGCAGGCGGCGCGCCTTGTCGAGGTTGCCGTTGTCGGGCCAGCTGTTGAGGGGTGCAAACCGTTGTGTGCCAAAGCCGGCGCCGCCACGGCCATCGGTAATGCGGTAGGTGCCCGCACTGTGCCAGGCCATACGCACAAAGAAGGGGCCGTAGTGGCCATAGTCCGCAGGCCACCATTCCTGCGAGTCCGTCATCAGGGCATGCAGGTCCTGAACCACGGCGTGCAGGTCCAGGGTCTTGAACTCTTCTGCATAGTTGAACGCTTCTCCCATCGGATCAGACAGGGCCGAGTGCTGGTGCAGGATCCGCAGGTTCAGTTGATTGGGCCACCAGTCCGCGTTGGTTCTGCCCCGGGGTGCGGGGGGCTTGGAGGCGGCGCCGGAAAAAGGGCATTTTGTTTCAGTAGACAAGGTGATCTCCGTTGGGTGATTGCGGTTTTTTGATGAAGTTGAGTCTAGTTTTCGTTGCAAAATAGATCAACTCAATTGTTCAAATCTCATCGATAGCCAAATCGTATGATTGGCCAGACGCTGACTCACCGTGCGGCTTGCTGGGCTATGCTGGCCGCACTTTTACAGGAGACTTTCCATGGATTCCCCTTTCGACAAAGGACTGGTCACCCGCAAACAGGTGATGGGCGAAGACTTTGTCGCCAACGCTTTTGCGGGTGCCACCGATTTCACCCGCCCCATCCAGGAGCACATCACGGCCAAGGCCTGGGGAGATGTCTGGCAGCGTCCGGGGCTGGACCTGAAAACGCGCAGCCTGATCACGGTGGCGATGCTCACCGCGCTGGGCAAGCAGCACGAGCTCAAGGGGCATTTGCGCGGCGCGCTCAACAACGGGGCAACACCTGCCGAGCTTCAGGAGGTGCTGCTGCATGCGGCGGTGTATTGCGGTGTGCCAACGGCGGTGGACGCCTTTCGCACGGCCGCCGAGGTGGTGGATGGCCCGAAAAACGGCTGAGGACTCAGCCCTCCATCAGCTTGTGCACCAGGTCCGCGGTGGTGGAGGCTTTGTACTTGCGCATCAGGCGGGCGCGGTAAATTTCCACGGTACGGTGGCTGATGACCAGCGCCCGGCCTATTTCCTTGGAGGTCAGGCCGTCCAGCAAATGCGCTGCCACCTCGCGCTCGCGCGCTGTCAGTTCGGCCTTGACCGGGCGGCGCGAGCTGAGGTCTTCAAACGTCCAGATGCCGGACTCGTGCGGGGCGGCGCGGTTGAGCGCGCGGCCCGTCACGTGGCACCAGAAGGTTTCGCCCTTCAGGCGGCCATCGACCCGCTTCATGATGCGGTCGTCGGCGTAATGCCCCTTGGCATTGAGGATGGGCAGCATGCGTGCGCCTATGCGCTCGTATTCGTCGGCACTGGGGTACAGGATAAGGAAGGACTGACCCATCAATTGCTCGCGCGATGCTCCAAACATGTCGCACACATGCTGGTTGCAGTCCACAATGGCCCGGTTGCGTGACAGCACCAGACCGACGGGCGCCATGTCAAATGCCAGGCGGTAATCGATGTCCATGGGGGAATTTTTCGTCACTTCATCCAGTTCAGGACGAGGGTTAGACTTTAGGGATAACTACGTATATTTATAAGTAGTATCGTAATGCTTTTCAGTTTGTGTTGACGCATTCGAGGAGATTGGTGTGAATAAAATTTTTCCCTCCGCAGCCGAGGCCCTCAAAGGCATCGTCAAGGACGGCCAGTTGATGGCTGTCGGCGGCTTTGGTCTGTGTGGCATTCCCGAGGCGCTGATCGAAGCGCTCAAGGACAGCGGCGTCAAGAACCTCACCGCCATATCCAACAACGCCGGTGTCGATGACTTCGGTCTGGGCAAGCTGCTGCAGACACGCCAGATCAAGAAAATGATTTCCAGCTACGTGGGCGAGAACAAGGAGTTCGAGCGCCAGTACCTGGCCGGCGAACTGGAGCTGGAGTTCACGCCCCAGGGCACGCTGGCCGAGAAGTTGCGCGCCGGTGGTGCTGGCATACCGGCATTCTTCACCAAGACCGGTGTCGGCACCATCGTTGCCGATGGCAAGGACCTGCGCGAGTTCGATGGCGAGACCTATGTCATGGAGCGTTCGCTGGTGCCTGACGTTTCCCTGGTCAAGGCCGCGGTGGCTGACAAGTCCGGCAACCTGCGCTTTAACCTCACCGCCCGCAACTTCAACCCCGCCGCCGCCATGGCCGGAAAGATCTGCATCGTTGAGGTCGAGAAGATCGTCGAGGTTGGCGAGCTCGCCCCTGACGACATTCATTTGCCGGGCATCTATGTGCACCGCATCGTGCTCAATGCCAAGCCTGAAAAGCGCATCGAAAAGCGCACCATCACCGAGAAAGCAGGAGTCTGATATGCCCTGGAGTCAAGACCAAATGGCTGCGCGCGCCGCGCACGAGCTCGAAGACGGCTTTTACGTCAACCTCGGCATCGGCATTCCGACGCTGGTCGCCAACTTTGTGCCGGCTGACAAGGAAGTCTGGCTGCAAAGTGAAAACGGCATGATGGGCATAGGTCCCTTCCCCACGGAAGATGAGGTTGACGCCGACCTGATCAACGCCGGCAAGCAGACCGTCACCACCATCAAGGGTTCGTCGATTTTTGGCAGTCACGACAGCTTTGCCATGATCCGCGGCGGCAAGATCAACCTGAGCATTCTGGGCGCCATGCAGGTCAGTGAAAAGGGCGATCTGGCCAACTGGATGATCCCGGGCAAGATGATCAAAGGCATGGGCGGCGCGATGGATCTGGTCGCTGGCGTCAAGCGCGTGATTGTTTTGATGGAGCATGTCGCGAAGAAAAAAGACGGCACTGAAGACCTGAAAATCCTTCCGCAGTGCACCCTGCCACTGACAGGCGTTGCTGTGGTGGACCGCATCATCACCGATCTGGCCGTGATGGACGTGACGCCCGAGGGGCTGAAGGTGGTTGAGTTGGCGCCTGGCGTGACCATGGAGATGCTGCAGGCCAAGACGGGCGTGAAACTGCACTAGTTTTTTCGTCCCCAGCAAGGGCACCGGCGGCGACGCGGGTGCCTTTTTTTATGGGCGCAGCAACACCATGTCGGCGGTCTCTTTCTTGATCACGTTGCGCAGCCACTTGTTGGCCGGGTCGGCGTGGTGCCGCTCGTGCCAGTACTGGCGTATTTCAAAGTTGGGCAACTTCAGCGGCGGTTTGAACAGCTTGATGTCCAGCAGCTTGCTGAAGCCTGCGCCCAGGTCTTCCGGAATGGTCATGATCAGGTCCGACTGCGCAATGAAAAACGGGAGGGCAGAAAAGCGGGGCAACCGCAGGATCACGTCGCGTGACAGATCCAGCCGTGCCAGGGCCTCTTCCACCGCGCTGTGCGGCGAGCCGGTGGTCCAGTACATGCCGTGCCTGGCATTGACGAATTGGTCCAGCGACAGGCTGTTCCTGATGACCGGGTGGTCGCCGCGCACCGCGCACACATACGATGTGTTGCGAACCACCTGCTGGTGCGCCCAGTTGGGCATGCCCAGAAAGTAGCCGACGGCCACGTCGATGGAGCCTTCGTCCAGCGCATCAACCACCTCGTCAGGACGCAGGTCAAGAATGGTGAGGTGGGCGCCCGGCGCGTGCTTGCTGAGGTGGGTCAGAACCTGCGGCATCATCAGCAGCATGCCGATGTCGTTGATGTAGACACGGAAATTGACCGTTGTGGTTTGCGGCGAAAAGTCCGCAGGCTGATCGACCTCGCGCACGATGTCCAGTGCGCGCGTGATCTTGACGGACATGCTGTCCGCATACGGAGTGGGTCGCATCCCGTGGGATGTGCGCACAAACAGCGGGTTGTTGAAACGCTCACGCAGCCGCTTGAGCGCGGCACTCACGGCGGGTTGGGTCAGGCCCAGCTCCACCGCTGCGGCAGACAGGTTCTGGTGACGGTAAATCGCATCAAAAGTCAGCAGCAGATTCATGTCGAAGTCGAGCAAATCCATTTTCTCTCCGGGTCCTGAGGTAAGCCCTTAAGGGTTAACCTGTGATTTTTTTGATATCAATCGAAATGATTTTATTGATAAATAGTTTGATTAGGGATTTATATGAGCTCCCACTAGACTGAGGCAGCAAAAGGCACGGCACAGTGCCCCGCGTGCCCGTCATTACGTGGAGACAAATGAATCAAGCAGTCGCGTCGGCGCCCTATGCCGATTTCATCGCTTCGCTGAGCAAAGTGCAATCCCAGCCTCTGTGGGACAGGTACCACCGCATCACCACACGCCAGCCGCAAAGCCCGACGCCGGCTCACCTGTGGTCATGGGCCACGATGGAGCCGCTGGTCCAGCGCGCCGTGAAGGAAGTGTCCATGGCCGACGCCGAACGCAGGGTGCTGCTGTTCACGCACCCGCAGGCCTGCCAGTCTGTTGCCACCCTGCGCAATCTGTCGGGTGGTCTTCAAACCCTGTTGCCCGGCGAGGTCGCCCACGCGCACAGGCACACCCTCGCAGCCCTGCGATTTGTCATGCAGGGCCAGGGCGCTGTGACCACCGTCAACGACGAGCAATGCGCCATGAACGAAGGTGACCTGGTGCTGACGCCCTCCTGGACCTGGCACGAACACACCCATCCCGGCGCGGACCGCATGGTGTGGTTCGACGGCCTGGACCTGCCTTTGTCACATCACTTTGACAGCATGTTCTTCGAGATGGCTGCGCCCGGACTGACCGCGGTTGAACCACCGGCCCTGCGGGCGGCGGTGGCGCCTCACGACGGTGCCACGCTGCTGCCGGATGCCTGCATTCCCTCCGCTGCGAACGCGGGTGGCTTCAGGCCGAGCCGCTTTCGCTACGGTGCGCAGCGCGCAGCGGCGGCACTTGAGGCCGCGCCGGCCAGGCAAGACGGCAGCCGCCTGCTGCGTTATGCCGATGCCACCGGCCAGGGCCCGGTGCTTCCCACGCTGGACTGCTACCTGATGGGCCTTGACAAGGGGCGCAGGAGCCACAACCGGCGCAGCACAGCCAGCGCCATCTGTGTCGTGGCCGAAGGCGAGGGCAGTTCGGTGATTGGGGACAAGACCATCGCCTGGCGCCGCAACGACGTGTTCACTGTGCCGCACTGGCAATGGGCGCAGCACATGGCCAGCACTGAGCAGGCCAGGATTTTTTTCATGAGTGACCGCGAGCTGCTTGCCGGTATGGGCTACCTGCGCGAAGAATGCGGGGAGCCGGCATGAAAATCTGCAGATTCAACGGCGGCAGGCTGGGACTGGTGCGGCAGGACCGGGTGATCGACATCACGCCGGTGCTTGGGTTGATTCCCGCGCAGCATTACCCGTTGCCCCAGAAAGACCTGCTGATCGAAGCCCTGCCGCAACTGCGCGCTGCGATGGAAGCCGAGGCGGAAAAAGGTGTGAGCCATGCCTTCGCGGATGTGAGGTTTGAGTCACCGGTCGCCAACCCGGGCAAGATCATCGGTGCGCCCATCAACTACAAGGCGCACGTCGAAGAGAGCAAGGCAGACGCCGGCATCGGACACGGCCGCACCATCACCTCGATAGGCGACTGGGGCATGTTCCTCAAAGCCGGCAGTTCGCTGATCGGTTGCAGCGAGGAGATCGTGCTGCGCTTCCCGGACCGTCGCAACGACCATGAAGTCGAACTGGGTGTGGTCATCGGCAAGCAGGGCAACCAGATCAAGGCGGCCGACGCGATGAGTCATGTGGCGGGCTATTGCGTCACGCTGGACATGACCCTGCGCGGACCGGAGTTCCAGTGTTTTCGCAAATCCATCGACTCCTATTCGGTCGCCGGCCCCTGGCTGGTCACCGCTGACGAGGTGCCCAATCCCGACAAGCTGGACCTCTGGCTCAGCGTCAACGGCGAATCCCGGCAGAAGTCCAACACGAGCTACCTGGTGTACGACATTGCCCGGCTGATCGAATTCACGTCGGCGTTTTATACGCTGATGCCGGGCGACATCATCATGTCCGGTACGCCCGAAGGGGTGGGTCCGGTCAAGCCCGGTGACCTGATCGAAGCAGGCGTTGAGTCCATAGGGCAATTCTCTATTCGCGTGGCGGCGCACTATGCCTAATCTGTTTTTCAACCCACTCCCCCAGCAATGAAAACATTCAAGATTCTTGGAATTTCCGGCAGCCTGCGTGCCAGGTCCTACAACCACTTGGCATTGAAAGCCGCCGCGCAGCTCATGCCAGAAGGCATGACGCTGGAGATTGCCGACTACTCGGCCATTCCCCTTTACAACCAGGATGACCAGTCAGAGGCAACGCGGGCAGCAGTTGAGCGGCTGCGCGCGCAAGTAGCGGGCGCGGACGCGCTGCTCATCGCCAGCCCCGAATACAACTACTCGGTCACCGGTGTTCTCAAGAACGCCATCGACTGGCTCTCGCGCACTACCCCGCAGCCTTTCAAGGACAAGCCGGTGGCCCTGCTGTCTGCGACGCAGGGCCCGGTCGGTGGCGCACGCAACCAGTACGAGCTGCGCAAGATTCTGGGTGGCCTGGAGGCCATGGTGATGCACAAGCCGGAGATTTTCATGGGCATGTGCCAGAACCGCTTTGATGACAAGGGCGAGCTGACCGATGCCGCCACACGCAAGCTGCTGGGCGAGCAGATGGTGGCCTTGCAGGCATGGATAGGCCGCGTTGCACTTTCGCCCGCATGACCCCGAGTTTTTTGACGACCCCGCGATGACTTTTTGGGAATTTTTACAGTTCACAGGAGACAAACCATGAAACGAAGCATTTTCACTTTTACCCGTTCCGTCCTTGCCGCTGCCGCGGTGGGTACAGCCATGATGGCCATGCCGGCCCTTGCGCAAAACACCATCAAGATCGGCATGATCACTGACAAGGTAGGTGTGGCCAAGGCCTATGCCGAACCGGTGGCCGCGGGCGTGAGCTTTGCAGTCAAGGAACTCAATGCCAAAGGCGGCATTCTTGGCCGGCAAGTCGAGTTGCTGGTCGAAGACGACCAGGCCAAGCCGGACGTGTCGGCGACTGTTGCCCGTAAGCTGGTTGATGCCGGTGCAGTGTTCCTGCTATCGGTGTCGCTGACGCCAGCCACCCAGCAGGCCCAGTCGGTCACCAAGGAAAGCAAGACGCCGCACATGACGCCGTCCAACAGCGGCGACACCCTGACCACCCAGGTCGACAACCCCAACTTCTGGCAAACCGGACCGCTGGGCTCCACCCAGATCGCCACCCTGCTGTCCTATGCGAAGAACAAAAACTACAAGCGTGTGGCCATCGTCGGCGAAAACTCCGACCTTGGACAGTTGACGACCCGGTTCTTCAAGGCTGGCCTGGAAAAAGCCGGCATCGAAATCGTGGCCGAGGAAATCGTGCCTGGAGGGGCGACCACCGCCGATCCACAGATGCAGAAAGTTCGCGCGGCCAATCCCGATGCCATGTTCATGACGGGCATCACGACCGGCCCCAACCTGCTGATCCTGCGCTCTTACCGCCAGCTCGGCCTGAAGACGCCGGTGCTCGCCAATTACAACATGTCGGTGCCGGTCTACATGACCGCTGCCAAGGGGCTGATTGACGGCATCGTTTTTGTGGATGCGTTTGATCCTGCCAAGCCGGCCACGATGCGTTTTGTCGAAGCCTACAAAAAAGACACCGGTGTCGAGCCCTACAACCTGATTGGTTACGGCTACGACGGCATGATGATGGTGGCTGACGCCATCACCCGCGCCGGCAGCACCGACAAGGAAAAAATCCGCGCCACCATGCAGGCCACCAAAAGCTACAAGGGCGTCATGGGAAGCGCCGATTCCGCCTATGGTTTTGCCGATGGCAAGCGCACCGGCTTCGACACCAACGGCATGGTGGTACGCGTCTATGAAGGCGACAAGCAGGGCAAGGTCGTCCACGTCGGATCCAAATAGGGTTGGTTGCCGGGCCGTCCCCGGGCGGCCTGGCTCTTCCCCGCAGATGTGTGGCCCGCCCCAGGTTGCCCACAGTGCTGCGGCCTCAGCCGCACAACACACTCAGTGATAGGGGCATCAGGTGAACGATTTTCTGGAACTGGTGGTCGGTGCGCTGGCCAGCGGATGCATTTACGGTCTGGCGGCGCTGTCCTACCTGCTGATCACGCGGCCCACCGGCGTCATCAATTTCGCGGTGGGCGAATGGTCCATGCTGGGTGCCTTTGGCGGTTTTTTGCTGCTGACCCAGTTGGGGCTGCCCTACGCCGCAGGCATGGCCGTCACGCTGGCGTGCATGTTTGCGGTGGGCTGGCTGACCGAGCGCCTGACCGTGCGACCGCTGGTTGAACGTGGCGCTCCACCGCTGGCGCCCATTCTTGCGCTGCTGGGCATGCTGGTGGTGTTTCGTGAAATCGTGTCAGTGGCCGTGGGTCCCGATCCGCAGCCCATGCCACCAGCCTTTGGTTTTGGCCGGCTTGAACTCGGCTTGCTGGCAGGTTCCTACCAGAGCTTTTTCATCATCGCTGTCGCTTTGTCCGTGTTTGCGGCCGTCTGGTTTTTTTTCGAACGCACCCTCGCCGGCAAATCCTTTGAAGCTGTCGCCATCGACCGCCGCGCCGCCGCACTGATGGGCATCAACCTGGGCCGTGTCACCGCGCTGGCTTTCGCGGCCAGCGGCGTGGTTGCGGGACTGGCCGGGCTGCTGGTGGCGCCCAATGTTTCTGCCCACTACCTGATGGGACTGCCGCTGGCGATTCAGGGCTTTACCGCGCTGGTCATTGGCGGCGTGGGTCGGGTCGAAGGCGCCTTGCTGGGTGGCATCATCCTGGCCTTTGTGGAGCAACTGACGGTGCGTTATGCGCCCGTTCCGCCTGGCCTGGCCATGGGCGTGCCGCTGGTGCTGCTGATACTTTTTCTGCTGGTCCGGCCAACGGGCTTGCTGCGTGCCAAGGAGGCACGGGCATGAAGCAGCTTCTGGGTTTTGTGCTGGCCGCCGTCGTACTGTGCGCCATCGGCTTCACGCTGGGGTCCTACCAGACTGACGTCTATCGCAAGGTGTTGCTCTGGATCACGCTGGCCCTGAGCTACAACTTCCTCTTCGGCATCGCCGGCCAGGTAGCCTTCTCGCACTTCACCTTCTACGGCATAGGCGCTTATGCCATCGTGATCCTGATCTTCCAGGTGGGCCTGCCGCTGCCCCTGGCCATCCTGGCTTCGGTGCTTATCTGCATTGTGCTGGCGCTGATGGTGGCAATCCCTGCAACGCGGCTGGAGGGCTTTTATCTTGCGCTTGCCACGCTGGCTTTTGCGCAGCTTTTTATTGTGGTGCTTGACGAGGGCGGATCTGTGACGGGATCGGCCGGCGGGCTGGCCAACTACCGCCTGCCCGACGTGTTCGGTACGCGGGTCAGCGGCCCCTGGTACACGGCCGTCATTGTGCTGCTGATGCTTGCCACGCTGGCGATACTCTGGCGCATGGACCGTTCGTATTTCGGGCGGGCCTGCCGGGCGGTGCGCGACGACTCTGAAGCTGCGAAGGCCATGGGCATCAATGTAGAGCGCACCAAAATCATTGCGTACACCATCACCAGCGCCATGGCGGGCGTCGCAGGCATGGTCTATGCCTTCGTCGACAACACTGTCAATCCGCCGATTTTCGGGCTGCAGAATTCCTTTTTGCTGCTGTTCATGGTGATCGTTGGCGGCAGTGGCCGCCACCCCGGCGCCATCATCGGTGCGGTGCTCCTGTACATGCTGCCCCTGGTGCTGTCGCCCATCATCGGGCATCACCATGCGCTGGTGTTCGGTGTGTTCATGGTGGCCGTGGTGCTGTTCCAGCCCAAGGGCCTGATCGGGGTGTGGGACTGGTTGCGTGCCAGGTGGCTGGCGCCGGCCGGCAGGAGTACGCCATGAGCGGCGACGTTTTGCTGGCGGTGCAAGGCCTGGGCAAACGTTTTGGGGGCCTGCAGGCGGTTGCCGATGTGGACCTGGAAGTGCGCGCCGGAGAAATTCTGGGCGTCATCGGCCCCAACGGGGCGGGCAAAAGCACCACCTTCAGCATGATCGCCGGCGCCTTGCCTGCCACCTCGGGCAGCCTGCATTTCAGAGGTGAATCACTGGCAGGGCTGCCGACGCATGCCATGGCCGCGCGGGGCATTGTGCGCACCTTCCAGCACAACAAGCCTTTTGCCAGCATGTCCGTCCGGGAGAACGTCATGGTGGGCATGCACACGCGCCTTGCCGGTTCGCTCTGGAAGGTGCTCGCCGCCACCGCCGGCGCGGCCCGTGCCGAAGCAGACGCTGCCCGCCGCGCCGATGAACTGGTTGACTTCGTCGGCCTGGGCGAATGGCGCGATGCGGATGTGGGCACCTTGTCTTTTGGCCAGGGGCGCCTGCTGGAGATTGCGCGCGGACTGGCAGCCGAGCCCAGACTCATGTTGTTTGACGAGCCGGCCGCCGGCTTGACGCCGCATGAATGCGAGCGGCTGTCCGACATCATCCGGCAGATATCGCAGCGCGGTATTGCCGTGCTGCTGATCGAGCACGACATGCGTTTCCTGATGGCGCTGGCCGACCGGGTCGTGGTGCTCAACTTCGGCCGCAAGATCGCACAGGGCACGCCGGCCGAAGTGCAGGCCGACCCGGCCGTGGTGTCGGCCTACCTCGGCGATGTGGGAGCGTTGGGCGATGCTTGAAATTTCCAATCTTTGCGCGGGCTATGGCCATGGACCGGTGGTGCAGGGCGTCAGCCTGCAGATCGCCCGGGGTGAAACCGTCGCACTGCTCGGTCCGAACGGCGCGGGAAAATCGACCTTGCTGGCCGCCCTGTCAGGAACCCTGCGCGAGCGCAGTGGCCACGCCATGATGGATGGCCAGGACCTGATAAAAATGCCAACGCATGCCATCGTCGGGCATGGCGTGGTGCAGGTGCCTGAAGGGCGCCGCATGTTTGCACCGATGTCGGTCGAGGACAACCTTCGCCTGGGCACGGTGCGGCTCGCAGGACGCAACACGGCCACCGTGCAGGAGCGTTTTGACTACGTCTACCAGCTTTTTCCGCGGCTGGCCGAACGGCGCCACCAGCTGACGGGGACCCTGTCCGGGGGCGAACAGCAGATGGTCGCCATAGGTCGTGCCTTGATGTCGCTCCCCCGCGTGCTGCTGCTGGATGAACCTTTTCTGGGCCTGGCCCCCATGGTGGTCGACGAGATCCGGCGTACGCTCAACAAGCTGCGTGATGCCGGCCTCACCATGGTGCTGGTCGAGCAGAAACTCGACATCGCCCTGCCGTTCACCAGCAGGGCCTACGTGATGATCAAGGGACGCATTGCCCTGACTGAGGCCAGCGTCAGGCTCGCGGCGCGGCCCGATCTGGGTCAGCTCTATTTCAATCTGGCGAAAACCCATTCCTGAAAGAAGGAAGAAAAACATGGCGCAGGCTTCATCCCGGCTCCGACATGGTCAAGCGCCTTTGACGCGCGGCATTCACCATCTGGCGCTCAACACCGATGACATGAAAATGACCATCGACTTTTACACCCGCGTGCTCGGCATGCCTCTGGTGCACGCGCTCAAGGTGCCGCCCGGTCTGGGGACGGGCGCCGGCAACCGCGGCAACCCGCCTTTTGAGAACCTTAGACACTATTTTTTCGATGCGGGCGGCGACGTGATGCTGGCCTTTTTCGAAATGCCCAAGGGCGCCAAAGACAGGGGTGACCGTGACGCGCTGGCGGCAATGCAGCACTGTTCGTTCACGGCCACCGAGGAGCGCTTCAACCAGCTATTGGCCCGGCTCAAGGCAGCAGGCATCCCTCTCATTGGGCCGATACCGGTGGGCGCGGGGACCTGGTCGGTCTATTTTTTTGATCCCAACGGCATACGACTGGAGTTTTCCTGGCAGGAGCAGGACGGCGATGACGTACAGGTCGTGCAGCGCTGGACGCAGACCCGGGATGAAGCCCTTGCAGAGCTGAAAACATTGTCCAGCGACAGGACCTGGCTGGACCAGGTCACGCAACACCTACCCACGCAGCGCGAAGCTGCATCAACACAGGAGTAAATCATGGCAAATTTTGTACCCATCCACGGCCTCAACCATGTGGCCTACCGTTGCCGCGATGCCGAAGAAACACGACACTTTTACGAAGACATTCTCGGTCTTCCCCTGACGCACGTCGTCCGCGGCGACGTGGTCAGCACCGGCGAAACCGGTGCTTTCGCGCATCTGTTTTTCGAGATGACCGACGGCAGCTGTGTCGCGTTTTTTGACCTCGGCGACAACACCGCGGCCCAGCCTTCTCCCAACACCCCCGGCTGGGTCAACCATCTCGCGCTCCAGGTTGAATCCGAGGCCAAAGTGGACGAAGCCAAAAAACGGCTCGAAGCTGCAGGCATTGATGTGCTGGGCCCCAAGCTGCATGAGGGGCAGTTCCGTTCCATTTATTTTTTCGACCCCAATGGCATACGTCTGGAGTTGACGGTCAATACCACCAGCCCGGAGGACCTGAAAACCTTCCGCAGCAACGCGCGCGCCGCCTGCGATGACTGGGTGCGTGAGAAGAATGCCCGTCTCAACGAAACCGCCAGTGCCTGAGCCGCAGGCCCACAAACCGGGATACGTTTGATGTCTACCACGCAGAAGTTCGAAGTCCAGGCCGAATGGGTGCACCTGAAGTTCGCCGAAAAAACCACGTTCAAGGAGGTCTATGGCTTTGCCGGGAACCAGGGGGTGATCAACCTGGAAGGTATCCGCTACCTTCCCAAAGGCCGGCCCTCGGGCACGCTGGTGATCTACATGCATCCGGCGTCCACGCTGCAATTGCTGCCGATGCCGCGCGCCATGGCCGAGCGAGGTGTGCATGTGCTGTGTGCCGCCAGCCGCTACGCCCGCAACGACAGCGCTCTCATCATGGAAAACGTGGTGGTGGATCTGGGCGCTTACGTGCGCCACGCCAAAGAAGTCTGGGGCTACAGGAAAGTGGTGATGGCGGGCTGGTCCGGCGGTGGCTCCCTGGCGCTGTATTACCAGTCGCAGGCCGAGAAACCCACCGTCACGCACACGCCTGCGGGCGACCCGTGCAACATCATGGCCGCGGACTTGATACCGGCTGATGGCTTCATCTTCCAGGCCGCGCACATCTCGCGTGCCGTGGTGTTGGCCGACTGGATCGATCCCTCGGTCATCGATGAAAATGACCCGGACAGGGTGGACCCCGAGCTCAACCTCTACAACCCGGACATCAAGCCGCCTTACAGCGCCGACTTCCTGCGCAAATTCCGCGCTGCACAGCAGGCGCGCATTCGCAGGCGCACCGACTGGGTCATGCAGGTACTGGAGGATTTGCGCAGGAAAGGCGGGCTGGAGATGGAGCGTGGCTTTGTGACCCACCGCACCATGGCCGAGCCGCGTTTCCTGGATGCATCCATTGACCCGAACGACAGGCCCATCGGCACCTGCTTCATGGGTAACCCGGAAACCGTCAACAACGGGCCGGTGGGCTCAGCCCGGTTTTCAACCTTGCGTTCATGGATGTCGCAGTGGTCTCCCGATACCCATGCGCATGGCGAGAAGGCCGCAGCCGGGATTTCCGTGCCCATGCTGGCCATCGAGCACAGCGCCGACGACGCTGTGCCGCAGCCGCATACGCAGAGAATTTATGACGCGGCGGGCAGCGCCGACAAGACCATGCAGTGCATCAAGGGCGCGACGCATTATTTTGTGGGCCAGCCTGATCATCTGGCGCTGGCTGCGACCAGCTACATCGACTGGATGGAGCAGCGGCGCCTGCTGGACTGACAGCCTGCGGATTGTTCAGCCGGCCTTGCCGCCGGCTTTGCGGCGCTGCCTGACAGGCTGCTCCTCTTCGGCCCGCGCCATCTCGTCCCTGGCCAGGCTGTCGATCATCGACAGCAGCACACGCCGTGTGGTGGCCAGGTCTTCGGCGCTGATGTCGCGCATGGCGATGTGGTTGGTGTCCTCCGCCAGGGGCACCAGGCATTCCTTCAGACCCCGGCCCGCCTCGGTCAGGTGCACATAGATGTTCTTCTTGTTGGTTGGCAACTGCCTGCGCACGATATAGCCCTGTGCTTCCATGGCCTTCATCGCCGCGAAGGTGGTGGGCTCCATCACCCCGGCGCGCACGCTGAGCTCTTTTTGCGTGAGGCCGTCGGACTCCCAGAGGATGCGCAGAAAACTCCAGTGCCCAAAAGGCACGCCGTATTCAGCCAGCCTGATCTGCAGGGCGCGCCTGAAAGCCCGTTCGGTGTCGCGGACCAGATGGGCCATGCGGTCATGGGGAACCGCCTCCCGCCAGTGCCTGAGGATGTTATGGGTTTCTGTTTTCATGGCCCGGCAATGCTACTTGATGGCGCAGGGCTGGCGAGCTGTGGTTGCGTGCCGATTCAAGGATGGCGAGGCACACTTCCGTCGTGGCCCTGGCCCATCGCCCGCTGTGCAGTGGCGCGCGGCCGTCCACGACTGCGCCATACAGTTCGTCGATGACTTCGCTGCGGGGTACTGCGGGCGGGGGCAGGGCATCGAAGCTGCGCCTGTCGTCCGCAAAAATTTCTATCCCTTCCGGTGTAGGGCGCAGGTCGGCATGGTCACAGCTGACGATGACCTGACCGAAATGCTGGTGCGCCGGGCGTGCGCTGGTGACAGCCGGCTGCGGGGTGTACAGGCTGCCTCCATAGTTGCGGGCGGCTTTCAGGCGCGCTTCTTCGCTGACGCCCTGCGCAGCCAGCAGGCGCTTGCGTGCAGCGCCGTAGTCCTGCGCAGACTTGGGTTGTCCCATCTCACCGATGTTGTCCATCCATTCGTCAGAATCGAAGTGGGCATAGCCGCTGTAGGTGGCGGTGGCAAAGGCGCCGCTCTCAAAGCCCAGCAGGGCGCTATAGGCGCCTTCTGTCGGGCGCTGGGCATCCCATGCGCCGGTGTGGGCCTGTACCGTGGTGGTCAGGCCACCGGCCAGCAGGCGAACGATGTCGATCTGGTGGGTCGCCTGGCTGTGGATGACGCCGCCGCCCGCCCGGGTGTCCAGCTCTTCGGGCCGGCGCGGCCGGAAGAGAAAGTCGGTGAAGTTGAGCGCGGTGATCATGCGCACCCGGCCATAGGCGCCGCTGTCTATCAGCGCACGCGTGCGCAGGATGGGGGTGTTGAAGCTGTGGCTGTGGCCGACGATGAGGTGTACGCCGGCCTGGCGCGCGGCGTCCACCATGCGGGTGCATTCGTCCACGCTCAGCGCCATGGGTTTTTCCACCAGAATGTGTTTGCCATGCGCCGCTGCCATGCAGGCGTGGTCGGCGTGAAACTGGTGCGGGGAAGCGATGTAGACCACGTCCACGCCGGGGCTGGCACACAGTGCTTCGATTGAGTCAAAGGTGGGTGCGCCGAAGTCCTGTTCAAACTGCGTGCGCGCCGCCGAGATGGGGTCGGTGGCGCCCACCAGACTGACGCGGCTGTCGCCGATGAAGGTCGGCAGCATCAGGGTGAAGGCGCGCCCCAATCCTGCCACTCCGATTCTCAGCCTGCTGTTTGTGTTGCTCATAGGTCCAGTACCAGTTCGGCTGATTTTGCACGCGACACGCACACCATGATGTGGTCCTGCTTTTCCTCGTCGCTCAGCACCATGTCGCGGTGCTCGGCTTCGCCCGCCAGAAGCCGGGTCTTGCATGAGCCGCAGGTGCCGCTTTCGCAGGAGCTGGGAATGCGCTGGCCGGCGCCGCGAAGCGCCTCCAGGATGGATTGGTCGGCCGGGACTGGCACCGTCATCCCGCTTTTTTGCAGGCGCACCGTGAAATCAGTGTTGGCCGCATACACGCTGGCATCGACACCAAAACTTTCAAAATGCACCGCGCCCGACGGCCAGTGACCCGACATGTCGGCCACGGCATCCATCAGTCCGCGCGGCCCGCAGCAGTACACATGGGCCTGTGTGGGTTTTTCCAGGACGGGCCAGAAGTCAAAGGCCTTGTTGATGTCGCCGTGGTCATGGTGGACCTCCACCTTGCCTTCAAACCCAGGCCCCGTCAGCACGTCCAGAAAGGCCGTGTTCTCGGGATCCCGCGTGCAGTAAATCAGCCTGAACTGGCCGTTGCCCTGGGTCTGGAGGTGACGCATCATGGACAGCACAGGTGTGATGCCTATGCCTCCGGCCACGAAGAGAAATGTGCTGGCCCGGGGATGCAGTTCGAAATTGTTGCGGGGCGCGCTCACGGACAGCAGGGCGCCTTCGTGCACATCGTCGGCCATGCTGATCGAGCCGCCGCGTCCTGCTGCGTCGCGCTTGACGGCAATCTGGTAGAAGTCCCGGTCAGCGGGGTTGCTGCACAGCGAGTAATTGCGCCGCACACCATTGGGCACCTCCACCGTCAGATGCGAGCCGGCAGTAAAAGGGGGCAGGGGGGCACCGTCGGGACGACGCAATTCAAACAGGTCAATTCCCTGAGCCACAGTTTCCTTGCGGGTTACCTTGAGCGGCATGAAATCCGGTTCTGCCTTCGCGGTGGATTCAGGGTTAACGCTCATCGTGGTCTCCAGGAAAAACTTGACAATGCCGCAATCGCGGACTAATCTTAGGTATCTAAGAATAATCCCGTTGACCGCTATTTGCAAGCTGTTCCGCAGGATTTTCATCCCGGCGG
This sequence comes from Polaromonas sp., assembly GCA_021731285.1. Classification (GTDB taxonomy): domain Bacteria; phylum Pseudomonadota; class Gammaproteobacteria; order Burkholderiales; family Burkholderiaceae_C; genus Polaromonas. Next base: position 20,416 of record JAKFXR010000083.1, on the reverse strand, counting down.
CTTGAAGGACAAACCGATGTTGACCCACGAAGAAAACCAGTTGTTATGCCGCGTGGAAGGCCAGGCGCCCATGGGCCAGTTGATGCGCCGTCACTGGACGCCGGTGTGCCTGATCGAAGAGGTCAGCGAGCCCGATGGCGCGCCCGTCAAAGCCCGTGTTTTTGGGGAAGACCTGGTGGTGTTCCGTGACACCAAAGGCCGCGTCGGTGTGATGGACGAGTACTGCCCGCACCGCCGTGTTTCGCTGGTGTTTGGCCGCAACGAGGACTGCGGCTTGCGCTGCCTGTACCACGGCTGGAAGATGGACGTTGAGGGCAATGTGCTGGAGATGGTTTCCGAGCCGGCTGCCAGCGGCCTGGCGCAAAAGGTCAAGCACCTGGCCTATTCCACGCAGGAGTGGGGCGGCTTTGTCTGGGCCTACATGGGGCCGCCCGACACCAAACCGGAATTTGTGCCACCGGCGTGGGCGCCCACGGCGGATGCGCGGGTGACGATTGCCAAGGCCATCATTCCCTGCAACTGGGCGCAGATTCTGGAAGGCGCGATTGACTCGGCGCACAGCTCCAGCCTGCATTCGTCCGACATGGTGCCGGCGCGCGTGGATGGCGCCGAGGCGACCGACACCAACTGGCTGCGCCCTTCGACAGACAAGGCGCCCCGCATGCAGGTCGAGCGGGGCAGCTATGGCTTTCGGTATGCAGCGATACGCCGGCCGATCAAGAATGCGGCTGCCAGCGACTATGTGCGTTCAACCGTGTTCGTCGCACCGGCCACGGCGCTGATTCCGCCCAACAACCTTTACAACGTCGCCAACATCAATGTGCCGGTGGACGACACCAACACAGCGTTTTATTTCATGGCCTGGGGCCATCCCTCGCAGACGCCGGACACCGCCACCTGGCGCAAGTTTCTGGGCCAGCAACTGGGCGTCGACCTGGACGACAGCTACCAGCCGCTGCGCAACCGCAGCAACCATTTCTGGCAGGACCGTGAAGCCATGAAAGCCGGCAACTTCACCGGCATCACCGGTTTTCCCAATCAGGACATCGCCATGTGGGTCACCATGGGGCCGATTGCAGACCGCACGCACGAGCGCCTGGGCGCCAGCGACCTGGCCGTGGTGGAATTTCGCAAGCAGATGCTGGAGGCCGTGCGCGCTTTTCAGGACGGCGGGCCGGCCATTGGCACGGGCGCGCTGCGCATTCCAACTGAAATCTGCGCCTTTCAGGCGATTGTTCCCAAGACCACCGACTGGCGGGCGCACACTGCCAGTTATGTCTGGGAGGGCAAGGGGCCGGCATTGGAGCCGTCCTATTCCACGCCTGCACCGGGCGCCAGCACGCCGGCGTAGGTCCGGTCCTTTTTTTCACCCTGCATCACCCGCGCATTTCCCCCAAAAAACCGACCGGAGACATCCCATGACACAACGCCGACATCTTTTGCTGACTGCCTTGCTTGCCGCTGCAGCCTGGGCTCTGCCCATGGCGGCCAGCGCCCAGGGCGCCTACCCGAACAAGTCCATCCGGTTCATCGTGCCGTACTCGCCAGGAGGTTTCCCCGACACCGTGGCCCGGATTTATGCGCAGCGTCTGGGCGACAGGCTGGGGCAGTCGGTGGTGGTGGACAACCGGCCGGGCGCCAACGGCGTGGTGGCGGCGCAGGCGCTGGCCAGCGCCCCCAAAGACGGCTACACCTTTCTGGTGACCGATGGCTCCATGTTCTCCATCAATCCCGCCATCTACAAAAGCCTGGGTTATGACTACAAGCGCGACTTCATGCCCGTGTCGCTGGCTGCACGCGCGCCGCTTTACCTCGCGGTCAATCCCAAGGTGCCTGTCAACAACTTCCAGGAGCTGGTGGCACTGGCCCGGGCCAAACCCGGCACGCTGAACTACGGCTCATCAGGCATAGGCAGCACCCACCATCTGACCATGGAAGCGCTGAAGGCGGCGCTTGGACTGCAGATCACGCACGTGCCTTTCAAGGGGACGGGCCAGTCGGTGCCTGCGCTGATTGGTGGCCAGGTCGAGATCCTGTGGTCGGCCTTGCCGTCGCTCGCCGGTTTCGTCAAGACCGGCCAGGTCAAGCTGGTGGCCAACAATTCGGCCCAGCGCTCGCAGCAGGAGCCCAACGTGCCAACGATTGCCGAGGTGCTGCCAGGTTTTGACTTCGCGCCCATCGTCGGCATACTGGCCGCTACCGGCACGCCCGCCAGCGCCATCGAGCGCATCAGCGCCGAGATGGCGGTGATTGCAAAAATGCCCGAAGTCATCCAGACCTTCAACAACGCCGGTGTCGACCCGATTGGCAGCGGCCCGGCCGAGTACAACAAGGCCATCCTCAGCGAGAACGAAAAGCTGGTCAAGGCCATTGCCGCAGCCAATATCAAGTCAGAATGAACTGAGGGGCCGGCGCGCAGGCGCGCGGCCCGTCCCGTGATCAGGAACCCATGTCCAAACTCAAACTCACCTTCGGCTGCTGGAATTACGACCGCACCCGTGCCCTGATGGACGGCAGTGTCCAGCCCGACGGGATCGACCTCAACTACCTCAACATGCCGGTGGAGGAGACCTTTTTCCGCATGCTCAGGCACAAGGAGTTTGAGGTCGCCGAAATGTCGCTGTCCTCGTACACCGTGTCGCGCTCCAAGCCGGAGCAGCCCTTTGTGGCGATTCCGGTGTTTCCGTCGCGGTTTTTCCGGCACTCCTGCATTTACGTCAATGCCAACTCGGGCATCCGTGAGGCCAAAGATCTGATCGGCAAGCGCGTGGGCAACCCCGAGTACCAGATGACGGCGCCGGTCTGGATTCGCGGCATTTTGTCCGACCACTACGGTGTGCCGGTGGACAGCGTGACCTATTTCACCGGTGGTGAGGAAGAGCCCGGCCGCTCCGAGAAGATCAAGCTGGATTTGCCGCCCAACATCAGGGTGCAAAGCATAGGGCCGGAGCAGACGCTGGCGCAGATGCTGATGGACGGCGAGATCGACGCCCTGTACACCGCGCGCATGCCCTCGAGCTTTGTCAAGGGCGGGGGCAAGGTCAAGCGCCTGTTTGAGGACTACGAGCAGGTCGAGCGCAACTACTTCCGCGAAACCGGCATCTTCCCTATCATGCACACGGTCGCCATCCGGCGCGATGTCTACGAGGCCAACCGCTGGGTCGCGCGTTCCCTGATGAAGGCCATGGAAGAGTCGCAGCGCCGCACCTATGACGACCTGTACGAAACCGCCGCGCTCAAGACCATGTTGCCGTGGCTGACCTCGCACGTGGAGCAGGTCAGGCGTGAGATGGGTGAGGACTTCTGGCCCTATGGCTTTGAAAAAAACGAGGCCACGCTCAAGACCTTTTTGCGCTACCACTTTGAGCAGGGCCTTTCAAAGCGCCTGCTCACGCCGCAAGAGCTGTTTGCGCCCGAGTCGCTTGAGGCTTTCAAGATCTGAAACCGGATGTCTGACACCGTTATCGGTTACCTGCTGGCGATCGCCGCATTGCTGCTGTTCACCACGGCGATTCTCTCGACCAAGGTGGCGTCCAGCCGCATCGAACTGGGGCTCGGCTTTCTGATCGCAACGGCGACCAATGTTCTCTTTTCGGCCCTGATCTTCGGTGTGCAACTGGTGGTGCGCGAGCGCGGTGTGGACTGGAACTGGTCCGCCTTCTGGTTGTTCGCGCTGGCAGGCGGGTTTTCAACCTACCTGGGCCGCTGGTTTTTCTACGAGTCGGTGGTGCGCTTCGGTGCCGCCAAAGCCAGCGTTTTCCAGATCAGCAGCCCGCTGTTCACCGCGCTGATGGCCTGGCTGCTGCTGGGAGAGCGCCTGACCTTGCTGGTGGTGCTGGGCATGGTGATGACGATAGGCGGGCTGGTGCTGGTGAGCTACAAGCCAGGTGCTTTTTCGCGCCAGTCCGTGCCTGCGGTGCCGCAAGATGTTGCAGCGACCATCGCCAGACCTTCGCTGCACCAGCGCCTGATGCAATCGTTTTTGCTGCTGGGTCTGGGCAGTTCGCTGGCCTATGCGGTGGGCAACATCCTGCGCGGCGTGGCGGTGCGCTCATGGAACGAGCCTGTGCTGGGCGCACTGGCCGGCGCGCTTTGCGGGCTGGTCCTGCATCTGGCTTTCAGTTCGGGCAAGCGCGGCATGCTGGCCAACTGGCACACGATGAGCCGCAGCGGCGCCTGGCTGTACGCGCTGGTGGGTGTGACCACCATTGCAGCGCAGATGTGCATGATCGCCTCCATGCGCTACATCCCGCTGTCGATCGCGACACTGGTGACACTGTGCAGCCCGTTGCTGATTTTTCCCATCAACCACTGGTTTTTCAGGAATGAGGACGACGTGACTGCCTTCACGCTTGCGGGTGGCGCGCTGACGCTGCTGGGAATCGCCATCATTGTGCTGCGCTAGCTGCCGCTGCGCGGAGAGCTGCCATGAAAAAAGGCCCGTGAGGGCCTTTTTTTTGTCTGGAGCGGGTGAAGGGAACGGAGCTCAAACCCAGACGCCACGTAACTCATTGATTTTAATAGACTTGGCAATATCGCGTCCTACGTTCGTAGTTGTTTAACGTAGGAGCAGCCTAGGTCTAATATCGGCATTTCGAATGAAGTCCGCACGCGCTTCACTGATGACAGAATGCAAGGCAACGGGAGAGTCATGCGCTGAAGCAGGCAACGACTTGGCTAATAAGATAAACATAAGTGGAGTAGCGATGGACTTTCCGGCATACAACTTTGCGTTACTAGGGGAAACGGATGTTCGTGAGGAGATCATCGCTCCACTACTTCGCCACCTAGGATACCGCTCAGGTACGCTCCATAACGTTATCCGTGAGCAGCACTTGTCATATCCGCAGTTGGCGCTTGGACGGCGCAAAGCTGGGGACCCATTTTTGCGGGGCAAGGCCGATTACATTTGCGAAGCCGGAGGGCAGGTTCGATGGGTCATAGAAGCAAAGGCCCCCGGAGAAGCGCTGGATCAGCTGGTAGAGGAGCAAGCTTGGTCATACGCAAATCACCAAGAAATTCGTGCCGTCTACTTCGTTGTAACCAACGGCCGGGAATTCAAGCTGTACCAAACAAACCGGGGTCCAGATGCACCAGCACTCTTTGAGTGTGCCTACGCTGAGATGCCGGAGAGGCTAGTCACAATAGAGAATTTATTATCCCCGACTGCGATATTGAGGGCTCATCCGGTGCAGGAGGTTGATACTGGCGAACCAATTGGACCGGGCTTACGATCCATTGTTCGGGTTACAAGTGGCCAGATCCAGTATCTGAAACTGTCTGTTCCTGTGCCCCCATTGCGGGAAATGATCATGACGCTCACCGATGGGGTTGTAGAGCGAAATCAAGACGGCACGCTGGAGGCACACCTCTGGACGCTCGTGCCGTTTCGCTCGCTCCAGGAACTCAACGAAAAACTGGGCCTTGATCAGATGCGGTTGGTTAGCGCTAGTCGAGTTGTGTCGACTGATCCGTCGAATCCCACTGTGTTTGAAAGCGAGCGAAGCACAATTCTTCCCAAAGGTACGGTTGCACTCAATATGATGGATTGGACGGAGACCGTTCTTCCCACTAACATCACAGCGGTCATACGGACTCGCGCAACCGGAGTTCTTGCAGAAACCCGTTTTACTGGGGAGTTTCTGGCGTCCATTCAGTATCTCGAGTTTGGTATCACGCTGGTTATCGAAGGTGTGTTCCACCTTCAACTAGCCTAACGTTCTGCATCGTCGGTCTAACACAAATCCGAAAGCGAGCAGCGTTGCTTGAGGTCAGTAGCAGCTTGAGCCCGGTGTCATAAGGCTCAATGCTGACAGTAAGTGGGCCGCCACGGCGCACTCAGCTGCATCGAATGGAGACAAGCTTGCCCTCGTTGCAGAGCGCGCCAAGCCGTCTGGCTGACTAGTGCTCCCTGGACACACTACAGGTAGCAGGTAGTGCGGTTAAACCTTGTGGCATCCCGTACCATTTCGCCATGAACATCGAAATTCAAAACATACCCAGCCCTTCAAAGCTGATCACAACGATGGACAAGCATCGATTCGGTGCTGCTTTGTTTGTGATCGCATTGTTGATCTGTTCGCTGGCAGTGGTTGTTTCTGTATGGCTGTACCGGCATTGAACAAAGCTGTCGTCTTGGCGCTTGCGGCGCTGCCGGCACTTGCAGAGCGATTGCAGCGGTCAGCCGCTGAGGTGTTGACCTTTAAACGTCAGAGCCCTTGTCCTGCGACTGGACTTCGTCGTGGTGCCTGTCCTGTGTGGGACGTGGATCACGTGAGCCACATTGTCTAGGTGGTCCTGATGCACAGGAAAACATGCAGTGATTGTCGAGGGAGGCCCACCGTGCCAAGCAATGCTCAAAGGAGAAAACTTGAACGTACCTAATAGATTCAAAATAGCGCTTTCCAAACCTGCAAAGGAGCGCCCTGTACTTGATCTGGTCGGAAGCAGCGTTGAGGCGATCGCGGATATCGTCATGAAGGACGACCTCATGTCGGCAGTGCCTATATTTGCGTCGGCGATGAAACTACTTAAGGTAAGCGACTCCTACCGGGACCGAATGTTTGGAGCGAAACTACTCGCGTTCATTACCGAAGCCAATAACATGACTTCGGACCAGCGGCATGCGACAGTTAGTAAGTTGACCAAAGATGACGAAGGCAAGAAAGCCGCTGAGACGCTTTTGTTGGTCATCGACAAACTCAATGACATGGATAAGCCCGCGCTACTCGGATTTCTGCTGAGAAAGTTTGGAGATGGCCGTGTCACGTCAGTTGAGTTGCGACGGCTAGCATGTGCGATTGATACGGCGTTTGCGGATGACTTGTCCGCATTTCTCAATGAGTCCGATGCCCCCTCAGATAAAACTTCCAACGCTCTTCATCGGGAACCCCTCGTGTCTTCCGGACTGACAAGAATGCTCACTGGCGACACCATTGATGAAACGGGGATGATTTACTTCCGTCCAACTGAACTAGGGGAGTTGCTCTTGCGCCTTGTCAATGATTAGTGGGTTTTTTTAACGACCTAGTATTAGCGTTTCGGTGAGAGTTTTATGGCAATCACCGACAACGAAACCTTCCGGATATCCATTGCCCTGAGCCCCTCGATAACCAATGCCGCATCGTTCCTGTGCAGCTCGTGCCTGCTCACGTGTCAGTCCCAAGCATGAGAAGACTGTCCGGCGTCCGTTTGCCCCTTCGTAGCTGAGACTGCACGTGCGGTGTGAATCTAGGCGTTTGAGATTTAGGCGGTCAAAACCGAAACCCAGAAAACATATTGATTTGGCCTGCAACAACAATTTCTGAGCTTGTTTAAAAGTAGGTGCATCTTCACGGGTTTCGGGGATCACTTTTAGCCAACTCGAAACACGCAACACTTCTTCCGACGTTACCCCCGACCCGTAGGCTCGAAATTGCGAATGCCCTTTAACAAGCGAACCTAGGTAGCCGTATGCATGCAGCATCGTCAACTCCTGCAATTTGTCGGCAGCCTCTTCCTCCGTTTTTCCGTAACTCCCCTGAATAGCCTCCATGAGGAAGGCTTCTAATGTGCGGTCATAGTTGAACGTAACGATCGATATGTTTTTGAACGTCAATTCGTCCCAAGAATGTCCTGCCGCAAGCTGATTCCAGAGAAACCCGTACCAGTTCTCTTGGTTGGCATCCCGGAGCCTATTTACGAATCGAGCTTCGTAGTCCATCAGGATTGAAGCAATCGTCATGCGTCCGATTTCTGAATAACGAGGATTCTTCCCAAGGAAGTCGTCAATTGAGGCCAAATGTGACCTACTAAACGCGGCCGCAAACTCCAGAAACAACGCATGCCTCTGCAGACCAGTACCAATGGCGAGTTGGTTTACACCATTCGCCATGGCCACTATGTCTCTCTTAAGTTCCCACCCAAGAGGAAATCCAATGTGGCTGCTGGAGCCTGAGCCCAGAACCAATACGACTTTGCCTTCAATCATCCATTCGCTTTCGAGCTACTCCAGCCCTTTAACACGGCGACGGTACAGGGTGAATCTTGAGCAACCTCAACCCGCGACGAAAAGAGGACGCAATGGGCTCCATTTACATTCAGCCATTCGAGCTACTGCAAGTTAAAAAACCAAACGGCGATTGCAACGACTAACCCAGTGCCAATCCCCACAGCCCAAGCATTGTTGAACATGCGACTGAAAATGCCAGGATGCGTGGCATGTCCCGGGGGGCCAATCACAAACTCAGCCGTCACATCCTCTCCAGTTTCCAAAATGTCTGCCGGCCCATAACCATGGCCAGGGGAAATAATAAACGGACCGCCTGGCTGTTGATTAAATTCTTCAATTTGTTTCTTGCTGATGTCGTAGAGCGCTTGTCGCTCGACTTCGTTCTCGCGTGCCGTACGTATGACATGTACTCTCCGAATGGCCGCAGTGGAGTAAATATCGTTCCCGGCAACGATGTTTGTACCTTTCAGATACGGTTGAATAAACTGCGTCTTCAATTGGGATTGTGAGAGATCGACGAATGCGACGCAGAGTTTTTTGGGCTCTGGCTCGACAGCAATCAACACCTGGTAAAACGGGGCGGATGTGGATTTCATTTGGCTGTCACCAATGGAAATCGCTCCTCACTATGAAGGTAGTAGGTGACACCGGTCCACCTGTCCTGCATATATGCGGCACGTCCATCCACGGGGGTGATTTCCCAACGGAACATCCAGCTAAGCCCAAGCAGAATTAGCACCGCTACTGCCCCGATTAGTTTCATTGCTAACCGGGTGTTAGCGGCCACGTTTTCGGCATGCACAAGTCGTACTTCGTGGTCATGCTGCGCCCACCCGTTTGGTCCGGGTACTTGCGGCGGTGAAGATCTAGTATTTGTGTCCATATAGTCTCCTGACTTCCAGCGCGGCGCTAGTTCTGCCCCAGTTGGGTAACACGGGTGAATAGATGCAGGCACACATAGTACGAGGTTTGTTACAAAATCCATCTCCCCCAATTGAAGGAGGTGCCGACAGTCTGACCGTGGCACAGTGAAACGGGCAACAACCGGGCCAGCGATGAGACATTGCGACACTTAGGACAAGAGTAGATGGCAAAGAAGCAGGGTGAGCTCAGCGACCGAATTAAGGCAAAGCTTCAGGAAAAGCAAGCCAACGCTGATAGGCATCAGACGATGCTGATCAATGGATTCAAGAGTTTTGGGGTGCTGAACGGCGCTGGCTGGTGTCCATGCTGGGATTTATCCAGGCGCTGATCGGTCGAGGAGAGTTCGCAGCTTTCAAAAACTATGGGCTTACTTCCCTTGGCCTTTTCATGTTCGGCGCGTTTTGTTCAGCGATGGTATTTTTCTCCTTAACGTTGATCATGAACACGAAGAACGGAACTGTGGGTGATCAAAGGTTCGCTGTGATCGCATTGGTTGCTCAGGTGATGGGCGCACTAGGTGGGGCGTACGCCTGTATGTGGGGTATCTACAAAGCCTTCTGACGTACCTTTGTTCCAGACTTCTCCAATTGGAGGAGACGCAGCATGATTGGGCGAAGTGTCTGGATAATTTGCGCGATGGTGTTCAACTCGCTCCGATAAAGATAGCAAACCACAAGGATGAGATGCTATGAAATCATCATTACTGGCTGCACTGCTTCTTGGGTTGTCGAGCGCAATGTGTGTCAGCTTGGCGTTCGCGCAGGACTACAACCGGGGGGTAAGGAACTACCAGGACGTGATGAGTGGCCGCAAGAAGTTGGACCAACTAACACCACAGGAAAGACAGGAGGTCGTTCAAGTGCATCGACATCTTGAGGCTGCTAAGGGGGATAGCGGTCAAAATTCAGCATGCCGAGAGGCCAGATCAAATGCAAAGAATGGGGCATCCGACTTGGCTAACTACACACGCAGGTTACGTTCCTGTGCAGAGGCAGAGAATTACGACGATGACTGCAGCTCAGAATTCAGACGAGTGAAAAACTCTCAAAGTGACTACGAGTCTGCAGTGTCGTCAGTTCGAAGCAATTGCCGGTAGCGTACGCTTACCGTGTAAGTCCTGCTAGATCAAGGACTTACAGGGGTTTGGAGCGGGTGAAGGGAATCGAACCCTCGTATGAAGCTTGGGAAGCTGCCGTTCTGCCATTGAACTACACCCGCGTGGCGCTGATTATAGGATCAGCCCCTGCTTCAAGGCCGCAAATAAGCCCAGCCTTCACCCTGCTTTTTCATGATCTCGGTCACGCCTGCGGGCACATAGCTGATGGCGGGCAGCATGTCGGCCTGGGCGAGCTTTTGGGCGCGCATGGTGTTTTCGCAGGCCACCACTTTCACATTGGCTTTCATGGCGTCCGCGACGCGTGCGCCGGTGGGCGACTCGAGCTTGAGCATGCCGATACCTGGGCCGTAGGCGACGATTTCGATGTCCACGTTGGCAGCGCCCACGTCTTCCTGCAGGTTTCTGGCGTTGTTGAGCGCCAGGTTCCACTTCTGTGGGTCGTTGTCGCTGACCTGGATCACAATTTTGTGACGTTTTGGGGCACTGGCTCCCGCCGTCTGGGCGTGTGCTGCTATCAAAAACGGAGCGCTGAGGCTGAGTCCGCCAAGCACGCCGGCCTGAATGAGAAGTCTGCGGTTCATCATTTGTTCATGTCTCCAAGGCAAAGGTATTTCATTTCCAGATATTCTTCCATGCCGTGGCGTGAGCCTTCGCGGCCCAGGCCCGACTGCTTGACGCCGCCAAAAGGCACGTGCTCGGTGGCGATCACGCCGACGTTGATGCCCACCATGCCGTACTCCAGCGCTTCAGAGACGCGGAAGATGCGGCCCACATCGCGGCTGTAGAAATAGCTGGCCAGGCCAAACTCGGTGTTGTTGGCGGCGTCCACCGCTTCCTGCTCGTGCTTGAAGCGGAACACCGGCGCAAAGGGGCCAAATGTTTCTTCACGGGCACACAGCATGTCGGCCGTGGCTTCCGAGACCACGGTCGGCTCGAAGAACTGGCCCTGCAGCTTGTTTCCACCGGCCATCAGCTTGCCGCCCTTGGCCAGCGCGTCGGCCACATGGCGCGCCACCTTGTCCACCGCGGCGTCTTCAATCAGCGGGCCCTGCGCCACGCCGTCTTCAAAACCGTTGCCGACCTTGAGCAGCTTGACCCTGGCGGCAAACTTTTCAACAAACTGGTCGTAAACGCCGTCCTGCACGTAAATGCGGTTGGCGCAGACGCAGGTCTGGCCGGCATTGCGGTACTTGCTGGCCATCGCGCCTTCAACGGCCGAGTCCACATCGGCATCGTCAAACACGATGAAGGGGGCATTGCCGCCCAGTTCCAGCGCCAGCTTCTTGACGGTGGGTGCGCTTTGCGCCATCAAAATCCGGCCGACTTCGGTGGAGCCGGTGAAGCTGATGTGGCGCACGATGTCGCTGCTGCAAAAAACCTTGCCGATGGCAATCGAATTGCCGGAATCAGCCGTCAACACATTGAGCACACCGGCGGGGATGCCGGCGCGCAGCGCCAGCTCGGCCGCGGCCAGTGCGGTCAACGGTGTCAGTTCGGCCGGTTTGATGACCACCGGGCAGCCCGCCGCCAGGGCGGGCGCGACCTTGCGGGTGATCATGGCCAGCGGAAAGTTCCAGGGCGTGATAGCGGCGCACACGCCAATCGGCTGCTTGATGACCATCAGGCGGCGGCTGTTGTCAAACGGAGGCAGGGTCTCGCCGTTGACTCTTTTGGCTTCTTCCGCAAACCACTCGACAAAACTGGCGCCGTAGGCAATCTCGCCCCTGGCCTCTGCAAAAGGCTTGCCCTGCTCGGCGGTCATGATGCGGGCCAGGTCTTCCTGGTTGGCCATCAAAAGCTGGAACCACTTGATCAAAATCGCATGACGCTCCTTGCCCGTCTTGCTGCGCCAGGCCGGCCAGGCGGCGTTGGCGGCGGCAATCGCGGCCTCGGCATCGGTGGCGCCCAGGTTGGCCACGTCGGCCAGTTTGCGGCCATTGGACGGATCATTGACGTCAAAGCGGCTGCTGCCTGTGACCCACTGACCGTTGATCAAGGCATCGGTCTTGAAGATGCTGGGGTCTTTGAGCAGGGAGATGGGGGAGGTCTTCATGTCCATGGGGTTCCTTTTTCGTCGCGCACCAGAGGTGCGGCACATCTGCGCAGCCTGCAAGCATAGCGCCTTGGCAAGCCCTTGACTGTCGCCGGGGAAACCGTTCAACGGGGGTATCGGCCCAAACTTATAATCAAAGGTTGCGGTTGGCCGCCCCGGGCCCCCGCCTGGCCAGCGCCTGCACAGCAGCAAACCACCAAAACATGAGCAAACCCACTTTCTCCGTCGCCGACATCCGCAAGAGCTTTCTGGACTTTTTCGCGTCCAAAGGCCACACCGTGGTGGCTTCCAGCTCCCTGGTGCCGGGCAATGACCCGACCCTGATGTTCACCAACTCGGGCATGGTCCAGTTCAAGGACGTGTTTCTCGGCACCGACAAACGCAGCTATGTGCGGGCGGCGTCGGTGCAGGCCTGCCTGCGCGCCGGCGGCAAACACAATGACCTGGAAAACGTGGGCTACACCGCGCGCCACCACACCTTCTTCGAGATGCTGGGCAACTGGAGCTTTGGCGACTACTTCAAGCGCGACTCGCTCAAATGGGGCTGGGAGCTGCTGACCCAGGTCTACAAGCTGCCGCCCGAGCGCCTGCTGGCCACCATCTATATCGACGATGACGAAGCCTTCGACATCTGGACCAAAGAGATTGGCCTGCCGCCCGAGCGTGTGATCCGCATTGGCGACAACAAGGGCGGCAAGTTCAAGTCCGACAACTTCTGGATGATGGCCGACACCGGCCCCTGCGGTCCGTGTTCGGAGATCTTTTACGACCACGGCGACCACATCCCCGGCGGCCCCCCCGGCAGCCCGGACGAAGACGGCGACCGCTTCATCGAGATCTGGAACCATGTGTTCATGCAGTACGACATGCAGCCCGACGGCAGCCTCAACAAGCTGCCCGCGCCCTGCGTGGACACCGGCATGGGGCTGGAGCGCCTGGCCGCCATCCTGCAGCATGTGCACAGCAATTACGAGATTGATATTTTTGACGTGCTGGTCAAAGCCGCAGCGCGCGAAACCGGCGAGAAAGACCTGAACAACAAATCCCTGCGCGTGATTGCAGACCACATCCGCGCCACCGCGTTTCTGGTCAGCGATGGCGTCAACCCGTCCAATGAGGGCCGGGGTTATGTGCAGCGCCGCATCATCCGCCGCGCGATCCGCCACGGCTACAAGCTGGGCAAAAAGACGCCGTTTTTCCACAAGCTGGTGGCCGACCTGGTGCGCATGATGGGTGCGGCCTACCCACGCCTTCAGGCCAATGAAAAACGCATCACCGAGGTGCTGCGCGTGGAAGAAGAGCGCTTTTTCGAGACGCTGGAAATCGGCATGACGATTCTGGACACCGCTTTGGCAGGTGATGCCAAGGTGCTGCCGGGCGACGTGGCCTTCAAGCTGCACGACACCTATGGTTTCCCGCTGGACCTCTCGGCCGACGTTTGCCGCGAACGTGGCGTCGCGGTGGACGAAGCCGGTTTCCATGCGGCCATGGACAAGCAGAAAAACCAGGCACGCGCAGCCGGCAAGTTCCGTATGGACCGCGCGCTGGAGTACACAGGTGAGGGCCACGCCTTCACCGGTTATGAGTTGCTGGAAGAGCCCGCCAAGGTGGTGGCGCTGTACGCCGACGGCGTGGCGGTGCAAAGCCTGAATGCCGGCCAAAACGGTGTGGTGGTTTTGAACACCACGCCTTTTTATGCCGAGAGCGGTGGCCAGGTCGGTGACCAGGGGCGCCTGACGGCCAAAGGTGTGAGTTTCACCGTGGACGACACCCTCAAGATCAAGGCCGACGTGTTTGGCCACCACGGCACGCAAGCCGAAGGCACGCTGAATGTGGGCGACGCCGTGACTGCACAGGTCAACACCGCCGTGCGCGCGGCCACCGTGCGCAACCACAGCGCCACGCACTTGATGCACAAGGCCTTGCGCGAGGTGCTGGGCGACCACGTACAGCAAAAAGGCAGTTTGGTCAACGCCGAACGCACCCGTTTTGACTTTGCGCACAACGCGCCTGTGACCGACGCGCAAATCCGCGAGATCGAGGCGCGCGTCAACGCCGAGATTTTGTCCAACGTGGCCACCGACGCCAGCGAGATGGACATGGAAGCCGCGCAGCAAACCGGCGCCATGATGCTTTTCGGCGAGAAGTACGGCGACAAGGTGCGCGTGCTCAGCATTGGCTCAAGCAAGGAATTGTGCGGCGGCACCCACGTGGGACGCACGGGTGACATCGGCCTGTTCAAGATTGTGGCCGAGAGCGGCGTGGCCGCCGGTGTGCGCCGTGTCGAGGCCGTGACTGGCGACAACGCGCTGGCCTATTTGCAGTCGCTCGAGTCCACGGTGCAGGCCGCAGCAGGTTCGCTCAAGGCCAGCCCGTCCGAGTTGCAAAACCGCATTGGCCAGGTGCTGGACCAGGTGCGCACGCTGGAAAAAGAAGTGGCCGCGCTCAAGGGCAAGCTGGCTTCATCCCAGGGCGACGAGCTGATCACCCAGGCCATCGACATCAAGGGCCTGAAGGTGCTGGCTGCACGCCTGGAAGGCGCAGACGCCAAAACCCTGCGCGAGACCATGGACAAGCTCAAGGACAAACTCAAGACGGCGGTCATCGTGCTGGCCGCAGTGGACGGCGACAAGGTGCAGATTGCGGCCGGCGTCACAGCCGACAGCGTGGGCCGCGTCAAGGCCGGTGAGCTGGTCAACTTTGTCGCCCAGCAGGTCGGTGGCAAAGGCGGCGGCAAGGCCGACATGGCCATGGCCGGCGGCACCGATGCTTCGAAACTCGGCGATGCGCTGAAGTCGGTGCAGGCCTGGGTGACAGAGCGCGCCTGACGAGCGACGCTGCTCACTGCGTTGCAAGCAGGGGCCGCGATCCGGCTCTGCCGGGCGCAAGGCGCCGCCCCTGCAAGGGGGAGGAGGCGAAGCCTCCACGGGGTGTGCCTAATTCACTTCGGCAATCATCTCGATTTCAACGCAGGCACCCAGCGGGATCTGCGCCACACCAAAGGCCGCGCGGGCATGTGTGCCCTTGGGGCCAAACACCTCTGCCAGCAACTCGCTCGCGCCATTGGTCACCAGGTGGTGCTCGGTGAAGGCGTCGGTGGAGTTCACCAGACTGACCAGCTTGACGATGCGCGTGACCTTGTTGAGGTCGCCCACTGCCGCTTGCAGCGTGCCCAGCAGGTCGATGGCAACGGCGCGTGCAGCCGCTTTGCCTTCTTCGGTCCCCATGGTTTTGCCCAGTTTTCCTGTCCACGGCTTGCCGTCCTGCTTGGCGATGTGGCCGCTCAAAAACACCAGATTGCCGGTTTGCACAAAAGGCAGGTAGGCTGCGGCCGGTATCGCTACAGGGGGCAGTGTGATGCTGAGGGCGGTGAGCTTGTCGTAAACGTTCATCGGGGTCTCCTGGGTCGGTGCTCAATCAGGTTGAGGATAAAAAATGAATCCTGCCCTCTGGTGGCGAGAATAGTTTGCTATAAATAGTGTAGCAATCCGTGCGCTGTGTCTGCAGATTTTAGGCGGGCTCGGGTATGGGCGTCACGGTCACAGCGACGTCCAGCACATGGCGCGCGCCGCCGCGTATCACGCCGCGCATGGGCGACACGTCCAGAAAATCGCGCCCGGTGGCCAGCGTGATGTAGTCCTCGCCCGGCGCGCGGTTGTTGGTCGGGTCAAAGTCCAGCCAGCTGCCCGCCGCCTGCCCGTCTGCCAGGGCCATGCCACCGGCTGCGCTGACGGCAGGGCAGTACACCGAGGCCCAGGCGTGCGATGCGTCGCTGCCGATCAGGCGCGGCTTGCCTTCCGGCGGTGTGGTCAGCATGTAGCCGCTGACATAACGCGCCGGCACCCCCATGGCGCGGCAACAGGCCACCATGATGTGGGCGAAATCCTGACACACGCCCTGGCCGGCCTGCAGGGCCTCCAGCGCCGGCGTGCCAACTTCGGTGCTGTCGCTTTCATACCGCATGTGGGTATGGATGCGTTCCATCAAATCCCTGGCGGCCTCCGGCAGTGGGCGGCCTGCGGTGAAGCTGGGTCGGGCAAATTCGGCAAAGGCATCATCGCGCGGTACATAAGGCGAGGCGAAGACAAACTCGCAGGCGCTTTCATAAGCGCCGCCAGCCTGGTAGCGAAACTGCTCACGCACCTGCTCCCACGCAAGGCCGCTGGCGTCGGTGTCCAGCACGCTGGGCAGGGTCAACGTGGAAACCACGCTGTTGGCCACCACCACCAGTTTGTCGTGCGGCACGTGCAGCGAGAAAAAGGTGCGCTCATTGCCATACACGTCCGGCAGCTCCTGCAACTGGGCCGGGGTGGGTGTGATGCTCAGGCTGTGGCTGAGCAACTGCTGGCCGGCATGGCTGGCCGGCTTGAGGTGCAGCACATGGTGGGCGTTTTCCACCGTGGGGCTGTAGGCGTAACGGGTTTCGTGAACGAGGTGAAGCAGCATGGCAGGAAAAAAAGCGTGTTCCGAACGTGTGTCAGGCTCAGGCGCCCAGGCTGTGCTCGCCGGATGCAGCGTGGCTGAAGTAGCGCCGGCTGATGCTGTCGGACAACTCGAAGGCTGCGCTGCAGCATTGCTCCAGCTGGGCCAGCAGGCGATCGTAGCGCTGGCTGTCGGGTGTGCCTGGCGCTGCAGTGCACAGGTCGGCCAGCAGCCAGCTGCCCGGGTCGGGCAGGGCCGAGGTGAGGCCGGGCACCTGCTGCGTTGTTGCCGCGGTGTTGTGCCCCAGCTTGCCAAGGCGTCCGCTCAGTGTTTGCGTGACCCAGCCGAGCGAGCGCGGGTTGTCGCGGTCCAGCACCAGCAGGTCCAGCATGGCCGGGACCTCACGCTGCTGCTGGTACTGCGCATGGAAGGTGATGGTGCTGTCGAACAGCGCAATGATGGCGTCAAAGCCACCGGCGTCGTGCACCGCGCCGGTTTCAAAGCCGAGGATGAGCGCGGCCGCCAGTGTGTTCAGGCGTTCGATGTGGCGGCCGGTGCTGAGCAGGCGCCAGCCGTCGTCGCGTGTCATGCGGTCGGTTTGCGCGCCTGTCATGGCGGCCAGAAAACTGCTGGCCGACTCCAGCGCGCGCAAGGCTTCCACTGACGAGTATTCCAGCGCCTGGGTGGCCGGATGGTCCGGGCCGCTGAAGGCTTTGCAGTGCCTGAAAAAATCTTCCTCCGCCCGCACGATCACATGCCACTGCTCCTGCGACAGGCGCTCGCGCACTGCCGAGGCCGCGCTTTTGAGCGAGCGCAGGTTGTAGCCCACGCTGGCCGCTTTGTCAGTGTCAATCAGGCCGGCGATCAGCGAACGCTCAAACACCCGGCGTGCCTGGGTGGCGGGCGGCACTGAATCGAGCACCAGGCCGTTGCGAAAGGCCAGCTCCGACAGCCAGGCCAGCAGCGGCTGCGAGGACTGGTCTTCACCACTGAGCGACTGCAGGGTGAGCTGGGCCAGGCGAATGGCGTTTTCTGTGCGTTCTGTGTAGCGGCCCAGCCAGAAAAGATTTTCAGCGGCGCGGCTGGTGACGGTGGGCTTGTGGCGCGCCAGTGGCGGTGCCGGTTGGGCAACCGTCTCTGTGGGAGCTTTTTTCTCCACGCTTTCTGCGGCCGTGGTTTGCGGTGGCGCACCATCCTCGGCCAGAGCCCAGACATCGGCGCTGCTGCCGCCTTGCTGCATGGACGCAATCTTGTTGTTGGGCCCTGCCAGCCGCGCCAGTCCACCCGGCAAGACCTGCCAGGAGCCCTTGCCATCAGCCACGGCAAAGACGCGCAGCATGGTCGAGCGCGGTGCAATGCGCTCGCCCTGCCAGGTGGGCGTCTGGGACAGCGGCAGGTAGGCCTGCACCGTGTAGTCCTCGCTGTGCCTGACGATCCGGCCCGCCCATTCGTCCAGCTGTCGGCGCGGCAGCATTTGCGCAATGACCGACTCGGTGGCCGAGCCGGGGTAGGTGCCCTTGATAACGCAGTCTTTCAGCCGCGGCAGCACTTCATGCAGGGCCGCCTGCTCGCCACACCACCAGGTGGCCAGCGAGGGCAGGGCCAGCGGCTCGCCCAGCAGGTGGCGCGACAAGGCGGGCAAAAATCCCAGCAAGGCACTGGACTCCAGAAAGGCCGAGCCCGGCGCATTGGCCACCAGCACATGGCCTGCGCGTATCACCTGCAGCAGGCCGGGCACACCCAGGGTGGAGTCCGAGCGCAGCTCCAGCGGGTCCAGAAACTCGTCGTCCAGCCGCTTGAGCAGGCCGTGCACCGGCTCCAGGCCCTGCAGTGTCTTGAGGAACAGCCTGTCACCGCGAACCAGCAGGTCGCTGCCCTCGACCAGCGTCAGGCCCAGGTAGCGCGCGAGGTAGGCGTGTTCGAAATAGGTTTCGTTGTAGGGGCCGGGCGTCAGCAGCACGATGCGGCTGTCCTGCCCGGGGTCGCAGGGGCACTGCGCTTTCATGCCGTCGATCAGGGTCTTGTAGGACGCAGCGAGCCGCTGGACTTTCATCTCGCGAAAGGCCTGCGGGAAAAGCCGCGAGATGGCCAGCCGGTTTTCCAGCAGGTAGCCCAGGCCCGAAGGCGCTTGCGTGCTTTGCGAGACCACCCACCAGCGGCCGTCGGGGCCGCGCGCCAGGTCAAACGCGGCGATATGCAAAAACGTGCCGCCGGCAGGCCTGACGCCGTGCATCGCGCGCAGGTAGCCCGGGTGGCCCTGCACCAGCGCGGCGGGCAGCAGGCCCAGCGACAGCAACTGCTGCGGACCATAGACGTCGGCCATCACATGGTTGAGCAGCCGCACACGCTGGCGCACGCCGGCGTCTATCTGCGCCCACTCACCGGCCGACAAAATCATGGGAAACAGGTCCAGCGACCAGGGGCGCTGCGGGCCATCTGCGTCGGCGTAGACGTTGTAGGTCACGCCGTTGTCGCGGATCTGGCGCTGCAGGTTGTCGCTGCGATGGTTCAGGTCTTCAAAACCCTTGCCGCCCAGGTAGCTGAAAAACCGTGTCCAGCCTGGCGCCAGGTCTGCCGCTGCGTCGGGGATGGACTTGCTTGCCGCTTTTTCTGCGGAGGGCGCGGCAGCGACCGGGATGGCACCCGCCATTTGCAAGGCTGCGCGTTGGACCGGCTTGGCGCTTTGGGGTGCACTGGCTGCAGGTGCCGTGGTGGCGCCGTGAAATTCGTCAAAGTGGCCGGGAGAAGCGGGCAGGGCCAGCGCCACGGCCAGATCGATGGGCGACTCCAGTGCCGCTTCGGCGAAAAGGGAGGGGTTGTGTTCCACAGTGTCCCAAGTATGCCTTGACCCCAGGCGCAGGGACCGCGCCTGTGGTGGCTACAAGACAGATCGCAGCAAGACTGTCAACGCAGGTCCAGCGTGAATGGAAACTCGGGGCTGGGCCGGGCCGCCTCTACCCGCATCCTGCCCGGCGTATGCCCCATGCGGAAGAAGCGGTTCAGGCGCCGGCTCTCGGCCTCGTAGGAGTTGACAGGCAGGGTGTCGTAGCTCAGGCCACCAGGGTGCGCCACGTGGTACTGGCAACCGCCCAGCGAGCGCTCCATCCAGGTGTCCACGATGTCGAAGGTCAGCGGCGCATGCACGCCAATCGAAGGGTGCAGGGCCGAGGGCGGGTTCCAGGCCTTGTAGCGCACGCCTGCAACGTACTCGCCGGCCGTGCCGGTGTTTTGCAAGGGCAGGGCGCGACCATTGACGGTGATGACGTAACGGTTGTTATTGAGCCCGGTCACGTGCACCTCGACCCGCTCCAGCGACGAGTCGACATAACGCACGGTGCCGCCGGAGGAGCCTTCTTCGCCCATGACATGCCAGGGCTCCAGCGCGCTGCGCAGTGTCAGCTCGATGCCGTGGGTGTGGACCTGCCCGATCATCGGGAAGCGGAACTCGAAGTGTGGCTCGAACCAGGCCATGTCAAATCCGTAGCCCGCCTCGTTGAGCTCGGTCAGCACATCGGCAAAATCCTGGCGCACAAAAGCTGGCAGCAAAAAGCGGTCGTGCAGCGAGGTGCCCCAACGGGTCAGGCGTCCGTGGTAAGGCTTGTTCCAGAAGCGTGCCACCAGCGCGCGCAGCAGCAACTGCTGCACGATGCTCATGCGTGCATGCGGCGGCATCTCAAAGGCGCGCAATTCCAGCAGGCCCAGCCGGCCGGTGGCCGAGTCGGGCGAGTACATCTTGTCGATACAAAACTCGCTGCGGTGGGTGTTGCCGGTCACGTCCACCAGGATGTTGCGCAGCGTGCGGTCGACAATCCACGGCGGCATGTCCTGCCCGTATTTCTTGCGGTTGATGGCAATCTCGCGCAGCGCGATCTCCAGCTCGTACAACTGGTCGTTGCGCGCTTCATCAATG
>JAKFXR010000115.1 GCA_021731285.1 Polaromonas sp. | reverse complement strand
TGCCAGGGACCGGGGAGGATGGAGGGCAAGATAAAAGGGGACGGCACGGTGGTGTGCCTCAAGCCCAGTCTGCACAGGGGTAGGCGCGGCACGCGCTTTTACCGACAACGTGCCGCGTCGAAGCCGTCTTGCGCGCCCATACTGGTATCCCGACGTGCCTTGTTCGTCCGTGTAAGCCGGACTGCGCTGGAGCAGCGACCATGAGTCGTCGTGACGAGAACACATTCAAGGTCAAACCGGGGGCGCCCAAGACCCGAGACCGGCAATTCCTCTCGCGGGTACTGACTGAGGTCAGCAAGGCGGGCGGCAAGGCTTTGAAGGCAACACTCTCACACCCTGCCGGTCCTGCCCGTACAGGCGCGAGGCGCGGACGCGGCCAAGTCGCCGCCGGGCTCGCCGGCAGATCGCTGGGCGCGCATTCACGGCGCGTGGTCATCAAAACCCGGCTGGTGGTGCTCAAGCAGGCCGGTGCGCGTTCGACGCAGACGCACCTGCGTTACATCGAGCGCGATGGCGTGAGCCGTGACGGAGAACGTGGCCAGGCTTATGGTCCCGCTACCGACGAGGCCGACCTGCCCGCCTTCGAGGAACGAGGCCGAGGAGGCCGCCATCAGTTTCGGTTCATCGTCGCCCCCGAAGACGCAGACCTGATGGATGAACTGCGACCCTACACCCGCGAACTGATGACGCGTATGGAAGCCGACCTCGGTACCCGCCTCGACTGGGTGGCCGTGGACCATTGGGACACCGACAACCCGCACACCCACGTCGTATTGCGCGGCAAGGACCAGACGGGTAAAGACCTGATCATCGCCCGCGAATATATCTCCTGTGGCATGCGCCAGCGGGCCTCGGAGCTGGCGAATGAATGGCTGGGCCCCCGCACGGAACTGGAGATCCGGCACAGCCTGGCCCGCGAAGTGGATCAGGAACGCTGGACCGGTCTGGACCACCAGTTGCAACAGGAACTCAGAAATGGCAGCATCGAAGTAGGCCGGGGGCCACAAGACGCGGTCGCGCGTCAACGCCGCACGTTGTTGATCGGAAGGTTGCAGCGCCTGCAGGTCATGGGTCTGGCTCAGGAAGTATCTCCCGCCAACTGGACACTAAGTCCGGCGCATGAACCCACACTGCGAGCCATGGGCGAGCGTGGCGACATCGTGCGGACGATGCAGCGCGCCCTCAGTGGCCAGCCACGTGAACTGGCGGTTCTCGATGCCAAGGTCGGTGCCACTCCAGTGGTCGGGCGTATCGTCGGCAAAGGACTGGCAGATGAATTGCATGAGCGCGGTTACCTGGTGTTGGATGGGATAGACGGACGCGCGCACTACCTGCGCTTGCCAATTCATGCGGAGTTGGCGGATTTCCCGACGGGAGGCATCGTGGAAGCTCGCAGTGGCACCGAATCCCGCCAGGCAGATCGAACCATTGTGAGCATGGCCCGTGACGGGCTCTACCGAACCGATTTGCACCTGGCCCAGATTCGCGCTGCATCACCTGCCCGCGATGCCGATGCCGAAGTCGAGTCCCACACACGTCGTCTCGAAGCCTTGCGTCGGCCCGGCATCGTGGAACGGCTGGCGGACGGCCTGTGGCGAATCCCGCCTGACATGGCGGAACAAGGTCGCCAATATGATGCGCAACGGACCGGTGGCGTTGCCGTGGAGCTGCGCTCCCATCTGCCCATTGAGCGTCAGACCCGCGTCATTGGGGCTACCTGGCTGGACCAGCAGTTGGTTGGAATCGAAGGCGGCAAGATGACCGACCGCGGTTTCGGTGGCGAGGTGCGGGAAGCACTCAAAGAACGCATCGGGTTTCTGACCGAGCAAGGGCTGACCGAGCGACGCGGAGAGCGCGTAGTCCTTGCCCGCAACCTGTTGTCCACCTTGCGCGGCCGGGACATCGAGACTGCGGCCAAGGTCCTACAAGCGGAGACCGGTCTCGCACATCGATCGATCGCCGATGGCGAACGCGTAACCGGTGTCTACCGCCGCACAGTCCTGCTGGCTAGCGGCCGCTTCGCGATGATCGATGACGGCATGGGCTTCAGTCTTGTTCCCTGGCGGCCCTTGGTCGAGCAACGGCTCGGGCAGACTGTGACTGCCATTGTACGGGGCGGCAGTGCGTCATGGGAATTCGGGCGGCAGCGGGGTCATCCATTTGTTAGATGACGAGTTTCGCCAGCGTCATGACGTAACCTTGCCCCCAAAAGTGGAGTTATTAGTCCTTGTTCAAAATACGAGCAAGGAGTTAGGACATGTCAGACAAACAAGTACGTGGCAAGTACACGCAGGAATTCAAATTGGAGGCTGTTCGCCAAGTCAAGGCTGGGCAGTTGATGCCCGTCACAGCCAAGGTATTGGGGACCCAACGCCAACCTGAGCAACTGGGTGAGGCAAAGTACCAAAGGCGCGCTCAATAAATTGAGCACGGCAGACACCTGCGTACCGGCACTCTCCGACCATTGGGCTACCGATGGACCGACGTCAACCGCCCCTTCGACAGCCTAAATTTTCGCCCTGACCGACTGAAACAGCCTAGGAATCGTTCAAACCGCGATGCGGTCAAATAGCGCCTGGCGGTGTGCGGGATTGGACGCATCGCCTTCGAGCAAAATCTGACCGCGTTCCAGCGCGTAAAAGCGCGTCGACAGGTCGATGGCGCGGCGCACGTTTTGCTCCACCAGCACGATGGGGATGCCTTCGCGGCGCAAACCCTCCATGATGTGGAAGATCTCGTCCACAATCCTGGGCGCCAGCCCTTCGGTGGGTTCGTCGATCAGCAGCAACCTGGGCTTGCCCACCAGGACGCGTGCCATGGCCAGCATTTGCTGCTCCCCGCCCGACAGGGTCGTTCCCATTTGCAGGCGGCGTTCACCCAATCGCGGGAAACGCTGGTAAATTTCATCGAGCTGGCGTTTCGATTCGGCGCCCGAGCGGCCTGGGCATTGCATGAAACCCAGCACCAGGTTTTCTTCCACCGTGAGACCGGGAAAGATGCGCCGGTCCTCAGGCACAAAACCAATGCCGCGGCGGCAAATCACGTCCGAGGCCACGCCGCCAATCTCCTGGCCGTCGAAAGCAACGCGTCCCTCCGATGGCGTGAGCCATCCGGCGATCGTCTTCATCACGGTGGTCTTGCCGACGCCGTTGCGGCCAAACAGACCGACCACCTCGCCGGCGCACACGCGGATCGACACGCCCTGCAGCACATGACTCAGGCCGTAGTGGGTATGAACATTTGTCAGCTCAAGCATGGGTAGCATCTCCAAAGTAAGCCGATTGCACAGCCGGATTGCTGCGCACCAGCTGCGGCGTGCCTTCGGCCAGCTTGCCGCCCTGATGCATCACCACAACATGGTCCGACAGACTCATTACCAGATCGACATCGTGCTCGACCAGCAGAATGCTCAGGGACTCGCCGGCCAGGCTGCGGATCATGGCCCCTGTTTCCTGCGTATCGGCATGACTCATGCCCTGGGTGGGTTCGTCCAGCAGGAGCACGCGCGGACGGGCGGCAAGGGCCACGGCAATTTCAAGCCGGCGCTGTTCCCCGTGCGACAGAAAACCTGCCAACTCATCGAGCTTGCGTTCCAGCCGAAAACGCTCTACCAGCTCGTCGACCCGCTGCAGCGCCAACTGGCTGGAACCGACGGGCCGCAGCAGGCCACGGCCCTGTTCAAGGAATTGCGCCGCCAGGCGCAGGTTCTCGCGCACCGACAGTTCGAAGAACAGGTTGGTGATCTGGAACGAGCGCGCCAGACCGGCAGCCAGCATGTGGTTGGGGGCAGAACCGGTCAGGTCCTGCCCGTCAAATATCACGCGGCCAGCGCTCGGCCGGATCGCCCCGCTGATCAGGTTGAACAAGGTGCTTTTGCCGGCGCCGTTCGGCCCGATCACCGAGGTGATCTGCCCACGCTGCGCCTCAAAGCTCACGCCGTTGACGGCCACCAGTGACCCAAAGCGTACCGAAATGTCGTTCACCGAGAGAATGGCGTCCGGGGGGGCGGCGACCACGGCTACAGGCACTGCACTCATGACGATTTCTCCCTGTTGGCATTGCGCCGCTCGAGCGCCTCAAGCACATAACCGATCAGCCCCCGCGGAAAGAAAATCACCGAAATCATGAAGATCACGCCGATCACGAGCTGGTGGTGGGCCGTGAAGGTGCCGATGACCGACCTGAGCACCGTGAGGATCGCCGAACCGTAGAGCGCACCGATCAACGTGCCGGTGCCACCCACGATGACGTTGATAATGGCGTTGCCGGAGACTTGGAAGAACATCAGCTCGGGCGAGACAAAACCGCGCAGCATCGGGTACAGAGCGCCCGACAGTCCCGCCACATTGGCCGCCAGCACAAAGGCCGCGAGCTTGTAGCGCCAGGGGTCGACGCCCAAGAACGGGACACGGTGTTCATTGGTGCGGATCGCCGCCAGCTGGTGCCCGAAGGGTGTTTCCATCAGGTAGGCCAACAGGCCGTACAGGACGGCTATAAATACCAGCACCAGCAAGAAGAAACCCGCCGGGCTGGCCGCATCAACACTGAACAGCCCGAACGAAATCTGCGGTACCGGCACACCGATGATGCCGTCCGACGCACCCAGCTCGCGCGTGTTGAACACCACCTTGGAGACCACCTGGGCCAGCCCGAAGCTGATCAGCGCAAAGTAAACGCCCTTGGCACGAATCGCAATCACCCCGGCCAGCAACCCGACCAGCGTGGTCGTCACCAGCACCACCGCCATCGCCAGCCAGAACGAAGGCAAGCCCTGTTTGAGCACCAGGGCCGACACATAGGCGCCAAACCCGAAGAACAGGGCCTGCCCCAGCGGCAGCAGACCGGTCCGGCCGAGCAGCAGATCGACCGACAGCGCCAGTCCGCCAAAGATCAGGGCTTCGGTGGCCAGCCGGAAGAAAAACACGTCGCCTTTGATCCCGGCCACCACGGCAAACAGCAGTGCCAGGCCGAAGAACAGCCAGGCCAGCGCACGGGTTGGGCGGCGCAGCAGGCGAGGAGTCACGGCGGTGGACAGTACCACCGGATCAGCAGTCATTTCACGCATGGCCCAACCTCCCGAACAGCCCTTGCGGACGCCACATCAACACCAGTACCATGAGCGCGAACAGCAACGGGTCGCTCCACACCGGGGAAATATAAAGACTGGAAATCGACTGGATCTGGGTCAGCACCAGACCGGCGATGACCGCGCCCTTGATCGAACCCATGCCACCGATGATCACCACGGAAAAAGCAATCAGCACAAAGTCGCGCCCCATGGTCGGGAACACCGAATAGATCGGTGCCAGCAACACGCCGGCCAGGCCAGCCAGCGCCACGCCAAACGCAAACGTGCCTGCGTACACCACGGCCACCGGCACGCCCAGCGACGCGGCCATGTGGCGGTCATAGGCAGCAGCCCGCACCAAGGCACCGAGACGCGTGCGAAACACCACCAGCCAGACCGCGGCAATCACCACGCTGCCCAGCGCCATCACGAACAGGCGGTAGTTCGGAAAGAACAGGCCGAAGACCTCGCTCGCTCCGGAAATCGGTGGCTCCAGACGCAACGGGTTGGCACCGAACACGATCTTCAGCGCATCCTCCAGAATGATCGCCAAGCCAAAAGTCAGCAGCAGCGTCAGCGTGTGCCGCTCCTTTGAATGGAACACGCGCTGGATCAGCGTGCGTTCCGTCGCATAACCCACCACTGCCATCAGCAGCGGCGTCAGGCCCAGCGCCCACCAGAAAGGCAGACCCACTCCCAGCAGCGCCACCGCGGCGTAGGCGCCAATGGCATAGAACTCGCCATGCGCCATGTTGATGACATCGAGCAGGCCGAAAATGATGGTCAGGCCGAGAGCCATCAACACCACGGCCACACCGATCGACGCTCCGTTGATCACCTGCGGCGCCAGCACAAACTGCAGCCACTCCAGCATTTCACCCATGTCTGTCTCCTGAAGTGCAGCGGTGCCGGGCCAGGCCCGGGGCGTGCGCTGCGTCTGCTGTTTTTAGAATTTCGTGCAGGTGTCGGGACCGATGGCCTGAGCCGCCGTCACCTTGCCGACGATCTGGAATTCGCCGCCCTTGACGCGCACCGCATACATGTCCTGCATCGCCTGGTGGTCGCCCGCGCGCAGCGTCTTCACGCCCTGTGGCGTGTTCCACTGCAGGCCACGCATGGCGTCGCGGACCTTGTCCGTTTCGGTGCTCTTGGCTTTTTCGACGGCTGCCTTGTAGAAAAACAGCACGCCATACGAGTCCGCGCCATACAGGTCGGGGAGGGTCTTGTTCGCGGCCACAAAGTCGGTGACAAACTTTTTGTTCTCCGGACCTTCGATGTTGGGCGAATAACCCACGCCGGTGACAAACCCGTCCGCCGCCTTGCCGATCGCAGCGAGGTTTTGCGAAGTCACGGTGCCCGAGGCTCCCACAATCTGAACGTTGCGGCCCAGGCCGAACTCGGCCATCTGGTTGAACAGACGCACCGTGTCGTTGCCGGCCACCGAGGTGTAAATCACCGCCGGTTTGGCCGATCGCACCTGGCCGAAAAACGGCGAGTAGTCCTTGTTGTCCAGCGGTGCATAAACCTCGCCGACGGTCTTGGACCCCTTGGCTTCGGCGGCCGACTTGAACGCCGCCACGGTGCTGCGGCCCATCTCGTAGTCGGGGCCGAGGTAGAACACATTGGCTTGCGGTTTTTCCCTGGACAGCCACTCGGCGAGTGCGGCCGACTGCATGCCGGCCCGCGCATTGACGCGGAACACATTGGGCGAGCATTTGTCGGCCGTGATGGCGTCAGAGAATGACACCGTGGTCGCCATCAGCTTGCCGTTGCGCTCGGCGACCTGGCCGACGGCCAGCGTCGAGCCGGAGTTCACTGTCCCGGTCAGGAAGTCGACCTTGTTGACCTGGAACAGCTTCTCGGCCTTCTGGGTCGCGACGGCCGGATTGGCTTC
This sequence comes from Polaromonas sp., assembly GCA_021731285.1. Lineage (GTDB taxonomy): Bacteria > Pseudomonadota > Gammaproteobacteria > Burkholderiales > Burkholderiaceae_C > Polaromonas. Next base: position 32,737 of record JAKFXR010000115.1, on the reverse strand, counting down.
CTCGTCCTCGTACAGCAGTTCCAGCTTGCGCCCCGCCACGCCGCCGGCGGCGTTGATCTGCGCCGCCGCCAGATCCAGGCCCCATTTCACCTGCTGGCCGATACCCGCATAGGTGCCTGACAGCGGCGTCACCACGCCGATCTTGATGGGGCCGGTCTGGGCCAGGGCGAGCAAGGGTGCTGCGCCCATGACAGCGAGGATGGTGCGAATATAAGTTTTCATGTTTGTCTCCTTCGGGTTTAAAAAAGTGTTGCCTGTTTCTACTTTCTGTCACTTGCCGGTGAAATTCGGACGGCGCTTGGCGTGAAAAGCCTCGACACCCTCGCGGAAGTCTTCCGAACTGCGCAGGCGCGAGTAACAATGGCCTTCGAGTTCGATGGCGATGGACAGCGGCGAGTCCTCGGTGTCGTTGAGCAGCTTCTTGGCCGTGCGCTGGGCCAGCGGCGAAAACGAACGCAGTTCATTGACCAGCGCATCGGTGGCCGTTTCCAGTTCGGCGTCGGGTACACATTCGGTCGCCACGCCCCAGTCCGCCGCCTGGACGCCCGGAATGCGGCGCGAGCGCATCACGATGTCCTTGGTTCGCGTGATGCCCACCATCTTCTGCAACCGGGCCGAACCGCCTGAACCCGGGATTTGGCCCAGCTTCTGTTCGGGCAGCGCGTAAAGCGTGGTTGGCGTCACCAGACGAAAATCGCAGGCCAGCGAAATCTCGAAACCCACGCCGAAGCAGTAGCCCCGCGCGGCGGCGATCACGGGCTTGCCGCAGCGGGCGGGCGCTGCAATGTTCCAGGCGAGCTTGGAGACATGCTCGGGCGACGCTTCCAGGAACCCGCGAATGTCACCCCCGCTCGAGAAATGCTCGCCTTCGGAGCGCAGCACGATGACGCGCACCCGCTCATCGGCATCCAGCGCCTCGAAAACAATGCGCAGCTGATCCCGCTGGCCCATGTTGATCACGTTGAACGGCGGACGCGACAACACGATGTCGGCGCGCTCGCGCTCGGCATCAATATGCACTGAAAAGCCATCAAGCTCAGGAGGCAGTGTCGCTGCGGGATGATTTAATTCATTAAGTTTCATGATTTTTCCTTGTGGTAGTTACGGCGCTTAGACCACGCCGGCGTTTTGGTAGATGTGCTTGATCTCCATGAAGTCAATCAGTGCGTCGTAACCGTGCAAACGGCCCAGGCCGCTCTTTCGGTAACCGCCGGTTTCAGCCTCGGCAAACAGTTTGTTGTGGTCGTTAATCCACACCGTGCCGTTTCGCAGTGCACGCGCCACACGCATGGCGCGATTGCCGTCATGCGTCCATACGCTGGCCGAGAGTCCGTAGTCGGAATGGTTGGCGCGGGTCACCGCCTCGCGCTCGTCGGCAAAACGCTCAAGGATGACCAGTGGACCGAAGATTTCTTCCTGTACAAAGAAGGCGCTGGTGTCACGGTGGGCGATCAGGGTGGGCGACATGAAAAAGCCATTCGCTCCGGCACTGCTTGCCAAGCCACCCTTGAGCACCACTTCATCGGCCAGGCTCATCGCCTCGTCGATGCGACGACCCACGCGCTGCAAGGAAGGCGCGTCGATCAGCGGGCCGATCTGCGAACCTGGGCTGTCGCCCGGCGCGACCACCATGGCCGCCAGCGCAGCCTTCAGCGCTGCCCTCATCTCCTCATAGCGTGATTCATGCACCAGCACGCGCCGGGCAGCAGTGCACTGCTGCCCTGAAATGATGGTGGCGGCGGCCGCGAGTTGTGGCGCAACCTTTGCCACGTCGGTGTCTTCGAATACCAGGCAGGCTGACTTGCCGCCCAGTTCGAGCGACAGCTTCTTCATCGTTGGCGCGGCATCGGCCATGATGCGCTGGCCAGTCACGTTGGAGCCGGTGAAGCTGATCACGTCGACTTCACTCGAAGTCACCAGCACCTGCGCCACCGCGTGGCCGCGCTCCGACACCAAATTCACGACCCCCGCTGGAAGGCCGCTGACTGCATGCAGCTCTTCAATCACCGCGGCGGTGATCAGCGAGGTCTGTGGTGCCGGCTTGATGACCGCGGTGCAACCAGCGGCCAGTGCCGGTGTGAGTGCGCGGATCAGAAGCACCACCGGTGCATTCCAGGGAATGATCAGCCCGACAACACCAGCGGGCTCCTTGAGAAGCGTAGAAAATACACCGGCTTCAACCTCGAACACATGGCCCGGGATGAAACGCGCCAGGCCCGCGTAATAACGGATTTCCGAAACGGCGCCGGCGATCTCGCCGCGCGACTGTGCGAGCACCTTGCCGTTCTCGCGCGTCAGCAGTCTCGCAAGTTCATCGCTGCGCTGCTCCAGCCGGTCGGCCCAGCGCAGCATTACCATCTGGCGCAGCCGCGGATTCTGCGCCCAGTCGGGCCGGTCGAAAGCGCGCCGCGCCGCGCTGATGGCGGCCTGGCCATCTTCGGCCGCACTGTCGGCAAAGCTGCCAATGACCTCGGCAGTGGCGGGATTGATGGAGACACCGCTGCGACCGGAGAGAGCGCCCTGCCACTCGCCGTTGACTAGATTTCTGGCCTGAAGTGAACTCATGGAGGTTTCCTCAGTGCATGACCGAGCCACCGTCAATGACGATGACCTGGCCGGTGACAAAGTCGCTCTCGGGCGAGCAAAGGTAAATCAGGGTGCCGCTCATGTCGGCCGGTGTGGCCTCGCGCTTGATGGCGCGGCTGGCAATGTTGTTGGCAGAAATTGCCCCCTGCCAGGCCGGATTGCTCAGGACGTTGTCGCTGGCCGTGAGACCCGGCGCCAAGGTGTTGACGCGAATCCCGGCGTCGCCGAGTTCACGCGCCAATGCACGGCTCAGCGCCACCACCGCGCCTTTGGAGCTGACATAGTGCAGCATCATCGGCGAGCCCTTGAACACGGTGCCTGAGGCAATGTTGATGATCTTGCCATATTGACGACGGCGCATCTCTGGCACCACGGCCTTGCTGCATTCAAATACCCCCCGGACGTTGACCGCCATCACACGGTCCCATTCCGCGCTGTCAATCTGCTCGAACGGCTTGAGCGCGAGATTGGCGAACAAGCCGGCGTTGTTGACCAGCACGTCGATGTGGCCAAAGGCCTCTACCGCTGCCTGCGCCATCCTCTGCGTGGACTCCGGGGACGTCACATCCACTTTTAGCGCGAGAGCCCTCCCTCCACCCTGCTTGATCGCGTCCGCTACGGCCGATGCATCCACCACGTCGGCCAGCACCACCGCCGCACCTTCCAGCGCCAGTGCGCGCGCGTACTCGGCGCCGATGCCCTGCGCGGCGCCGGTGATGATGGCAACACGGCCTTGCAGCCTTCCTTTGTCTGACATAGTTTCTCCTTGGGGTTCAAACGGTAGCGTCAGTGCCAATGGCCCTGTCCACCCGCTGTTTTGCAAGCTTCGCCTGGTCTTCGGGCTTGCGCGCTTCGTTGGACATGCCGTTGAACAGCGTTCCAATGACTCCCTTGTTGAGGTCACTGGTGCCAAACAGGGCGTCGCAAATCGGGAAGGTCAGGTTGAAGTTGCGCGTATGCATGAAGTCGGGGTTGTGATGCAGCACATGCATGCGGCGCACGGTATTGATCAGCGGCAGGCGGTCCAGCAGCGGGTGCTCAAGGTGCGACAGCGTATGCAGGCCCTCGTACATCAGAAAGTACGCGGCCATGGTCAGCATGGCGATATAGCCGGCATTGGCCGTCCACAGCAGGCCCAGCAGCAGCGCTGGCGGCAGTGCAGCCAGCACAAACAAAACCGGCGCAAACGGCGGGAACAGCAGGGCACGCCAATCGCGCTGGCCATGGTAGTCCAGGGTCTGGTCCGAAAAGAACTGGTGATGAGTGCCCACATGCCGCTTGTAGGCCGGCTTCAGCAAGCTCTTGGGGCTATGCAGCAGGTAGCGGTGCCCGGCCCATTCGGCCCAATTGCCGAAGAGGAACATCGGCGCCACGACGTAGGTCCACTCCATCCAGCTTGCGCCCCCGATTTTCGAGATGCAATACCAGATCACACCGCCGGTGAAGAGCAGCGTGAATGCGAGATGCACCTCGCCGCGGTACCAGCCGGGGGTAGACGCCCGATACTCCTCGCGAAAGGCGTTCGAGCGGGCAAAGATTTCTTGCTTGCGGTTCATGAGGGAGTCTCCTTACTTATTCATTCAAGGCCTAGAAACTTGGCCGCGAACGAGGGATCATTCAGCAGCGCGTCGCGGTTGCCTTCGAGTACGGTTCGGCCGTTCTCGAGGACGTAGGCGCGTTCGACGAAGTCGAGCGCGCGGTGGGTGTTTTGCTCGACCAGAACCATCGTCACGCCGCCGCTGGCGATCAGCCGCAACGCGTCCAGGATCTCGTCTACCAGCTTCGGCGCGACGCCGATGAACGGCTCGTCGAGCAGCAGCAGCTTCGGGCTCGATGTCAGCGCGCGGCCGATCGCCACCATCTGTTGCTGCCCGCCGCTCAGCTCGCCGGCGTTCTGCTTCGCCTTCTGCTTGAGGATGGGAAACAGCGCCATCACGGTGTCGAGCGGGCCCTCGATGTCCTTGCGCGTCTTTGCAGCGAAGGCACCCATGAGCAGGTTCTCCAGCACGCTCATGCCGGCGAACAGGCGCCGGCCCTCCGGCACCAGCGCGATGCCGCCGGCCACCGTCTGCGCGGTGCTGGAACGGGTGAGTGGCTTGCCGTCGTATTCGATGCTGCCGGCCGCACTTGGGTACAGGCCGACGATCGCGCCCATCGCGGTCGACTTGCCGGCCCCGTTGGCGCCGAGCAGCCCCACCCGTTCGCCCGGCGCCACACGTAGCGAGAAGTCCCACAGCGCGCGCAGCTTGCCGTGGTCGACCTGGAGGTTGGTGATGTTCAGCATCATGCGTCTCCCGAAGCGAGCTTGCCGAGCGCCGGCTGCGGCGCGTGCGCGGCGGCGGCCGTTCCGAGGTAGGTACGCAGCACACGTTCGTCCTTGACGACGTCGGCCAGCTTGCCGTCGGCGATCAGCGAGCCCTGTTCGAGTACGATGACGCGGTCGACCACCTGTTCCAGCGCCGAGAAGATGTGCTCGACCCAGATCACCGTGATGCCGTAGCGGTCGCGCACATGGCGGATGTGCTCGACGAAGCGCTTCACCTCGGCCGGCGTGAGCCCGGAGGCCACCTCGTCGACCAGCAGCAGGCGCGGTTTGCAGGCCAGCGCGCGGGAGAACTCGAGCGCCTTCTTCTCCTGCATCGACAGGGCATCGGCACGGGCTAGCAGGCGCGGCGACAACTCGGCGTAGTCGACGAAGGCGCGCGCCTCGCGCAGCGCGTCGCGCGGCGACAGCGGATCGTCGCCGAACATCAGCGGGATCGCGATGTTCTCCTGCACTGTCAGGTCGCCGAACGGGCGCGGGATCTGGTAGGTTCGGCCGACGCCGAGCCGGGCGATCTGGTCGCGGCCGAGATGGCCCAGGTCCTGTCCGGCGAACATCACGCGGCCCGAGGTGGGCGTGTAAACACGCGAGATGCAATTGAAGAGCGTCGTCTTTCCCGAGCCGTTGGGACCGACGAGGCCGATGATCTCACCCTGCATGATCTTCAGGCTGATGTCGTTGACCGCGACGTTGCCGCCGAACTGCATGCGCACGCCCTGCAACTCGATCAAGGGCTTGTGACGGTCGACCGGCAGCCTGGGCAGCGGCAGATCGTCATTGCGGCGTGTGAGACGTGCCGACTCGCCGTTGTATTCGTGGTGCTCACGGGCCAGTGAGGACAAGAGCGGCACCCAGCGCACCCACTTCGCCCGTAGAAAACCGCCGGGCATGAAGCGGCCTATCAGCAGAATGGCCAGGCCATACAGCGCGGCCTGGTAGCCCTGCACGCTGACGAGCAGCCATTGCTGCATGCTGGCGAGCACCACCACGCCGGCCAGCGGCCCCCAGCGCAGGCCCGACCCGGCGAACAGCACCATCGCCACCGGCACCAGCGCGACGTTGAGACCGAACACGGTGGCGGGGTCGATGTAGCTCATCTGCCAGGCCTGCAGGGCACCGGCAAGTGCACCGAACACCGCACTCAGCACGAGCACGTTGCGTTTGACCGGTGCGATGCGCACACCCACCGTCTCGGCCACCTGCTCGTCGTTGCGGATGCTCTTCAGCGCGTAACCGAAGCGCACCCGGTTGATGCCCAGCGTGACGAGGAAGGTGACCACACAAGCCGTCAGCGCGAGCAGGTAGGCCGGCTGCAGCACCTGCGCCACCGGCAGCACGATGCCATCGCCGCCCTTGGTGATCGACGTCAGGTTGTAGGCCAGCACCTCCATCAGCGGCAGCAGGGCGAGAGTGCCGAACGCGAAGTAGTCGCCGTGCAGCCTGAACAGCGGTACCGACAGGAACAGCGCGACCAGACCGGTGACGAGCACCGCGAAAACCAGCGCCACTGCGAACGGCCATTGGCCGGTCAGAGCAATGGCAAAGCCGTAGGCACCGATGCCGTAGAAGCAGTAGTGGCCCAGGTTCACATAGCCCATCTCGCCGGCCACCCAGTCCCAGCTCTGGGCCAGGATGTAGGCGATCAGCATGGTGAAGACGAAGGTCGTCAGGTAGGCGTTGCCAACGAAGGGCATCGCCGCGAGCGCGACTATCGCCGCAGCGCCAAGCAGCCAGCCTGTTGCCTTGCCCCCCCTCCCCGTCCGCTGCACGGTGGGGGCGGGGACCGTGTATTCGTTCGCGGCGCTCATGCTCTTGCTCCCACACGCTTCGGAAAGGCCACAAGAATCACCAGCATCGCGACGACGCTGAGCGCCGGCGCCCATTCGGGCTTCCAGTACAGCCCTGTCAGGCCCTCGGCCACACCGAGAAACACACCCGCGAGCAAGGCGCCCGGCAGGTTGCCGATGCCGCCGACGACAATGATCGTGAAGGCCTTCACCGTGAGGCCGAAACCCATGTACGGGTCGACGGGGAACGACAGCACGTAGAGCACCGCGGCGATCGCCACCGTGGCCGAGCCGAACGCGAAGGTCAGCGCCTTGATGCCGGTGCTCTGCACGCCGCAGATCTGGGCGCCGGTGGCGTCCTGCGTCACCGCGCGGACCGCGCGGCCGAACCAGGTGCGCTTGAGTAGCAGGTGCATCACCACCGTCAGCAGCACGATGCCCGCCAGGATCAGCAGCTGCGTGGTCGAGATCACGATCTCGCCGAACTCGATTGCCGGCAGGCGCAGCGGGATGTTGCGCTGTGTCGCACCGGCGGCTTTGGCGGTGATGTCGCTCAGCATCATCAAGGTGCCGACCGTCACCAGCACCGTTCCGACCGTGCTCTCGAAGTGGCTGCGCTTGGCGAGTGGCCGCAGCAGCAAGAGGTAGTAGCCGTAGGCGCAGGCGAACATCAGCGGCGCCAGCAGCGCGGCGATCACGAGCGGGTGCATGCCCCAGGCGCTGAACGCCAGGCTGGCCAGCACGCCGCTGACCGCGAGCAGCGTGCCGTGGGCGAAGTTGAGGATGCGCACCACGCCGTAGATGAGCGACAGCCCGAAAGCAACCAGCGCGTACAGACCCCCGAGCAGCACGCCGCCGATGAGCACCTGGAGCAGGATGTCAAAACTCATGACTGCCTCACTGCGGCTGCTGCCAGGTCGGCGACGGCCACATCAGCTTGCCGGTCGCGACCTCGGGCGGCCACACCACGGCGACCTTGCCGTTTTGCATCTGCACCGTGAAGGCGCCGGTGTCGGCGAAGCCACGCTCGTCGAAGCTCACGTCGCCGGCGGGCGACTTGACCGTGGCCTTGAACAGCGCCTCCTTGACCTTCTCGCGGTCGACCACGCCGGCCTTCTCGATGCCCTGGATCATCGTCAGGTACGAGGTCAGCCGGCCGAGGGTCCAGATGTAGTCGAACATCGTCACGTCCGAACGTTTCATCACGGTTTCGACTAGGTCGCTGTAGGCGCCCTTGATGCCGGGGTACCAGCTCAGTTCGCCGGTCATGCCTTCGATGTCGGCGCCCACCTGGCGCGCCAGCGAGCCGGTCAGCATCGTGTGGTGCACGTCCATCGCCCGCACTTTCAACTGGCGCATCTGCTGCACCAGCGGCACCGAGGCGTTGTCGAAGGAGCTGATGTAGACGATGTCGGCCTTGGCGGCGCGCACCTTGGCGATCAGCGCGGTGAAGTCTTTCAGTTCGGGCGAGAAGGTCTCGTTGCCCAGCACCTTCAGGCCCTGAGCCTCCGCCTTCTTGCTCCAGGTGGCGGTGATGCCCTTCATCACCGGGTTGTCGTGGGTGACGAAGTAGATCGATTGCGGCTTCGGGCTGACCTTGGTGATCATGTCGAAGTAGCGTTCCGACCAGCGCGGCACCACCGGGAACGGTGTGCCCCAAATGTACTTCAGTCCGCGGTCGTAGACGGACGGCGTGGCCACGTTGGCCATCACCATCGGGATCTTGTGCTTGTCCGCCACCGGCGGCACCGGACCACCGAGCGACGACCAGTCGGGGCCGACGAAGAAGTCGACGTTGTCGACCGTCGCCATCTTCTCGTACAACGCGACCGCGGTGGCCGGCACGCTCTGGTCGTCGTAGATGACGAACTTGAGCGGCAGCTTCTTGCCGCAGCTCTTGACCATGACGCCGCCGGTCTTGTTGACCTCCTCGGCGAACACCTCGGTCATCTTTCGCCAGCGGCCCGCCAGCGTGGAAAACGGTCCCGTCTCGGACAGCGTGGTACCGAACACGATCGGGTCGCTGCATGAGCCAATTTTGGCGCTGGCCGGCGTGGCCATGAGCGCCACGCCCAGCGCAGCGAGTGCGACGCCTGCGATACGTTGGAATGAGGGTTTCTTCATTTCTGTCTCCTTCGTTGTAGTAAGTGGTTGGTTAGTCATTCGCTGGCCTGGGCGTTCAGGCCCTGCCAGCGTTGCAGTGGCACAGCGTGATCCAGAGCGAACAGGTCGAGCACGCGCGCCACGCTGTGGTTAACGATGTCATCGAGTGTGGCTGGCCGCGTGTAGAAAGCCGGTACTGGTGGGCAGATCAAGCCACCCATTTCGGTCACGGCGACCATGTTGCGCAAATGCGCCAGATTGAGTGGTGTCTCCCGCGTCATCAGCACAAGGCGTCGGCGTTCCTTGAGCACTACATCAGCGGCACGGCTCACCAGGTTGTCGGACAGGCCAAGGGCAATGCTGGCCAGTGTCTTCATGGAGCAAGGCGCCACTACCATGCCGTGCGTCTTAAAAGAGCCGCTGGCCACCGAAGCGCCGATGTCGCGCACGTTGTGCGTGACATGCGCCAGTTGCTCGATGTCACTACGCGACATGTCGAGTTCCTGCATAGCCGTCAGCCCTCCAGCGGCTGACAAGATGAGGTGCGACTCGCAGTGCTCCATTTTGCGCAGGGCTTCGAGCAGGCGCACGCCATAGACTACGCCGCTGGCACCAGTGATCGCGACGATGATGCGTCTGGGTGTCATGCTCGGTGATTCACACTTCAACGCCGTCAAGCGGCGTACCTGAAACCGCGGCGCCGCCTGTGGCGACGATGACGGCAGCCAGGTCGATTTCGCGTTCGCCGGGTATATGCACCCGGGTAAACACATGCGCCGACGACGCCAGCGGCTTGGTCGCATCCAGCCCCATCTTGGCGCTCATGCCCTGCAGGTGAGCGGGCGGCTTGTTGTCTGCAAACGGCACCGTGGTGGACGGATCCAGCGGCGAGCCCTGCGCACCGGTAATCACCACCAGGTCTCGATCAGCCTGAAAACGCGTGGCTACCGCCCATTCAATCTCGGCGGGGTCATGCACATTGACATCCTCATCCACCACGATCACCTGTTTGATATCGTAGTGACCGCCGAAGGCGCCAAGAATCACGTTCTTGGGTTCACCTTCGCGCTTCTTTTTCATTTGCACGTTCAAGTGATAGCGGGCCACGCCGCCAATGGACAGATGCACGTCGATCACGTTGGGGAAACTGCGCTGGAGGTGGGCCAGCAGGGTGGCTTCGCGCGGTATGGCGCCCAGCAGCAAATGCTCCATTTCCGCCGGGACAATCGTATGAAAGATGGGGTCACGACGGTGCGTGATGGCATCAATGGCAATGACTTCGCGCTCTTCACGCGCGCTGTAGTACTTTGGAAATTCGCCAAAAGGCCCCTCGGGCTCACGACGGCCAGGCAGCAGACGGCCTTCGATCACGATTTCTGCGTCAGCAGGCACGTGCACACCATTGCTGGTGCAGCGGACCACGCGCAGCGGCCGGCAGTGTAGTGCACCGGCGATTTCAAGTTCGTCGAAATCGATGGGCACGATGGCCTGTGAGGCCAACGCGGTAAGCGGGTCAACCCCGATCACGATGGCAATGTCGAGCGCTTCCCCCTGTGCTTCAGCCGCCTGGAAGAACGAATGCAAGTGACGCGGCAGCAGCAGCACGCCAAGCTTGTCAGGGCCACTAATCTGAATGCGGTTGATCGAGACATTCTGGATCCCGGTTTTCGGATTGCGCGCAATCACCAGGCCCGCGGTGATGTAGGGTCCATGGTCATGCTCGCTGTGGGTGGGAATCGGTAGCAACTTGAGAATGTCACCGGGGCTGGCCTTGAAGTCGTGAACCACCTGCTGGCAAGGCGCCGCTTCGCGCACGACTTCCTGCGAGCGCAACGGGTGTTCAACAGCCAGACGGAATCGCGCCAGCAATTGCGACTCAGGCACGCCCATCGCCTCGGCAATCCACGAGCGGCGTGACATGAAACCTGAAACTACAGGCATCGCCTGCCCCCCCGGACGCCGAAACAGCGTGGCCTGGCGACCATCCAGCCGCTTCGAGATAGCCGCCAGTTCATGCTGGAGTGATACGCCTTCCCGGATCGCGGCCAGCCGATCGGTGGATGCCAAGTGGCGCAACCAGGCGCGCATGCTGGTAAAGGGAGCGGTGGGTGAAGTCATGGGAATGCCTTTTGTCTTGTCAATGCGTGAACGTCAGTCGATTTGCGGGAGCCGGCCTTCACGTGCCACGCGCGCCCACTTGCCAACTTCGGCACTGAAGAAGCGCGTGAACTCCGCTGGCGAGTCACCTACCGGCACGAAACCCTGCTCAAGCAGCTTGGCCTTCAAATCAGGCGAGCGCACGGCACGCATAGTGGCTGCCGCGAGGGTATCAATCACTGGTTTTGGCGTACCTGCCGGTGCAAACAGGCCAAACCATCCGTTGAAGTCGTAACCGGGTACACCCGCTTCAGCAATGGTTGGCAGACCGGGCATGAGCGGCGAGCGTTGCGCAGTACTGACTGCAATGGCACGCAGCTTGCCCGAGCGGATTTGCGGCAGTGCTGAGGTCTGGAACATGAACATCACATTGATGTTTCCGGCCAGCAGGTCAGGCAGCGCCTGCGAATCGGCTTTGTAGGGCACATGCGTCATATCCACGCCAGCCGACACCTTGAACAATTCGCCAGCCAGGTGACTGGAAGTTCCAATGCCCGATGACGAAAAATTCAACTGACCCGGATTGGCTTTGGCGTAGACAATCAACTCGGAGATGGAGCGAATCGGCAACGAGGGGTGCACCACAACAATCATGGGAACACCGCAGCACTGGCTGATCGAAACAAGATCCTTCAACGGATCAAAGCTCATCTTTTTTTGCAGGCTGGGGTTGCTTGCCAGGCTGGTGGACGCCATGACGATGGTGTAGCCATCGGCTGCCGAACGCACCGTCGCCTCCGCTCCAATATTTCCACCTGCGCCCGGCTTGTTGTCAATAACGATGGGCTGCCCCAGAAACTCGGCGAGCTTGTTGCCAACCAACCGCCCAATGTTGTCGCCCGTACCGCCCGCTGAATAAGGCACGACCATGCGGATCACTTTATTGGGGTAAGGATCTGCAGCCGAGGCAGGTATGGCGAGCAGCAACGCGATGGCGGGCAGACAGCGCGCGAGTGAACCGGAAAAAATGGCTTTCATGGGTTCTCTCCTGTGTGGATAGGGGTCGGGGGGCTCGATGGCGCTGGCAGGGCGGCTTCAAACTCGCCAGCCACCAGCTTGCGGCGCAGCACTTTGCCCACCGGGGATTTGGGGATCTCGCGCACGAAAACGTATTCGCGCGGCCGCTTGAAGTTGACGAGGTCGGAGAGGCGGCAGTGGGCGTCCAGCACGTCGGCCGCCACAGGCTCGCGGGTCTTCACGAACGCCACCACACGCTGACCCCAGCGCTCGTCCTGCAGGCCGGCAACAGCCACCTCATCCACGGCGGGGTGCAGCGACAGCACGGATTCGATGTCGACCGGCGAGATGTTCTCACCGCCGCTGATGATCATGTCGTCGACGCGGCCCGTCACATACAAGTCGCCATCGGCATCGAAGTAGCCGGTGTCGCCGGTGAAATACCAGCCTTCCCGCAGACTCTTCGCGTTGGCGTCGGGCCGGTTGTGGTAACCCTCGAAGGCCTCGTCGCCCGCCAGTTCAGCCAGGATCTGGCCTTCCTCGCCGGGTGCCACCAGAGATTCGGGGCTGGCGCTGTCGAGCTTGACCACGCGCAGACGGGTATTGATGCCAGCACGGCCCGCCGAACCTGGCTTGGCCACGGCGCTCTGGTTGATTGCGAAGGTGTAGATCTCCGAGCTGCCGTAATGGTTGACAAAAAGCTCAGGGCTGAACGCCTTGTTCAACCTTTGTAGCAGCGCATCGTGCATGGGCGCACCAGCAAAGCCGAGTTTGCGAATACTGGAAATATCAATCCGGGCAAAGTCGGGCTGCGACAGCAACTCGTGGTACAGCGTCGGCACCAGGTACAGGTGCGTCAGCTTTTCATCCTGGATCGCCAGAAGCGCACGTCCCGCATCGAACTTCGGCATGCAGACAAAGCGGCCATCGATCAGCGCCAGTGCCAGCAGCGAGCGCACGCCCATGGTGTGGTACAGCGGCATCACGCCCAGCGTGCGTTCGCCCTGCGCGTAGCGGTTTTGCGCCACATGGGCCAGCGCCGCAATGCGCTCGACACGCTGGCGGCGCGGCACGCCCTTGGGTTTGCCGGTCGTGCCCGAGGTGTAGAGCATCAGCGACAGGTCTTCGGCGTTCGCCTGCGGCGTCGGTTCTGTCGGAGCAGCCAGCCAGTCTTCGAACTCCACCGTGGCCCCTTGAACCGCGCCCACACCAATCCTTAACACGCGCTGCGCTTCGGAAGAGCCCTGAACAGCCTCTTGCACCACCGGCTCGAACACCAGGGCACGTGCACCCGAGTCGCTGAGACAGTAATCGATTTCGTCGGCCTTGGCTCGCCAGTTCAGCGGCGTGATGACAATGCCGGCAAACTGGCAGGCCCAGTGCAGGGTGGCCATTTCCCAGCGGTTTTGCAGCACCGCCAGCAGGTGGTCGCCGCGCCGCAGCCCCAGCCCGGCCAGCGCGCGCTGCACCGCACCGACCCGCAGGGCCCACTGCGCATAGCTCAGGCGCAGCTCCCCGTCGACCAGCGCCACGGCATGCGGACTGCGCTCCATGCTCTGCAAGAAGGTTCGGCCAAGATCAAACATGGGAGACCTTTCGGGCGGCATGCCGCGCGCGTGCCACTTCGAGCACCGCCGCAACAATCGGTGTGTAGCCGGTGCAGCGGCAGATATGCCCTGACAGCATCCCGCGCACCTCGGTCTCACCGGGCTCAGCGGCTTCGGCGCCGGCCGCGTCAAGGCGCTCCAGCCAGTGCGCACACGACATCAAGATGCCGGCCGTGCAAAAACCGCACTGCAGCGCGTGATGCCGCTTGAAGGCTTGCTGCAGATCGTTCAGGGTCCCATCGGTGTGCGCCAGACCTTCGACCGTGTCGACCTGCCGGCCATCCACCTGCACCGCCAGGGTCAGGCAGGCCCGGCAGGCGACGCCGTCTATCCGCACCGTACAGGCGCCGCAGACACCGTGCTCGCAGCCGACATGGGTGCCGGTCGCACCGAGCTCCTCGCGCAGAAAGTCGGTCAGCAGCATGCGCGGCGGAGCATGGCCGGTACGCCGCTGCCGGTTCAGCGTGAGTGCCACCGGATGGAGAACATGGCGGGACAGTGGGGGAGAAGCTTGGGTCATGCGGTACTCCGTTCGGGAACGCGGTTGGACAGGGCTTGCTGCACGGCGCGACGCCCCAGCGTGCGCACCAGCTGGCGCCGCAGCTGGGCACTGGCTTGCGGCTCGTCGCGGGCTTCGAGCGACCAGGCCAGTTCATTGAGGGCGTCGTCCAGCGCACTGCCTTGCAGCAGCGGGAAATCGCGCGCAGTCGGGCGGTCGGCCACGCCGCCAACCGCGATGCGCAGGCGCTGCGCATCGGCCACCACGGCCACAGCACAGACCGCAAAGTCACCGTGGCGCATCGAGAATTCCTCGAAGCCATGACCGCTGCCGCTTTTTGCGAGCGGAAAGCGCACTTCCTCCAGCAGTTCGTCGGGCGCGCGTGCCGTCAGCAACATGCCGGTGAAAAAATCTTTCGCCTTCACGACCCGGCGCCCGCGCGCACGGCGCAACACGACTTCGCCTTCCAGCGCGAGCAGGCACAGCGGCAGCTCGGCCGACGGGTCGGCATGGGCGATGGAGCCAGCCACCGTGCCGCGATTGCGCACCTGGAAATGCGAGATATGGGGAAACGCCAGCGCCAGCAGCGGCAGCTCGCTGGCCAGCCCGGGCCGCCACTCCACGCGCGCCTGGGTGGCCGCGGCGCCGATACACAGCTGACCTTGCGCGCTGCGCACCTGGGCCAGCGGCTCGCTGCGCGAAATGTCGACCAGCAGCGCGGGGTTCGCCAGCCGCATGTTGAGCACGGCCATCAGCGACTGGCCGCCGGCGAGAATGCGCGCGTCTTCGCCGTACTGAGCCAGAGCCGCCACGGCCTGGTCGGCCTGGTCGGCCCGCAGGTAGTCAAATGCAGCGGGTTTCATGCGGATACTCCCAAACGTTGAAGCAGGCGCTGCCACCAGCTCAGGCGCCGCGCGCCGGTGGCTTGCCGGCCCAGCGACTCGAACAGCTGCGCGAGCACGATGCGGGCCGCGCCCTCCAGCATCCGGCTGCCGACCGCAGCGACCTTGCCGCCCACCTGCGCGGCGTAGTCGTAGTGCAGCCGCGTGCCAGCGGCCGTGGCCTCCAGCCGCACGGTGCCGCTGCCAGCGCCGGTACCCAGCGACGAGGATCCCTGCCCGGCGAGGCGCAGACTGCGGGGCGCATCGATTTCCGACAGGGCGATTTCGGCGGCATAACGCGCTTTCACCAGTCCCACGCCGACCGTGACGTCGGCGCGGTAGCGGTTTTCGCCAATCAAGACCAGCTCGTGACAGCCCGGGATCACTTGCGCCAGCGCAGTGGGGTCCAGCAGCACCGCAAACACTTTCTCCGGGGGCGCGGCAATCTCGATCACCCCGGCGGCGTGCAGGGACAGGCCGTCCTGCGCGGCCGACACCGGCCGCGCGGCCATCGCCCGGGCCATCGCCGCAGGCGGCGCGGGTTCGGCCGCAGCGATCAGGGCCAGCACCTTCGATGGAGTCAGCGGCAGGCGGATGTCGCTGACATCACCGATGCGCTCACGCAAGGGACTGAGCGCGTCGGCAAACGCATTGGCAATGCACACCGGCGTGCTCATGTTGTTGCCTTCGCCCAGGCCCTTGGCACCCAGCGGCGTGAACGGCGATGGCGTCTCCATGTGGACGATTTGCGGATCCGGCACCTCGCAGGCCGTCGGCATCAGGTAGTCGGCCAGGGTGCCCGACTGAAAGCCACCATCGGCGGCATAGCGGAATTCTTCCAGCAGCGCAGCGCCCAGACCCTGTGCGAAGGCGCCACGAATCTGGCCATCGGCCATGCCGGGGTGCAGGATGCGGCCTGCGTCGTGCGCCGTGATGTAGCGGTCCACCCGGACGCGGCCGGTCTCGGGATCGACCTCCAGACCGCAGATATCAAACACAAAACCATAGGCCGCCGAGGTGTTGACGCGGTCTTGCGCGTCGGGCGCGGCCAGCGTTGGGGCGGTCCAGAACGCGGTTTCGCGCAAGCCGGGCTCGATGCCTTCGGGCAGCAGACCCGGGGCCCAGTGCGGACTGGCGGCCAGCCGGGTGAAGGCCTGCGAGCGCTCGGGCTCCAGCGCATTGAAGACCTTGCCGGCTTCGAAGCGCACCTGCTCGGGCGCACAGCCGAGTGAGGCGGCGGCGATGCGCGCGAGTTTGTCGCGCATTTTGACGGCCGCAAGATGGACCGTGCCCGCCACCGCGCCGGCGAAGCGGCTGGAGTAGTTGCCGGCGGCGACCGACCATGCATCTTTGGCGGTATCAAACTCGACGTTGACAACAATCTGACCGGGCTGCAGGCCCAGCACGTCGGCCACCACCTGCGCGCAGACGGTCATGTGGCCCTGGCCGGCCGGTGCCGACGCGATGTTGACGTTGACACCACCCAGCAGATCAATGGCCACCGTGGCGCTGGCGATGGCCCCGTTCTTGGGGCCGGCTTTGGCGCGCTGCTCGGCGGTCAGCACCGTGCTGATGTAGCCCATGTTGGACACCGAGGGCTCGACGATGGCGGCACAGCCGATGCCGTAGAGTTTGCCTGTCGCCCGTGCCGCATCGCGCCGCGCATACAGGGCCGGCATATCGGCTTGCTGCTGCGCGAGCTCCAGTGCTCGCGGGTAGTCGCCCGAGTCGAGCACAGCACCCGCGGCAGCTTGGTAGGGAAACTGGTTGGCCTGCACAAAATTGCGGCGGCGCAGCTCGAACGGATCGATGCCCAGTTCGCTGGCGATGCGGTCCATCAGCCGCTCCAGCGCGAAGTAAACCTGCGGCCCGCCAAAGCCGCGCACCAGGCCGGTCGGCATCTTGTTCGTGAGCACCACCCGGTTGCGCACCTGCAGGTGGGCTATGTCGTAGGCACCGGTCATGGCGCCGTGCATGCGGTAAAACGTCGCCGGTTCGGGGGCGCGCAGGTAGCCGCCGACCTCGTCCATCTGGTCGTAGCGCAGCGCCTCAACCCGCCCGTCGGTATTCACGGCGGCTTCAATCGTGGTCAGGCGTGCGGTGGCCGAGGTCGCGGCCGTCAGATGCTCCAGCCGGTCCTCCACCCATTTGACCGGCGCACCGGCCTTGCGGGAAGCCAGGCACATCAACACCACATAGGGAAAGACCGCCTGCTTGACGCCAAAACTGCCGCCCGAATCGCGCGGAATGCGGTGGCGCAGCTTGTTGCCCGGCACCTGCAGCGCCAGGGCCATCACCGCATGCAGCGAAAACGGCCCCATGAAGTTGGATAACACGTCGTAGCCTTCGTCGCCCGACAGATGCTCGGCCACCACGACGCCGCATTCGATCGGTGTGCAGGAGTTGCGCGGGTAACGCACGGTCAGCGAGACCCGGTGCGCCGCCTGCGCAAACGCGGCGGGCGCATCGCCATACGCGAAGCTGCGGTCCGACACCACGTTGCTGCCCACCGCCGCGTGCAGCACCGGGGCGTCAACGCCGATGGCCCGCTCCATGTCGACAACGGCGGGCAGGCCGCGGTAGTCCACGCGAATCGCATCGAGCGCGTCTTCGGCCAGGTAGCGGCTCTCGGCAATCACCACCGCCACCGGCTCGCCTACGTAGCGCACGCGCTCCACCGCCAGTGCCCAGTGCTGCATGGGCTGCTTGACGCCCACCACAAACGGTTGCGACCAGCGCTGCACATCTTCACCGGTCAGCACGGCACGAACGCCCGGCAGGGCCAACGCGGCAGACGCGTCCAGTCCCAGCAGTTCGGCGTGCGCATGCGGCGAGCGCAGCACCGCCGCATGCAGCGTGCCCGAGGACACCCCCAGGTCGTCGCCATAACGGCCGCGGCCGCTCAGCAGCGCGTCGTCTTCAACGCGTGCTACCGACTGGCCGACATGGGATGAGAGGGAGGGCTGACGCATGAACTGCGTGGCGCCCGGGTCGCTGTGCACTGAATGTCTCCTGCTTGTTTGTCTATGCGCTTAGCGTAGGCAAGCGCACAGGACGGCGTGAACAGGAAAGTCCAGCAAAGGACCAATTCGTCTGATCCTGGCTCAGAAAGTCCGGCGACTTTCATGCTGCAATGCAGCAACCGGTTGATCGGCGCGGCCAGCGGCCGCTAGAGCAAATCGGAGTCGGGTGCCGAGCCGGCTGGCGGCTCGTAGAGGTTCACGGCGCGACGGTAATCGGTGGGCGTGATGCCCAGGTGCTGCCGGAAAAAACGCGCGAAATGACTGGAGGCCGTAAACCCCAAGCTGTGGCCAACGTCGCCCACCGGCTCGCTCGAATGCGACAGCCGGTCGACGGCGGCCTCAAAGCGCAAGACATTGGCATACACCAGCGGGGTGACATGGGTATCGCGATGGAACAGCGAGAAAAAATGCGCCCGCGACAGCCCGGCGAAGCTGGCGAGGTCGTCCATGTCAAAGTCCCGCGTCAGGTTCTCGCGCATGTGGGTGATGACCTTTCGGGTGCGCGGGTCTATCGACGATGGCGGGCGACTGCGCAAGAGGCCGGCAATATCGCGCCAGCCCGAATAACTGTCGATCACCGAAATTACCAGGTTGAACAGCAGGCTTTCCAGGCGATTAGCAGCCACTTCGTCGGCCCACCACAACTCCAGCACGAATTCCTCGACGATCTTGCGGGTCTCCGGCCGGATCTGCACGCAGGACTGCGGAAAGAAGCGCGGGTGCGAAGACAAGGTAAAAGAGCGTTGGATTTCCGAAAGCCACGACGGCTCAATGTACAGAGCAAGGATCAGGGTTTGCTCGCCGGGGGACGCCGCGCGCGTGTAGGCATGCGGCTCCCAGGCGTTGACGAGCACCGCAGTTTCACCGTTCAGCGGCTGACGCTCGCCGCGCACCAGGAACGCGCTGTCGGCCCCGCCAGCCTTGAGCAGAATGTGACAATGGTGGTGCGCATGTACCACCAGCGAAGCATTCATGTCGAGCAGGGCGACACGACCAAAGCGACCTTGGAATATCTTGATGGCTGTCGACATGTTTACCGGGAAGGAAAAGGTCCTTGAGAATTAGGAAAAATGTTTAATCATAGTCCTACTATCCCGATTGCGCGTGAACTGTCTGATTCTGATGTGGCGACGGTAGCCTTTCTCAAACTGGCCTTTTCTGACCTTGGGCTAGCAATACAGCCACGCCAGTTCAGTCCTTAGACATCCTAGATTTTGGTCTTGGCCGTAGTCAGCGACGTCCACAACCTGGTCTTGGAAAACGACAGAAACAGCCGATCATTCGTCCTACCTTTGGCCTGTGGCCGGGAGCGTTCACTGCGGACATTTGTAATTCAGCTTCTAAGCTTCAATGTCGATGACTATCACCAAAGACGGACTGCCTATCTACGTCTACGAGAACAACCACGACTGGCACTACGAAGCGGAGGGCTCGCTACCACTACTGCGCGGAAAGTCAAGAAGCACTGCTGGGAACAAAAGGAAGTTCCCTGGAGTTTCTTCAAGCTCCCAGGTGCAGAAAATATCAATGTCGTCATCTTCAACGACAGCGCGACAATTTCGAAGTTCAACCGAATGGAGCTGATGGATGGATTCGGCCCCAGACAAGTCAGCCTCATTAGGCAAGGTGTAGCGTTCGACCTAGAACCCGATGCATCTGCGCCAAAGGCGTTTGTGAAGTCCGTTAACGATTGTGACTACCGGGAGACCTGGATTGATGGGGTAGATTTTTTCATAACCCTTGGGCAAAACACCCTCTCCACCCCGCAATGCTTAGCTGCGTCGCTCATCACAGAGCCCCGAGAACGGGCAAATTGAAAGCGTGGCGCCGACTTGGCAGCCGCTGAGCTCACACACGCTCATTACAGTCGCGCCTTTAACCCCGACGCGTCTTCGTCGTGAAAGCGCTTGAGGTCTACTTTTTTCCCCGATCGATGCAGAACATGACCTTGAAGCGGTTATCGCATGGGTCGCCTTTACGTCGACCCGCAGGCGAACCTTCATGCCCGTTACACGCAAAGTCATACTCGCCGTCTTCGTGAAAAAGAACAATATTCTGCGTCGGAAGCCCACCCTGTTGACATCTCGGATTCACGCACCGAACATGGCTGGGAAGACTGCTTTTCGTGAACGAGTTGACGCGCTGACTCTCCTGCTGGCAATAGTACCCATAAAGATCCTGCGCAACCATCATGTCGATGGCTTCGACATCAGGGAAGGCACGATTGACATCGGTTGTAGTGCCAAGAAAAGGCTCCGACGTACGCTTGATCATGGATGTCCTCTGGTGAAAAGATGCGAGATTGCTGGACTTCCGTTAATTGTGCATCTCTTTCACTTGAACACGCCGTATAAGAAAGGGCACATCGGATCAGTGTCTACGTGGGCACGCTATTCACGGCAAAAAGTCAAATGCAGGTAATCAAATGTAAAGGTTGGTAGGCGCTCCACCATTCCTGTTTCAACGCTCAGTCACGACCGCCCACGCAATAGCACGCTGCCATGTTACCGAGTGCGAATTCAGACAGAACAGGTCTTGCCAGTGTGTCTTCTGCGTCTTTGACCTGAACCTCCACAGCAGCGATTCTTCGCCCCACGGCCCCTCTCGGGCCGCGCAAAAACACGAAGAGTTCAGGAGGAAGAAGTGCAGTCAAACAGCGTAACAGGCGTCGCAAGCGCAACCGGCATCCTTTTTGGGCAGGTGCTGACAGTGGGCGGTGTCACCGTCTCGGGTATCTGGATTGCCACCCAATGGACGGCAGCGCAGTTGGGCTACCAGCCGCGTCTCGGACCCCCGTGGTTCGAGGTGCTCGACATACCGATCTACCACCCCTGGCGCTTGTTCGAGTGGTGGTATTTCTTCGACGCCTACGCCCCTGACATCTTCCTGCAGGGCGGCGCAATTTCCGCATCGAGCGGTCTGACCGCAGCAGCTGTCGCCGTCAGCATGTCGGTATGGCGTGCCCGTCAATCCAGGCTGGTCACCACCTACGGTTCGGCGCGCTGGGCTTCTGCCAAAGAAATCACCCGATCCGGCTTGACCCGACCCAGTGGCGTTTTCCTGGGACGCGTGGGCGATGGCAAGAGTAGTCAATACCTGCGCCACGACGGCCCCGAGCACGTGATGGCTTTTGCCCCCACCCGTTCCGGCAAGGGTGTCGGTCTGGTGGTGCCCACATTGCTGTCTTGGCCTGGCTCCGTTGTGATCCACGACATCAAGGGTGAGAACTGGACCCTCACGGCGGGCTGGCGCGCCCGCTTCTCGCATTGCCTGCTGTTCAACCCGACCGATGCCCGCTCGGCAGCGTACAACCCGCTACTGGAAGTCCGGCGCGGCAACCACGAAGTGCGTGACGTGCAGAACATCGCCGACATCCTGGTCGATCCCGAAGGCGCGCTGGAGCGCCGCAACCACTGGGAGAAGACCAGCCACGCCCTGCTGGTGGGCGCCATCCTGCACGTGCTCTACGCCGGCACCGACAAGACCTTGCGCGGCGTCGCCACCTTCCTGTCGGATCCTGCGCGGCCGTTCGAACTGACCCTGCACCTCATGATGACCACCGCCCACCTGGATAGCAGTCCACATCCGGTGGTGGCCTCAGCCGCCCGTGAAGTGCTGAACAAAAGCGAGAACGAGCGCTCGGGTGTACTGTCCACGGCGATGAGTTTTCTAGGGCTGTATCGGGACCCGACGGTGGCCGCGGTCACTTCGCGCTGCGACTGGCGCATCGCCGACCTGATCGATGCGCGGCATCCGGTATCCCTGTACCTCGTGGTGCCGCCCTCGGACATCAGCCGCACCAAGCCGCTGATTCGCCTGCTGCTCAACCAGATTGGGCGTCGCCTCACTGAATCACTCGATGGTTCGGACGGCATTGCACGCAAGCACCAGTTGCTCCTGATGCTCGACGAGTTCCCGGCGCTGGGACGACTCGATTTCTTCGAGAGCGCGCTGGCCTTCATGGCTGGCTATGGGCTACGCGCCTTCCTGATCGCCCAATCGCTCAACCAGATCGACAAGGCCTATGGGCCGAACCACGCGATTCTGGACAACTGCCACGTGCGCATTGCGTTCGCCACCAATGACGAACGCACGGCCAAGCGGATCTCCGACGCGCTGGGAACGGCAACCGAGCTGCGCGCCCAGCGCAACTACGCCGGGCACCGGCTGGCACCCTGGCTCGGGCACCTGATGGTGTCGCGCCAGGAGACCGCCCGTCCGCTGCTGACACCCGGCGAGGTCATGCAACTACCGCCCGATGAAGAGGTCGTGATGGTCTCGGGACATGCGCCGATCCAGGCCCGCAAGATCCGCTACTACCATGACGGCAACTTCAAGCACCGCGTGCTCGCACCGCCGGTCTTAAGCACGGACGGCTATGCGGACACACCGGCCCGGCGCCCGGACGACTGGAGTGGACTCGCCTTTCCCCGGCAGTCCAGCGCCCATCAAGCCAAAGGCAACCTGGGCAGCAGTGCCCTGATGGATGACGGTGGTCTGCAACGCCAGCCCGAGCTGGCCGAGGTTGAAGTCAACTTTGAACCAGAGTCAATCGAAGCCGACTTGGCCCTGCTGGATGACGACGACGCACCCTTGCCTGTTCCTGACCAGGTCCAGCGGCGCATGCAGCGCACCGCGCGCCTCGCCGCACTCGATCCTGACGATGGGATCGCGCTATGAGCCGCACGCGTTTGAACATCTTCCTGGAGCATGACCACGCGAAGCGGTTGGACGAGCTCGCAGCCATGAAGGGCCTGTCCAAGTCCTCCATCATTGCCGCAGCCCTGTCATCCTTCCTGTCGCCTGACAGCGGCGACCGGCGCGAAGCCGCGATTGCCAAGCGGCTGGATCGCCTGTCCAACCAGTTCAGCAAACTGGAGCGCGATCAGAACATCCTGATTGAGACGGTGGCGCTCTATGTTCGTTACTTCCTCACCGTAAGCACGCCCGTACCGGAAGCCCATCAGGAGGCCGCGCGTGCGCAGGGCCGGATCCGCTTCGAGCAGTTCATCGCGCAGTTGGGCCGTCATTTACTGAAGGGCCGCAGCCTGGTCAAAGAAGTTCACGAGGAAATCGTGCCCGACCAGAGCCAGTTCTTTGGTTTACCCGAAGACGCACCCGTTGGGAATGGTGCTGACGGTTCAAACGGGGTGCCAGTATGAGCGGCGCGAGCGGGATCATCGGCAAACCCGTCAACCCGGTGGCCGCCTCACTGGACCGCCGCATCCGCATGCTGCGCACCGCCATGGGTCCGGCCATCGCCCGCGCGCTGGAAGACCCAGAGGTAGTCGAAGTGATGCTGAATCCCGATGGCTCGCTATGGGTGGATCGGCTCGGATCAGGCCGCGCACCCGTCGGCGTGAACATCACGCCAGCGGATGCCGAACGCATCATCCGGCTGGTCGCTGCCCACGTCCGGGCCGAAGTGCATGCGGGCATGCCCATCCTGTCGGCCGAATTGCCCGAAACCGGCGAACGCTTTGAGGGAGTGCTGCCACCGGTGGTGCGGGCACCGGCCTTTGCCATCCGCAAACGGGCGGTTGGTCTTATCAAGCTGGAGGCTTACGTGGCCGATGGCATCCTGACCGAGGAACAGGCTGGTTTCCTGCGCCAGGCGGTGCGCGAGCGCCAGAACATCCTGATTGCGGGCGGCACCAGCACCGGCAAGACCACGCTGGCTAATGCCCTGCTCGATGAAGTTGCCGCCACTGGCGACCGCGTGATCATCCTGGAGGACACAGTAGAGCTGCAATGCGTGGCCGACGACCACGTGCCGCTGCGCACGCGACCGGGCGTGGTGTCGATGTCCGAACTGGTGCGTTCCACCTTGCGGCTGCGGCCAGATCGGGTGGTCGTGGGCGAGGTGCGCGGGCCGGAAGCGCTCGACCTGCTCAAGGTCTGGGGTACCGGTCACCCAGGCGGCATCGCCACCATCCACGCCGGGTCGGCTCAGGGCGCCCTGACCCGGCTTGAACAGCTGATCCTGGAAGTCGCGGTCACGCCGCCACGCGCGCTGATAGCCGAGTCGGTGAACGTGATCGTGTTCATCGCGGGACGAGGTCGCGCGCGCCGCGTGCAGGAAATCGCGCGGGTCACCGGCTTCGATGCCCATAGCTACCACCTTGCGCCACCGCTGGTGCCGGATTTTCCGATGGTGGATGCGTTGCTTCTTCCATTGCCTTCTGTTTCTTCTGACTTACCCCTCAACCCTGGACATTCAACATGACCGCTTCACGCTTTTCCGTAAAACCGCTTCTACACGCTGCCCTGCTCTCAACGCTGCAGCTATCCATCGTTATTCCAGCCCATGCCGCCGGTTCCAGCATGCCGTGGGAGGCGCCGCTGCAGTCCATCCTCGATTCGATTCAGGGGCCAGTGGCACGCATCGTGGCAGTGATCATCATCATTGCCACGGGTCTGACGCTGGCATTCGGCGATTCGAGCGGCGGTTTTCGCAAACTGGTGCAGATCGTGTTCGGGCTGTCGATTGCGTTCGCGGCCTCCTCGTTCTTTCTGACCTTCTTCAGCTTTACCGGTGGGGCGGTGCTGCGATGAACGGCCATTCAACTTCCCTGGCCAGCGGGTTCGAGGTCCCGTTGTACCGGTCGCTGACCGAGCCGATCCTGCTCGCAGGGGCACCACGTACTGTCGCGATTGCCAACGGCACGCTGGCGGCAGCCGTCGGTTTGGGTTTGCGCCTGTGGCTGCCCGGACTGGCGCTCTGGCTCGTCGGCCATGCACTGGCAGTCTGGGGTGCGCGGCTGGACCCCCAGTTCATGCCGGTGTTTGCGCGGCATCTCAAGCACCGCGTACTGCTGGATGTGTGAGGCATCATGCTGAACCTCACTGAATTCCGCAAACGCCCCGCCCTGCTGGCTGATTGGCTGCCCTGGGCCGGCCTTGTCGCACCGGGTGTCGTCCTGAACAAGGATGGCTCGTTCCAACGCAGCGCGCGTTTCCGTGGCCCCGATCTGGACAGTGCGACCGAGAGCGAGCTGGTCGCCACCTCGGCCCGGCTCAACAACGCACTGCGGCGTATGGGTTCAGGCTGGGCACTGTTCGTCGAAGCTGAACGTCGCACGGCAGCGGATTATCCGGAGTCGACGTTTGCAGACCCGCTGTCCTGGCTGGTCGATGAAGAACGCCGCGCAGCCTTTGAAGAGGCTGGCAGCCACTTTGAAAGCGTCTATGTCCTGACGCTGCTGTGGTTGCCCCCGGAAGAGACTACTTCGCGTGCCGCGCGGATGCTCTATGAGAGTCCTCCTTCCTCTACTTCTTCTACATCAGGCCAGCGCATCGACTGGCGCGAGCACCTGTCGTCCTTCCAATCGGAGACCGAGCGGTTTTTTGACTTGTTGGAGGGGGTGATGCCAGAGATCACCTGGCTGGACGACAGCCAGACGCTGTCCTACCTGCATGGCACGGTCTCCACGCATCGCCAGACCGTGGCGGTGCCGGAAGTGCCCTTTCACCTAGACACCCTGCTGGCCGATCAAGCCTTGACCGGTGGTCTGGCACCGATGCTGGGAACGCAGCACCTGCGGGCGCTGACCGTGCGCGGTTTCCCGACATCGACCTGGCCGGGCCTGCTCGATGATCTGAACCGGTTGGGCTTTGCCTATCGCTGGACTACCCGTTTCCTGTTTCTCGACAAGAGCGAGGCCGAGCGTGAACTGGGTCGGCTGCGCCGCCAATGGTTCGCCAAGCGAAAAAGCGTGGTCGCCCTATTGCGGGAGACGATTTTTAACGAAGTGAGTCCGCTGGTGGACTCGGATGCGTCCAACAAGGCGGCCGACGCCGATGCGGCCTTGCAGGCGTTGGGCAGCGACCAGGTTGCCTATGGCTACCTGACGGTGACGGTCACCGTGCTGGATACCACCCCGACAGCGGCCGACGACAAACTGCGCGCCATTGAGCGAACCATCCAGGGGCGCGGCTTCGTCACGATGCCGGAAACCCTGAATGCAGTCGATGCCTGGCTGTCGTCGATTCCGGGCCACGTGTATGCCAACGTGCGCCAGCCCATTGTTTCCACCCTGAACCTGGCCCACCTGATGCCGCTGTCGGCGGTCTGGGCCGGGCCGGAGCGCAATACCCACCTGGACGGCCCACCGCTGATCGTCACCCGCACCGACGGTGCCACGCCGTTCCGGCTGGTGACCCACGTCGGAGACGTCGGCCACACACTGGTAGTTGGTCCGACCGGCATGGGTAAATCAGTCTTACTGGCTACCCTGATGATGCAGTTCCGCCGGTACGCCAGTTCCTGTATCTTCGTGTTCGACAAGGGTCGCTCAGCGCGTGCCACGGTGCTTGGACTCGGGGGCGAACACTACGACCTGGGAGGTGACGGCGCCATTGCTTTCCAGCCGCTAGCACGCATCGACGACGAGTCCATGCGCGCCTGGGCGGCGGAATGGATTGCCGGGCTCTTGCTGCACGAAGGGGTAGATGTCACGCCGGAGGTCAAGGATGCGGTCTGGTCGGCGCTGAACAGCCTGGCCAGCGCGCCGGTGGAGCAGCGCACCCTGACCGGCCTGTCAATCCTGCTGCAATCCAACCCTTTGCGCCAAGCCCTGCAGCCCTACACACTCGGCGGCCCGCATGGCCGCCTGCTCGATGCCGAAGAAGACCGGCTGGGCCAGGCCTCGGTGCAGTGCTTCGAGATGGAAGAGTTGATGCATGGCAAGGGCGCGGTGCTGCCGGTGCTGAGCTACCTATTCCGCCGCCTGGAGGAACGCTTTGACGGCGCACCGACGCTGCTGATCCTCGATGAGGCCTGGGTTTTCCTGGACGATCCTGCTTTTGCCGGGCGCATCCGCGAATGGCTCAAGACCTTGCGCAAGCGCAACGTCTCGGTGGTGTTCGCGACCCAGTCGCTCGCCGACGTGCAGCGTTCAACCATCGCCCCCGCGATCATCGAGAGCTGTGCAAGCCGCGTCTTTCTGCCGAACCCGCAGGCGACCGAGCCACAGATACGGTCCATCTACGAAGGCTTCGGACTCAACGCGCGGCAGATCGGCATCGTGGCCCAGGCCCAGCCCAAGCGCGACTACTACTACCAGTCCCGGCTGGGCAACCGGGTGTTCGAGCTGGGCCTCGGATCGGTGGCGCTGGCCTTTGCTGCAGCCGCATCACCCGAGGACCAGCGCGCCATCGACCAGGTGTTTGGCGATGCCGGACCGCAAGGGTTTGCTCGGGCATGGCTACGCCATCGCGGCGTCAATTGGGCCGCAGACCTGATCCAGGAATTCCCGTCACCCAAAGAAAGCTTGCCATGAAAAAACCTTTACTTTTTCTCGTAACGACGTTCGCGTTGATGACGTCACCAGCCCACGCCCAGTGGGTCGTATTCGACCCGTCGAACTATTCGCAGAACATCCTGACGGCGGCGCGTACGCTGGAGCAGATCAACAACCAGATCCGCCAGTTGCAAAACGAAGCGCAGATGCTGGTCAACGACGCTCGAAATCTCACGAGTCTGGATTTCAGCGCGGTGGCGCAGTTACGCGCGGCACTGGCCAGTACCAACCGGCTGATCCAGGAGGCGCAAGGGCTGGCCTATGACGTGTCGCGCATGGACACCGACTTTGCTCGTCTCTACCCGGAGGCTTATGCGACAACTGCAACCGGTAGTCGCATGGCGCTGGATGCGCGGGAGCGCTGGAGTTTTTCTCTCAAGGCACTGCAGACCACCATGCGCATGCAAGCACAGGCCTCGCAGAACTTCGTGGTCGATGAAAGCACGCTGGCGGACCTCGTCAACCGCAGCCAGAGCGCCGTCGGCCAGCTGCAGGCGACGCAGGCCACCAACCAGTTGCTGGCACTGCAGTCGCGCCAGTCCATCCAGGAACAGCAGCTTCGCATCACGCAGGACCGTTCCGTGGCCCTAGAGCAAGCGCGCACGGTGGCGGCGCAGGAACGCGCACGCGAGGTGCGTCGACGCTTCCAGGGAGCAGGCACCCCATACACAGCGCAGACGGTGAATTTTTATGCACGCTAAGGCGATTGACGTCAAGGAGACGACATGCAACGAATTTTGATGATGGCCGCGTGTGGGCTGGCGCTGGCCGGCTGCAGCCCACCCGGCTCAGTTGACACGGCCGAATCGCTTACCGCCGATCCTCAGCGCCTGAAAGAGGTGATGCACCAATGCAAGGCCGACCGGGCCAAGCTTGGTGAAGCCACTTGCACGGCCGCCAGCGAGGCCTGGCGGCGTCGCTTCATGGGAGACGGTAAGACGAAGTATTCGCCTGCCCCAGTGCCGAAACTGCTGCCGACGCTGAAGGACTGACGGCCATGAACGATCTGTCCGTTATTGACCGGTTTCTGGACGTGTATTCACGCTATATCGATTCGGGCTTTGGCTTGCTGGGCGGGGAGGTTTCATTCCTCACGGCCACGCTGATCACCATCGACATGACGCTGGCTGGCCTGTTCTGGGCCATGGGTGGTACCAGCAACAGTGGCGAGGACGTCATCGGCAAGCTGATCAAGAAAACCCTTTACGTCGGCGCTTTTGCGTTCATCATCGGCAACTTCAACAGTCTGGCCGGTATCGTCTTTCGCTCATTCGCCGGTCTGGGTCTCGTGGCGTCGGGCTCCAGCCTTACCCAGGCCCAACTGCTGCAGCCGGGACGGCTGGCCAGCGTGGGCGTCGATGCGGGGCGACCCATCATGGCGCAGATTGGCGACCTGGCCGGGTTTCCGGAAGCATTCCTGAATCTGGACAGCATCGTCGTGCTGTTCCTGGCCTGGTTGGTAGTGATCGTGAGCTTCTTCGTGCTTGCGGTGCAGCTTTTCGTGACGCTGATCGAGTTCAAGCTGACCACCCTGGCTGGATTCGTGCTGATTCCGTTTGCACTGTGGAACAAGACGGCGTTCCTGGCGGAGCGGGTGCTGGGCAACGTCATCTCGTCGGGCATCAAGGTGCTAGTGCTGGCGGTCATCGTCGGCATTGGTTCGGGAATTTTCAGCGAGTTCCAGTTGCCGCCGGGAACCGAGCCTTCGATTGACCAGGCACTGGCTATCATGCTGGCTTCGCTGGCACTGTTTGGGTTGGGCATCTTTGGACCGGGGATTGCGACGGGTCTAATTTCGGGGGCACCGCAACTCGGCGCTGGTGCCGCTGCGGGGACCGCCCTCGGTGTGGCTGGCCTTGCAGTCGCGGGCACTGCTGCTGTGGCGACCGGCGGCGCTGCCATCGCCGCCGGTGCACGGTTGGCCCCAGCGGCGGCTCAACGTGCCGCCGCCGGAATTGGCGGTGCAACTCGTTCAGCGAGTAGCCTGGCTGGCAGTGCCCGGTCGGCCTACCAAAGCGGTGCAGCGGCCTCCGGTGAAGGTGGGATGCGCGCGGCGGCTTCCGGTATGGCCAACGTCGCGCGCAGCGGAGCGAGCGCCATGGGACAGAAAGTGGCCTCGGGTGCCAAGGTGGTCCGGGACCGGGTTGCATCCGCCACGTCCTCCACATCCGCGACCACCGGGCCATCACCTGTTGGTGGTGCCTCAGACTCCGCATCGCCCACAAGTGGTGACAGTCCCACCACCCCACCCGCCGAAACACCCGGTTGGGCCAAACGCCTGCAGCGTAACCAGAAACTGTCCCACGGGGTCTCCATGGCTACCCACGTGCTGCGGTCATCCGACCACGGCGGCAGCGGCGCCAGTCCCAGCCTACGCAATGAAAGTGAGACATGAGCATGCGATTCAAACGACCCCAGGTGCATTATTCCGACACGCCCGCACCCGTGACACCGTACCAGGCTGCTGGACAGGTGTGGGATGAGCGCTTGGGCAGTTCGCGTGTGCAGGCACGCAACTGGCGGCTGATGGCCTTTGGCTGTCTCGGACTGGCACTGGTGATGGCGGGCGCACTGGCCTGGCGGGCCAATCAATCGCTGGTCACGCCTTACGTTATTGAGGTCGATGCCGCCGGTCAGGTACGTGCGGTGGGTGAAGCGGCCACGCCGTACAAGCCGACCGATGCGCAGATCGCGTTTCACCTGGCGCGCTTCGTTACCAACGTTCGTTCGCTGGCGATCGACCCGGTGGTGGTCCGGCAGAACTGGCTGGAAGCCTACGAGTTCGCCACGGACCGCGCCGCCGCCACGCTCAACGAGTACGCGCGGGCCAACGATCCATTTGCACGGGTCGGTCAGCAATCGATCGCCGTGGAAGTGACCAGTGTCGTGCGCGCCAGTGACAACACGTTCCAGGTGCGCTGGATCGAGCGCAGCTACGCCAACGGCGCGTTATCCACGACCGATCGCTGGACCGCCATGCTGTCCATCGTCGTCCAGGCACCGCGCACCGAGGAGCGGCTGCGCCGCAACCCTTTGGGCATCTATGTCAACGGCTTGAGCTGGAGCCGCGAACTCAGCACCACCGAAGGAAAGAAACCATGAAGATACTGACCACACTACTGGCGACCACAGCCCTATTGGCGAATTCGGGGTGCGCCACGCGCAGCGTGCCGCCACCGGAGATTCGGCTCGACGAACCCGTTGCTGCCAAACTGGCTGCGGAACCGCCCAAACCGATGGAGGTCGTGGCCATGCCGCAGCCGCTGCCCTTGCCCGAACAGCTCAAGTCTGTGCCCGTGGAATCCGAGAGCAGGTCAAAGCCGGAGCCTGCTGATGCGAAGGAGCGGGTGATCCAAGCCAACCAGGAGGCGCGCATGGCACCGACGCGGGAAGGCTACGTCAACGCCATCCAGGTCTGGCCGTATTCAGAAGGTGCGCTGTACCAGCTCTACGCCAGTCCGGGACGGGTCACCGTCATTGCGCTGCAGGAAGGTGAGGAACTGGTCACGGTCCCCGCTGGGGATACGGTGCGCTGGATCGTGGGCGATACGGCCAGCGGCTCTGGCACCAGCCTGCGCGTGAACATTCTGGTCAAGCCCACGCGCGTCGGCTTGAAGACCAACCTGGTCGTCACGACGAACCGCCGCACCTACCTGCTCGAACTGAGCTCGACGGAGCGAACCTGGATGGCATCCGCGTCCTGGGACTACCCCAAGGACCGCATGCTGGCCTTGCAAAAGCAGGCACAGCGGGCAGAAGCCGCAACACCGGTGGACAGCGGCATGTCGCTGGAGCGTCTGAAGTTTCGTTATGAGGTGACCGGCGGAAATCCCGCCTGGAAGCCTTTGCGGGCCTTTGACGATGGGGAGCGGGTCTACATCCAGTTTCCAGCAGAGATTGCCCAAGGTGAACTGCCGCCGCTGTTCGTCATCGGGGCACAGGGCGACGGGCAGTTGGTGAACTACCGGTTCCGGGCACCCTATTACATCGTGGACCGGATGTTTGGTGCGGCTGAGCTGCGGCTCGGCATCGACAAAACACAGGTCGTGCGAATCCAGCGCACCGACGGCACAACGCGGAGTGGGTCATGAGCATGGCCGCTATTCAAGCTAATCCCGCGAATCCTCCCAAGGAGTCGCCGGACAACATGGCCCTGCGTGCTACGCCGCGCCAGGTCATGCGGCTCAATCGGCGCACGCTAGCCATCATCACCGGAGTCTTGTCGGCTGCGGTACTAGGTGCGACGGTCTGGTCGCTGCAGGGGGTGAAGCGACAGCGTGACGGTTTCTCACCGGAATTGCACAACGTGGACCGGGTGTCGAAGTCCGAGGGCTTGGACAAGCTGCCCGCTGATTACTCCAAGATTCCCCCAGCAGCCGTGCCGCCCGTCTTGGGGCCGCCACTACCGGGGGACTTGGGTCGCCCTATCCTGCGGGCGGAACGGGAGGCAGGATTGCCTCAAACCCCTATCGTTGGGGCACGTTCCAACACCTTCGATGACGCGGCCTACGCGGAGCGATTGAACCGGATTCGCGAGGTGGAGGAAGCGGCAAAGGCCCCAGTGGTCTTTAAGCAGAGCGGTTCTCCTGCTACTCGACCGAATGGGGACGCCTCCCCCTCCAATGCTGCACTGGGGCAGACTGATCGACGAGGCAACATTGATGCGACGACAAACATTACCGCTCAAGGCCAACCGGCTGGCTCAACCGCCACGAACCCTCAAGACCGCAAGCAGGCATTCGTTGACCGTGCTGCCGACCCCGCAACCCTGAGCACAAACCGTCTGCAATTGCCGGCTTCACCCTACCAGGTCATGGTCGGGACCATCATCCCGGCCGCATTGCTCACTGGCATCAATTCTGACTTGCCGGGCCAAGTGATTGCCACGGTCACCGAGTCGGTCTACGACACGGCAACGGGCCGACACCTACTAATCCCGCAGGGCTCTCGTTTGATGGGACGGTATGACAGCCAGGTGGCCTTCGGCCAGCGGCGGGTGTTGCTGGTATGGACGCGACTGATCATGCCTGACACGTCATCCATCGCACTGGACCGCTTGCCGGGAGTGGACCCGGCGGGCTACGCCGGTCTGGAAGACGGGCTGGACTGGCACTGGGACCGAATTCTCGCGGGAGGATTGCTTTCCACGTTGCTGGGGGTCGGCGCAGAGCTGGCGGCACCGCAACGCAGTGGCGCTGAAGGTCAGGTTGTCATCGCGGCGAGGCAGAGCATTCAAGACACGGTCAACGAAGTGGGCAAGGAAATCACCAAACGGAATCTGGACGTCCAGCCGACCTTGACAATCCGGCCGGGGTTCTTGCTGCGTATCGTAGTCAGCAAGGACATGGTGCTTCGGCCCTACCAACCCCTCTTCTTCACAAGGATCTTGCAATGACCACTGAACTGCGCCTCGGACCAATTCCCAAGACTGCCACAGTGAAAATCACCATTACTCTACCTGTCAACCTGAAAGCTGACCTTGACCGCTACGCAGAGCTGCACGCGCAGGCCT
>JAKFXR010000026.1 GCA_021731285.1 Polaromonas sp. | reverse complement strand
CATCCGCTGGATGGACTCACCGGCGGCGCCTTTCCGCGCCCACCTCGGGGGAGCGCACCACACGCATCCGCGAATGGCTGGCTACCGGCCCGGGCGTGGAGCAGATGGCCGAGGTCTACAAAGACCTGGCCAACCGCGACAAGGGTGCGGCCAAGCCACTGAAGGAAAAGCTCGACGAAGCCAAGCGCCTGAAAGGGCAGGAAGCGGTGGCCCTGGAGTGGGCCGAGAAGGGCAATGCCTTGCTCGAACTCAAAAAAATCAATCTGGCCGATGCGCTGGCGTGGCAGCGTGATGCCGCCAAGGCCGGTGCGCCCTTGTCCCGCGAGCCATTGGCCGGCCTGAAGACACGGCTGACCGACCGCGTCAAGACGATTGAAGACCTGCAGCACCGCGTGCAGGTGCAACGTGAAGCCGCTGTGCTGATGGCCCAGCGTGTGGAAGTGCTGTCGACCAAACCCTGGCGCGACGCCCAGGCCGCATGGGATGCGCTGCGGGCCGACGTCACCCACTGGCAGGAGCAGGCAGATGGCTTGGCCCAGGACAGCAACTGGCCCAGCGTGGACGCGAAGTTTCCGCCCCAACTGGAGGCTTCGCGCGGCCAGTTGCTCGCGGTGTGGGAGGCTTTTCAGGGCGCGCTGGCACTGGCTGTGGCTGCGGCCGAAGATGCCGCCGCGCCCTTGCCCGCCGTGCCGGTTTGGGCCGATGAGCTGCGCAGTGCGCGCGGCGTGCCGCGCAGCGCGGACGCCGCAGAGGGCGACAAACCTGCCCGCGCTCCGCGGGCCAAGCTGGACCCCGCTGTGCTGAAAGAGATGCGCGAGAAATCCGCCGCCATCGTGCAGGCCGCGCTGGCCAAACTCGAGCACGAAGTCACCGAAGGCCACGGCAAGGCCACCCCCAAGGTGGCGGCCGAACTGCGCCAGGCGCTCAAGGACAACATACGCAATATCGACAGCGCTCTGGAAGCGGCCGCCCACGCCGCGTTGACTGCCGCGGGTGAACTCGAAGGCTGGCAGCGCTGGCGCGCCGACCAGATTCGTGAAGAGCTGGTGGCCAAGGCAGAAGCACTGGTGGCCAAACCCATGGGCGGGCGCAAGCAACAGGACGCCTTGCGCGGCATGCGTGACCTCTGGAAAACCAGTGATCAGGGCGGCACACCCAACCATGCGCTATGGAAGCGCTTCGACGATGCCTGCAACGAAGCCCACAAGGTCGTTGAGGCCTGGCTGGAAAAAACCAAAGAGCAGACCGAGGCTGTCAAGGCCGAGCGACGCAAGCTGATCGACGAGGTGCTGGCCTGGGCCGAGACCAACAAGGGCAACACCGACTGGAAGGCCCAGATCCGCAGCCTCAACGGTTTTGTCGAAAAGTGGACGGCCGCCGGCCACCTCGGTGAAAAAGCCTTTGCCGAAATCCAGCCGGTATGGAAAGCCGCCATGGACGTGGCGGACGCCCCGCTCAAGGCTGCCCGTGCCGCCAGCCTGGCGAACCGCAAGGCCATGATTGAAGAAGCCCAGGTGCTGGGCGCGGAGCCGCAATTGCATATTGACGCCGTCAAGCAGCTGCAGCAGCGCTGGCAGCTGGAGGCGCAAAGCGTGCCCATTGAGCGCAAGCAGGAGCAAAAACTCTGGGACGCTTTTCGCAAGCCGATTGACGACGCCTTCCAGCGCAAGACTGCCGAACGCGAAAAGGCCGCCTCTGCGCTGGGCGAGCATGACCGCCTCGTGGTGGAACTGTCCAAAGCGCTGGACGCCGCCAACGCAACGGGTGATGCGCAAAAAATCCGCGCCGCGATGGCCGACCTTGAAGCCGGGCTGCGCGGTCAGTACGTGCCGCCCGCGCCTGCTGCTCCCGCTGCAGCGCCCAAAGAAGACGCTGCAACGCCCGGGAATGCCCATGCTGCTCCGGTTGCTGAACAAAATGAAGCACCAGCCCTTGCAGCGGTTGAGCCATCTGCTACTGAAAACATAGCAGAAGTGGCGGAGCCCGCCGACCCTGCTGAGGTAGTGGATGCGGCCGCATCTGAATCTGCCGGGACTGGAGAGGCTGCACAAGCGCCTGCGCCGGCAGCGCCGCCGCCCAAACCCGCCAAACCGGTGGTTGCCATGCGCGGTGATGACCGGCCCGGCATGAAAAAAGCCGAGCCGGTGCAGGCCGGACGCGGCGGCAAGTTTGGTGACCGCAAGGATGCCCGTCCCGGCGGCGGCAAGCCCGACGGGCGCGGCGGCCGTCCGGCCGACAACAAGTTCGAACCCTACCGCGCCGAGCGTGAAGACCGTGGCCGTTTCAACGAACGGCCGGCGTTTGAAGAGCGCGGCCCACGCCTGGGCGATGCGGCCTTCAGGGCGCAACGCGAAGCTTTCGATCATGCCCAGCATGCGTTGAAGAAGCTGGCCGAGCAGGCCCATGGCGAAGTCCTCACCCATTTGCTGACGGCCTGGGAAAAGCGCGACCCGGCGCTGCTGCCCACGGTACAGGCGCTTGGCAAGCAGATCACACCCGCGACCCGCAACGCCTGGGCGCAGGCGCTGGGCTCGGCACCCAAAGGCGACGCCGCCGAAACCCTGCTGCGCCTGGAAATTGCGGCGGAATTGCCTACACCTGCGGAGCACATCAGTGCGCGCCGCATGCTGCAACTGGTGCTGCTGACCAAACGCAACGAGCCCACGCCCGCCCAGACCTGGGGCGAGGACACCGCCAAAGTGCTGGCCGCGCCTTATGACGCAGCCCACACCCGCCGCGTACACAACGTCCTGAAGGCTTTGCTCAAGCGTTGACTACAGCTACGTCAACGGCCGGACGGACGCCGCGCCGGGCCGCCCCAAGCAAGGCCAGCCCCCCCGGGGGGCAGCGCAGTACACGAAGTGACAAGCGTGGGGGCGGCGGTGACAGACCGCAGTCGCTGGGTGAAGAGATTGCCAACAGCATCAGCCACGGTGTGGCCTTGCTGGCGGCACTGGTGGCCACGCCTTTTCTGGTGGTCGGTGCGGTGCGCGGCGGCGATGCGGTCGACATTGCAGCGGCCTGCGTTTTTGCGGCGGCGATGGTGTTGCTTTACGCGGCATCCATGCTGTACCACGCCTTGCCGATGGGCCGGGCCCTGCGTGCCAAGCGCGTCTTTCAGGTGCTGGATCACAGCGCGATTTACCTGCTGATTGCCGGCACCTACACCCCGTTCACTCTGGGGGTGTTGCGTGGGCCCTGGGGCTGGAGCCTGTTCGGTCTTGTATGGGCCATGGCGCTGGCGGGCATTGCGGTGAAAGCTGTGGCCGGCATTCGCTACCCGCGTATTTCCACCATGCTGTACCTCGCCATGGGCTGGGTGGCGGTGATTGCCATCAAGCCGATGTGGGAGCTGGTGCCTGGGTGGGGCTTGTTCTGGCTGCTCGCCGGTGGCCTGGCCTACACCCTGGGCGTGGCCTTTTTTGCCACGGATGGCCGCGTGCGTTACGGGCACTTTGTCTGGCATCTGTTTGTGGCTGCCGGTACGGTGTGTCACTTTATCGCGGTGCTTTTCTACGCCACCTGAGCGTCATGCGGGGAAATAAATTGCTATCTAATCAGTAGCAAACTATTCCCGCCCCTAAAGGGCAAGATCTGCATTTCTCTTGAAGAAATTGTCGAACAAGGCTGTCAGGCCGGCAAAGTCCCGGGTGAAGCGTTGCCGGTTGACGAAGTAGGCCTCGCACGCCACCGCAAAAAACTCCGCAGGCGCCTGCGCGCCATAGCTGTCCAGCCACGGAGCTTCTCCACCAAAACGCTCGGCCATGGCGATCTGTTCGCAGAAAGCGTCGTACGCCGCTTGCATGACGGCGCGCCATGCCGCATGGGCCGCGCGTGAAGGCAGCGGCGGGCAACCGTCGGCGCTGCCGTCGCGCATGTCGATCTTGTGAACAAACTCATGGATCACCACGTTGTAGCCATGGGCCGCCGACTCGCCCGCCGTGGCCACGTCCTGCCAGTTCAGGGTGACCGGGCCGCGGTCCATGGCCTCACCCGCCAGCACCTCGGTATAGCGGTGCACCACTCCGGCGGCGTCGGGCATTTCCCGGCGCGCGAGCATGGGGCCGGGATGTACCACGATGCCGACAAAGTCGTCGTACCAGGACAGTCCCAGATGCAGGACCGGCAGACAGGCTTGTGCGGCAATGGCGACAGCCATGTGGTCACTGATTACCAGACCCTGCGCACCATGAAATTCCTTCTGCGCCAGAAAGCGGCTGGCCAGCAGGCGCAGATGCGTTTGTTGAGCCGCGTTGAGGGCCAGGAGAAAAGGGTAGCTGGACAGCGTGCTGTTCCACAACGCATCAGGGATGGCCTGGGCGGCAGCCCTGGGCCTGAGGATGCGCTGCAACCAGTCCAGCATGGGGCAGCTCAGACCAGGGCTATGCGGCGGATGCCATCAGCGCTCAGGCGCAACACTTCGGCGCGCGGCGGCGTGGCGCCTGCATCCCAGTCGGTCAGGACCACGCGGCGATAGCCATGCCCCAGGTCATGCACTGCGGGGCGGTGGGTGTGACCATGGATCAGGGTGGGCGCGTGGGCGGCTTGCAGCCATTGGAGGGTAGCGGCGGTGTCCAGGTCGGCATACGCCTGGCCGGACTGTTTGCGCGCCTCATGCTGCTGCCGGCTTTGCTCGCGCAGGCCGCGTGCAAGGGCTTGCCGCTCTGCCAGCGGTTTGGAGAGAAAAGATTGTTGCCAGCCAGCGCCGCGCACTTGCTGCCTGAAGGCCATGTAGCTGACATCGTCCAGGCACAAGGCGTCACCGTGGCTGAGCAGCCAGCGCGCGCCTTTGAAAGTCAGCGCAACCGGATCATCCAGAAGTGTGGCGCCACTTTGCGCCATGAGCCGGGGACCCACGAGGAAGTCGCGGTTGCCATGCATGAAAAAGAGCGCGCGCCTTGCCGCGCATTGTTGCAGCACCCTGGCACACCCGGCTTCAAAGCCATGTGCGGGGTCGTCCACGGCGTCGTCACCCACCCACACTTCAAACAGGTCGCCAAGGATGAACACCGCGTCGGCAGGTGTGCCCAGCATGTAGCTTTGCCAGGCCTCAAAAGTGGCGGGCTCCGCGGCCTGCAGGTGCAGGTCGGAAATGAAGTCGACGGTGCGCCAGGCGGCGGGAGCGCGCAACTCCGCAATGGGGGGCTGGGTTGCGGAGGTGTTCACAGGCAAGGCTGGCGCGGCGATGCGCGGCGCCCGGATCAGCTCAGCGCGACCGCTTTTTCAATCACAACGTCGGCTTTGGGCACGTCGCTGTGGCCGCCTTTGCTGCCGGTCTGGACGGCTTCGATGGCGTCCACCACATTGCGGCCCGAAATCACCTTGCCAAATACGGCGTAGCCCCAGCCGGACGGTGTGGGCGAGGTGTGATTGAGAAAACCGTTGTCGGAAGCGTTGATGAAAAACTGCGCAGTGGCGGAGTCAGGCACGTTGGTGCGGGCCATCGCGACGCTGTACTTGTCGTTTTTCAAGCCGTTGTTGGCTTCGTTGGCAATGGGCGCAGCGCAGGGCTTTTGCTTCATGCCGGGCTCAAAGCCGCCGCCCTGAATCATGAAGCCGGGTATGACACGGTGAAATACCGTGTTGTTGTAATGACCCTTGCCGACATAGTCCAGAAAGTTGGCGACCGAATTCGGCGCTTTTTCCTTGTCCAGCTCCAGGGTGATGACGCCGTGGCCGGCGATGTGCAGTTCGACTTTGGGATTGCTCATGGTGATTATTTCAGCAGGGTTGCAGAGGTAACAAGAATGGGTGTTTTCGGGACGTCGCTGGGGAAAGGCCCGCCAGCGCCGGTGGGGGTGGATTTGATTTTGGTCACCACGTCCATGCCGCTGACCACTTTACCAAAGACGGTGTAGCCGAAAGCGCTGGCGCTGGGGTTGAGAAATTCGTTGTCCTTGACGTTGATGAAAAACTGCGAGGACGCCGAATGCGGATCGTTGGTGCGAGCCATGGCCAAAGTGCCGACGACGTTTTTATCGCCGCCTTTGGCCAGCGCTTCACGGCCTTCGTGCGGCACCGGCGCGCGGGTCCGCTTCTCGGCGTACTGCGCATCGTAGCCACCCCCCTGCACCATGAAGTTGTCGATCACGCGGTGAAACACCGTGCCGTCGTAGTGCTTGTCCTTGACGTACTGAAGAAAGTTTTCAGCGGTTTTGGGCGCCTTGTCGGGATAGACCTCGACCACAAAGTCGCCGGCCGTCGTGGCGAATTTGACGCGTGGCGCTGCCGGCGTGGATTGGGCCATGGCCTGGCCCGCGACCAGCGCCAGCGCGGCCAGCGCCAGCCAAACGCGGCGGCCAGCCGTGTGCTTGTGTGTGTTCATCAGATCACTCCTTCAAAGAATATTTTCCACTGTCGACCCTGACGCGCCCAGTACTGGCGGCGCACCGGGCCCGTGCGGGAGCCGCTGATCACCTCGCCAAAGGTTACCACCATGGTGTCTGCAGCGCTGTCGGTCCACCGCAGGTAAGACAGGTCCTTGAGCTGCACCGAGCGGCCGCGCATTTTTTCTGACTCGGCGCGCTGCATCGCCGTCCACTCGGCCAGGGTTTTGCCAAAGCTGTTGAAGTCGCTGCTGTAGAGGCTGGCCAGGGTGCCGAGGTCGCCCCCGGATCTGGCCTTGTGCCAGGTTTGCAGCGCCTGCTCGAAGGACTGCACATCGGTTTTCACGCTTTGCGCGGACACCCATTTGAGGGTTTGGGCAATCACCACGGGTGTGCTGCGCACTTCCACTGTGCGGATGATGCGCTCCAGGTCCGGGTTGGCCAGCACCACGCAGCCGTCGGTGGCTTTGGGCGCGCGCGAAAACTGGGTCGGCGGCGTGCCGTGGAGCCAGATGCCTCCGCCGGTCTTGCCGCGTTTGATGTCAAGCTGGTTGGGGTAGTTGATGGGCAGCGCACCGGAGCCGTAGAAGTCCTTGAGGGACTTGGGATCCAGGTTGCTGGTCACAAAGTAAATACCCAGTGGTGTGCGCAGGTCGCCTTCCACGGATTTGTCTATCCCGGATTTGCCCAGCGAGATGTAGTAGTCGGCCAGCAGCTTCAGGCCGGTGGGCGTGTTCTCAAACAGGTAGAGGCGTGCCCGCGAGGCGTCCACCGCAATGGCATGCTTGTTTCGGGGAGACAGCTGCAGAAATTGCGAGGGGATGGTGCCCGGTGCCGGTCGTTCCCTGAGGGCCTTCAATCGCAGCATGGACTCCAGCCGCAAGTCGCCCAGCATGGCCGCATTGGCGCCCGCCGCACTGCCAGCCAGGTCGTTCTGGGCACGCAGCGGCCGTGATTGGGCCGAGAGCAGGTCGCCGTAGACCAGCTGGGCCAGCTGGAAGTTGGGGTGGTCGGTGACGAGGCGTTCGGCCAGGGCCAGTGCCTCGCGGCTTTTGGCCCTTCCGGCCAGCTTGTACACCTCGATCAGGCGCGCCTCGGCTTCACCGTCCCGCGCCTTGACGGGCGCGCGGGCGGTTTTTTGAGGGCGGGGCTTGGTGCCAGCCTTGGGGGTGCCTGCTGGTTTTGCCGCAGTTTGCGCAGTTGCGCCTGTGCTCCAGAGCACTGCAAGTGCCATGAGCAGGGTAGCCGTGTATGCGCGGTGCATGGGTCGGAAATGATTCTTCAGGTCGATAGCCAGCCTGCGCATGTGGCCACCTTGTGCCGCATCAGCTGCCAGTCGATTCCCGGACAATCAGCCAGCGCTCGCCGGCCTTGGCCAGATCCAGGGTTTTGCGACTGGAAATATTGAGCGCGTCGGCGCTGTAGTCCTGCTTGAATTTTGCGGTGGCCTTGCTGCCCTTGACTGCGACCGACACATTGCTCAGCTTGACACTGATGCGTGACTTGCCGACGATGCGGGCGCGTCGGTCGTCTTCCCAGGCTTTGCGGGTCTGCTTGCCGGGCGGGTCGAAGTCCTTGCCGTAGGCGGCGAGGTAGGAGGGTACGTCCTTGGCCGACCAGGCGCCGGCCCATGCGCGCAAGGCCTGCTCAACTTCTTTTTCTGCGGCACTGACCGGCACGCTCTGCGCGGCGGGTGCGGCCGGGGCAGGTGCAGCGGCCGGCGCGGGAGCAGGAACAACCGGCGCGGGCGGAGGTGGCGCGGTCGGAATGACAGTGGCAGGCCGGGGGGCTGCAGGCGCCACTGCGGCCGGAGCGGTGGTCACGGGTCCCGACGCCTGGTTGCTCGGGCCGGGCTTTTGGCCTTTGACCTCGGCGCTGAACAGTGTGCGTATCAGGGCCAGCTTGGGTGGCACGGCGCTGTTGCTGCCATCAAGCTGCAAGGCCTTGCTGTAGGCCTGACTGGCCAGTCTGGCGTACACATCGCCAAGATTTTCATGGGCGGTGGCATAGCTGGGGTTGGTGCGTATGGCCATTTCCAGCGAGGCGCGGGCTTTGTCAAACTGGTTCTGGTTGGCGTAGAGCACGGCCAGGTTGTTGTAGGGCTCCGGCAGCTCCGGATAGTCCTGGGTGATCTTGG
The DNA here is from genome assembly GCA_021731285.1 of Polaromonas sp. Taxonomy (GTDB): domain Bacteria; phylum Pseudomonadota; class Gammaproteobacteria; order Burkholderiales; family Burkholderiaceae_C; genus Polaromonas. The sequence goes on along the minus strand of JAKFXR010000026.1, from coordinate 31,301 downwards.
TGAAGGTGGTGATGGCCTCAGCCGGCTTGCCGGCTTCGGTCTGGATCACGCCCTTGATGAAGCGCATTTGCGGGTCGCGCGGTTTGCCCACCAGGTATTGGTCGGCCTTGGCCAGTGCCTCGGTCAGTTTGCCAGAGCGGGCCAGGTCGTTGACGTCGGTGTACTCGTCGGCATGCGCCGCAGGCAGCCAAAAGGCCGCGGCCAGCGCCATCAGGCGCAGGGCGCAAGGCAAAGGTTTGCTGGAAAGAAAGCTTGACTTGGGCATAGATCCTCTGGGACGCATGAACTGGCGGCATGATCCGCCGAAGCCACCAGCAACGCGCGGGGTCCGACCGGCTGGCTATACTGGGTGATTGTATCTGAGGGGTATGGTTTAGGATGCAGTGACCTGCCACTGTTTACCAGCCCTCCCTGCATCTGGCGCTGCCAGCCAGACTGAAAATTCCAGACATTTCATGAGCCTTCGCATTTACAACACGCTGTCGCGTGCCGTGGAAGATTTTTCGCCCCTTGTTCCGGGGCAGGTCGGCATGTACGTCTGCGGCATGACGATTTACGATCTGTGCCACATTGGCCATGCCCGCATGATGATGGCTTTTGACGTGGCCCAGCGCTGGCTCAAGGCCAGTGGCCTGAAGGTCACCTATGTGCGCAACATCACCGACATCGACGACAAGATCATCAAGCGCGCGGTCGAGCGCGGCATCAGCATACGCGCGCTGACCGACGAAATGATTGCGGCAATGAACCGCGACATCGGCGCCCTCGGCATTGAGCCACCCACGCTGGAGCCGCGCGCCACCGAGTATGTGCCGCAGATGCTGGGTCTGATTGCCAAGCTTGAGACAAAAGGCCTGGCCTACCGCGCAGCCGGTGGCGACGTCAATTATTCGGTGCGCAAGTTTCCCGGCTACGGCAAGCTGTCCGGCAAGTCGCTGGACGAGTTGCGCGCCGGTGAGCGCGTGGCGGTGCAGGACGGCAAGCAGGACCCACTGGACTTTGTCCTGTGGAAAGCCGCCAAGGCCAGCGAGCCCGACGACGCCCAGTGGGACAGCAGCTATGGCAAGGGCCGGCCCGGCTGGCACATCGAATGCTCGGCCATGAGCTGCGAGACGCTGGGCGAGACCTTTGACATCCACGGCGGCGGGGCCGACCTGCAGTTCCCGCACCACGAAAACGAAATCGCCCAAAGTGAAGCCGCCAACGGCAAGCCGCTGGCCAGGTACTGGCTGCACAACGGCTTTGTCCGGGTGGACAACGAAAAGATGTCCAAAAGCCTGGGCAATTTCTTCACCATCCAGGAAGTGCTGGCCAAGTACGACGCCGAAACCGTGCGCTTTTTCCTGGTCCGTGCCCACTACCGCAGCGCGCTGAACTACAGCGATGTGCATCTGGACGATGCGCGTGGCGCGCTCAAGCGGCTGTACACCGCGCTGGCGCTGGTCGCACCCGTTGATGTGCCCGTTGACTGGACCAACCCCTTTGCCGCCCGCTTCAAGGCCGCCATGGACGAAGACTTCGGCACGCCCGAGGCGGTGGCCGTGTTGTTTGACCTGGCCTCTGAAATCAACAAGACCGGCTCTGCCAGCCTGGCTGGCCTGCTCAAAAGCCTGGGAGCCTGCCTCGGTCTGCTGCAGGGAGAGCCGGGCGCGTTTTTGCAGGCCGGCTCCCGCCTGGACGATGCCAGTATCCGCGCCCTGATCGGGCAGCGTGCCGCTGCAAAGCAGGCCAAAGACTTCGCTGCTGCAGACCGTATCCGTCAGGACCTGCTGACCCAGGGCATTGTGCTCAAGGATTCGGCTGCGGGCACCACCTGGGAAGTGCAGTCTTGACCACATTTCCAAGAGTTTCCGGTTTCTTGTCCTTTTGTGGCGCGGGTAGTGTGCTATGAAAAACATAGTAAAAAGCGGCCCGGGCAGTGTCGAACTGGCCGAGGTGGCAGAGCCTGAGGTGACCAGCGTGCCGGACTACTGGTCGGACGCCTGCAAACACCTGGTCAAAAAAGACCGCGTCATGAAGCGCCTGATTCCGCAGTTCGGTGACGCCTGCCTTCAGTCGCGCGGTGACGCCTTCAGCACCCTGGCGCGCAGCATCGTGGGCCAGCAGATTTCCGTCAAGGCCGCGCAGACCGTTTGGCACCGTTTTGCGGCGCTGCCACGCAAGATGACGCCGGGCAATGTGCTCAAGCTCAAGGTCGACGACATGCGCGGCGCAGGCTTGAGCGCCCGCAAGGTGGAGTACCTGGTGGACCTGTCCATCCACTTCGACGCCGGCACGGTGCACGTCAAGGACTGGCAGGCGATGGACGACGAAGCCATCATTGCCGAGCTGGTTGCCATTCGCGGCATAGGCCGGTGGACGGCCGAGATGTTTCTGATCTTTTACCTGCGCCGTCCCAACGTGCTGCCACTGGACGACGTCGGTCTGATCAACGGCATCAGCAAGAACTATTTTTCAGGCGAGGCGGTCAGCCGCAGCGATGCCCGCGAGGTCGCCGCCGCCTGGGCGCCGTATTGCAGTGTGGCAACTTGGTATATTTGGCGCTCTCTGGACCCCCTGCCGGTTCTGGGCACCGAGCAAAGTTAAGTTAAAAGTCTGAGGAGCAGAAATGAGCCCCCACATTCACTTTCGTTCACTGCCCCCCGAGGGGGCGCATGCCTCCCTAGAGGCGGCTCGTCAGGAGGCATAACATGGCCAAAAAGACCTTCCTCGATTTCGAGCAGCCGATTGCGGAGCTTGAAGGAAAAATTGAAGAGTTGCGCTACGTGCAGACCGAGTCTGCCGTCGATATTTCCGAAGAAATCGACCAGCTTGCCAAAAAAAGCCAGCAACTCACCAAGGACATCTACAGCGACCTCAACGCCTGGCAAATCACCAAGATCGCCCGCCACCCTGAGCGGCCGTACACGCTGGACTATGTCAAGGAGCTGTTCACCGACTTTGTCGAGTTGCACGGTGACCGGCATTTTGCGGATGACCTGAGCATCGTCGGCGGCCTGGCCCGCTTCAACGGCACCGCCTGCATGGTGCTGGGTCACCAGAAGGGGCGCGACACCAAAGAGCGTGGCCTGCGCAACTTCGGCATGAGCAAGCCCGAGGGTTACCGCAAGGCCTTGCGCTTGATGAAAACCGCTGAAAAATTCAAGCTGCCGGTGTTCACCTTTGTGGACACGCCGGGCGCTTATCCCGGCATAGATGCCGAGGAGCGTGGCCAGTCAGAAGCCATTGGCCGCAATATTTTTGAGATGGCCCAGCTCGAAGTGCCCATCATCACCACCATCATTGGCGAAGGCGGCTCCGGCGGCGCGCTGGCCATTTCGGTGGCAGATCAGGTGGTGATGCTGCAGTACTCCATCTACTCAGTCATCAGCCCCGAAGGCTGCGCTTCCATCCTCTGGAAAACGTCGGAGAAAGCCGAGGAGGCTGCCGAGGCCCTGGGCATCACCGCACACCGCCTCAAGGCCCTGGGCGTGATCGACAAGATCGTCAACGAGCCGGTGGGCGGCGCGCACCGCGACCACAAACAAATGGCGGCTTTTTTGAAGCGCGCGCTCAACGACGCTTTCCGCCAGGTCAGCGACCTGAAGGTCAAAGAGCTGCTGGACCGCCGCTACGAGCGCCTGCAGAGTTATGGCCGCTACACCGACACCAAAGCCGACGCCAAATAAGCGGCCGCCGCCCTCGCTAGCTGAACTGCACGAAAACGGCGACCAGTTTCTTTGTCACCGGATCAGGCTGGAAAACAACAGTGGTAAGTGCATCGACGGCATTCATGTTGTCCGGATCGAAGGTTCTTTTCTTGTAGACCCATTTCACCGCGTCGCCGGACTTTTCATCCGACGCCGGTTTGCCCACCTTGTCGATCACTTGCTCCTCCGTCCGTCCGACGACGTAGCCCTCGAACAGGCCGCGTGAATAGGTGCTGCCGAGGCAGCCGCTGAGCAGTGCGCTTAAGAGCAGGATGGCCGCGAACCATGCCGGGCGCAGGGGGGATGTCATGATGTGTCTCCGTTGTGGGAAAACCGAGTATCCATACAGCGCTGACGCCGTTCTGACAGTCCAAACCAGCTTTTTTCGCCCTTCCGGCCAGCTTTTGCGGCGCGGCATCCGCCGATAATCAGGCGATGAGCCGCCAGCCTCCCGCTTGCCCGACCTTGCCCCACGCCGTAAAGTGGCCCGGAGCCGTCACGTGAGCACCTTGCTGGATGAAGCCTTGCGCAACTTTTCACCGCAACTGCCATTGGCCGTTGCATTGAGCGGCGGCGCCGACTCCACCGCCTTGCTGCTGGCCTGCGCCGACAAATGGCCGGGGCAGGTCAGGGCCATTCACATCCACCACGGCCTGCAGGCTGCCGCTGACGACTTTGAGCGCCATTGCGTCGCCCTGTGCGAGCAACTGCATGTGCCGCTGGCTGTCCACCGCGTCGATGCCCGTCATGCCCCCGGCGAAAGCCCTGAAGACGCGGCGCGCAAGGCGCGTTATGAATCATTTCGTGCCGTAGCCCTTGACAGATGGTCGGAGTTTGCTATCAAAGACATAGCACTTGCGCAGCATGCCGACGACCAGGTCGAGACCCTGCTGCTGGCCCTGTCGCGCGGCGCCGGGCTGCCGGGGCTGGCTGCGATGCCAGTGCGCTGGGTGCGCGACGGCATCACCTACCACCGGCCCTTGCTGGCGGTGCCGGGAGCGCAACTGCGCGCGTGGCTGGTGGAGCGGGGCATCACGTGGGTGGAAGACCCGACCAATACCGACGAGCAGTTCACCCGCAACCGCATTCGTGCGCGGCTGTTGCCGCCGCTGGAAGCCGCCTTTCCGCAATTTCGCGAGACCTTTTCCCGCAGCGCCCGGCATGCGGCGCAAGCGCAGGACCTGCTGCTTGAAATCGCCGCGCAGGATTTGCTGGCCGTGGGCTCGCCGCCGTCCATCAGCGCCTTGCAGGCTTTGTCGCAGGCGCGCCAGGCCAACGTGCTGCGCCACTGGCTGCAGCAGCAGGCGGCCACACCCAGCACCGCGCAGCTGGAACAATTGCTGAGCCAGGTGGCCGCATGCACCACGCGCGGCCACCAGATTCATCTGAAAGTGGCCACCGGGCAGGTGACCCGCCAGGGTGCCCACCTGCACTACGCCGGCTAGCGGGGCGCCAGGGTCGGCTGGCTATAATTGAGGGCTTTGCTGCGGCTGCCAGGCTGCGCCGCAGGCAAGAAGTCACCCCTAACAAACTCCTGATTGACACCCTGCAATGGCATTGATCGTTCATAAATACGGCGGCACGTCCATGGGCTCGACCGAGCGCATTGCCAACGTTGCCAAGCGCGTAGCCAAGTGGGCCCGCGCCGGCCACCAGATGGTGGTCGTCCCCAGCGCCATGAGCGGCGAGACCAACCGCCTGCTGGGCCTGGCCAAAGAGCTGGCGCCCTCCAGTGCCACCGACGCTTACCACCGCGAACTCGACGCCCTGGCCGCCACCGGCGAGCAGGCGTCCAGCGCGCTGCTGGCCATCGCCCTGCAGGCCGAGGGCATGCCTGCCGTCAGCTACGCCGGCTGGCAGGTCAGCATCAAGACCAACAGCGCCTACACCAAGGCCCGCATCGAGTCGATTGACGACAAGCGTGTGCGCGCCGACCTGGACGCCGGCAAGGTGGTCATCATCACCGGCTTTCAGGGTGTGGACGAGGGCGGCCATGTCACCACCCTGGGCCGCGGCGGTTCCGACACCTCGGCCGTGGCGGTGGCAGCTGCGCTGAAAGCGCATGAGTGCCTGATTTACACCGACGTCGATGGCGTCTACACCACCGACCCGCGCGTCGTGCCCGAAGCGCGCCGCCTGCACACCGTCAGCTTTGAAGAGATGCTGGAGATGGCCTCCATGGGCTCGAAGGTGCTGCAGATCCGCTCGGTCGAATTTGCGGGCAAGTACAAGGTGCCCCTGCGCGTGCTGTCCAGCTTCACGCCCTGGGACATCAACATCGACGAAGAGGCCAAGTCCGGCACCCTGATCAGTTTTGAGGAAGACGAACAAATGGAACAAGCCATCGTATCGGGCATCGCATTCAACCGCGACGAAGCCAAAATCTCCATCCTGGGCGTGCCAGACACCCCGGGCATTGCCTACCAGATCCTGGGCGCCGTGGCCGACGCCAACATCGAAGTCGATGTGATCATCCAGAACATCAGCAAGGATGGCAAAACCGACTTCAGCTTCACCGTGCACCGCAACGACTATGCGCGCGCCATGGAGCTGCTCAAGGTCAAGGTGTTGCCCAAGCTGGGTGCGCAGGAGATGGTTGGCGACGCCAAGATCTGCAAGGTCAGCATCGTCGGCATCGGCATGCGCAGCCACGTGGGCATTGCCAGCCGCATGTTCCGCGTGCTCAGCGAAGAGGGCATCAACATCCAGATGATCTCCACCAGCGAAATCAAGACCTCGGTGGTCATTGACGAGAAATACATGGAACTCGCGGTGCGCGCCCTGCACAAGGCCTTCGACCTGGACCAGCCCAACGCTGCCTAGACAACAAGGCAAGACGTGAGATAATTCGCGCTCAGCCAGATATCAGGAAACGTGACCGAGTGGCCGAAGGTGCTCCCCTGCTAAGGGAGTATGGGGTGTAGAGCCTCATCAAGGGTTCGAATCCCTTCGTTTCCGCCACATTGGGTTTTAAGCCGCCGTAAGGTTGCTAGCCCCTCAAAAAACCCTGCTCGGCAGGGTTTTTTGTTTGTGATCGCTCTGGGGAGTTGCTGCCGAGCAATTCATCCACTGGGGTATACGCACTCAATGCCTTCACCAAGCCATCGTTCGTTAGGTCGAAGCCATGTCTAGTTATCTGATGGGATAACCTTTGAGCCGCTATTCCACGAGCGTTGGTACATTCCAAGCTTGCGGAAAGGTAATCGATATCGGACGATTGCTACGCAATACGTTCTTCTGAGCAAACCAGAAAAATTTTGGGCTTAATCACGAGCCGATCTACTGGTAGGCATTTGGTCGAGCGCGGGGTGATAGGCTACCTGTGAGGTGGTGGCTCCACATTGAAACGAGCGGTGTAGAGGTAATAATAATTTTGGGAGTGAAGGCATGTATTGCTTCAAGTGCGGTAATCAAAATCGTGAAACAGCTCAGTTTTGCTCCGAATGTGGCGCAGCTTTGGCTGGGGTCAACAGGGTTGATTCTTCTCAGATTTCGGCCAAGAACCCCGAATTAGATGAGATTTACAAAGCGGTCATTGGTCCAAAGAATCAAGACAAATATTTGCACTACTTTTTGGGTGCCGATCGCCTCGGGCGAGCACCGGTATCTTGGCATTGGCCAGCGCTATTCGTTACTCTTAGCTGGTTGCTTTATCGAAAGATGTGGCTTGCGGCTTTGGTCTACTTTTTGCTGCCTTATCTGGTCCTCATTCCACTCTCCATCGCAGCGGCCGCAATGGGGAGCGCATCAAACTTTGCAGCTTATGCCTATGTGATTTTTATTGCCGCGCTTTTCATCGTTCCTTCCATGTATGCAAAGGCAGCGTATTACAAACATTGCAAGAGGAAGATTGCGCAAGTACAAAAGGGTACTTCGGACCCGCAGCGACAGCTTGGAGAGCTTACAGGTCGAGGTGGAACCAGCAACATCGTACTCATACTCGTACTTATTTTTGGCTCAATATTCGTCATCGGCATGGTCGCGGCAATTGCGCTTCCCGCCTATCAAGATTACACAGTTCGTGCAAAAGTATCTGAAGCGGTCATGACGGGTCGAAGCGCGGCTATCGCCGTCGAATCGTTTTATTCTCAGAATCGCCGCATTCCAGCCACGCTGGAAGAGACGGGATTCAGTGCCCGCAAGGTTACTTTTATCCGAGATGTCGGCGTCAATCCTCAGAATGGCGTGGTTTCGGTAACCCTTGCAGGGTTTCCAATCGAGGGAAAGGCTTTGCTCATGGTGCCATCGGAGGCTAATGGTGCGATCACCTGGAAATGCCAAAGTGATGGGATATCGCAGAAGTATCTTCCTTTGGCTTGCCGGTAGTGAAGAAGGCTATATCTCCTACGCCTTCGTTGCCACGGGTTGATGCACCTAGCCTCAAAGCTTGACTTTGCCAAGCCAGATGTCGCGGTACATCGCCCAGTCGCCCATGAAGCTGTACAGCGGGCGCTTGAAGGAGGCGGGCTTGTTTTTCTCAAAGCCGAAATGGCCTATCCAGGCAAAGGCGTAGCCACACAGCAGGCCCGCCAGTATCCACAGCGGGTTGCGCGTCAGCACGGCGGCCAGCAGGCACACCAGGCCCAGGCTGGAGCCGACAAAATGCAGGCGGCGGCAGGTGCGGTTGCTGTGCTCTGTGAGGTAGAAGGGGTAAAACTCGGCAAAGCTTTTAAATGCTTTGGCATCCACCGCATGGGGTGAAGTGCTCGCCTGGCTTGAGTCCATGTTTTTTTGTCTCCTGGCTGTGATGATCCATGATAGCCATGCCAGCGCGGACCATCAATCACTTCAGCGCAAACGGCGCCTTTAAAAATCCCCTGAAACGGGCACGGCCCCCGCGTGTGGGTGGCGCCGACAGGCGATAGCCCGGAAAGCGCTGCAAAAACCGGCCAATCGCAATGCGGCCTTCCAGCCGCGCCAGACTCAGGCCGGCGCATTGGTGGATGCCAAAGCCGAAAGCCAGGTGGCGGTTGTCCTGCCGCGCCAGGTCCAGTTGCTCGGGATGGTCAAACTGCGCCGGGTCCCGGTTGGCCGCTCCTATGCACAGGGTCAGCAAGGCGCCTTCGGGCAAGTCAACGCCGCCGACACTGCAGGCCTTGAGCGCGCGACGGTTGCTGAGCTGGTTGGAAGACTCAAAACGCAGGAACTCGTCAACTTCAGTGGTCAAATCGGCAGTTTGCCCTTTGTTGACGGGCATACTTTGCTCCAACTTTAATAGCAACTCCTTCCTGGCCTGTGGCCACTCCTGCAAAGTCACCAGCGCATTGCCGATCAGGTTGGTGGTGGTTTCATGGCCTGCGTTGAGAATGAAGACACAGTTCTGCAGCAGCTCGGCTTCGCTCAACTGCTCGCCAGCAGCTTCGCCCTGAATCAGCCGCGTCAGCACGTCATGTTCGGGGTCTCCCGGGTGTTGACGCCGCTCGGCGACCAGCGTTTTCAGATAGCTGGTGAACTCACTGACGCTGCGGTTGCCCAGCGTTTCCTGTTCAGGCGTCAACCTGGGCTCCAGCGCGCCGAGGATGGCGAGGGACCAGCCACGCAGCGGGCCGCGGTCAGCATGCGGCACACCCAACAGGTTGCCAATGATCTCCACGGGGATGGCCGACGCAAAGTCTTCAATCAGGTCGCCACCTCCGCGCGCCGCTATCGCATCAAGCAGATCGTCGACCAGCGTGACCAGCCCGGGCTCCAGTTCTGCAATCGCCCTCCGGCTCAGGGCGCCCATGATCAGCTTGCGCACGCGGGTGTGCAGCGGCGGGTCATTGAAAACCAGGCTGGTCGTGTGGTGCTCCAGCAGCGGCGCGCCCGCGCCGTACTTCGGGGTGAACTCCACCTTTTTGTCGGAGCTGAAAGTCTGCGCATCGCGGTACACGGCGACGATGTCTGCGTAGCGGGTGAGCAACCAGGAGCCATCGGGCATGCGCCGCACCGGCTCGTGCTCACGCAGCCAGGCATAGACCGGATAGGGGTTGGCGTAGAAATCAGCGGGCAGGTCGCGCAGGTCCAGCTTCTCAGCGATCTCTTTGGCCCGCGCTGCCGTCATCGCGGGTGTCACTGCAGCGACGTTCATGTCTTCAGAAAATCGCGCATTGCAAACAGCGTTTCTTCCGGCGTCTCGGTCATCTGGTGGTGGCCAACGGGCAATCTGGCGACTTCTACCCGCTTGCCGCTGGCCTTTGCCTTGTCGATCAGCAATTGCGCGGATTTGGGCAGTGTCATCTGGTCTTGTGCACCGAGCACAAACAGCACCGGACAGGTGATCTGTGTGATGGCCTGGTCGCCGTTGGCGTAGCTGTCGCAGGCCTTGAAGCCGCGGTGAAACACATTGACTTTGGTGTTGCTGGCGATGACACGCCGGCCCAGCGCCATGTTGGCGCCATAAACCCAGGTGCCCGGCCCCAGCGCGGAGGGCGGCGCGGCCAGGGTGCTGCGTGAAAAGACATTGACCATCTTGAGGGCCTTCATGGGCTCGTTCAACGCAGCGTCCAGCAGCCCTGCCGAGACCTTCATGGGCCAGGCCGTGCCCACCAGCACCAGGTGGCTGACACGGTCCTTGAGCCTGGCGGCTGTCTCAAGGGTGATCAGCGATCCCCAGCTATGGCCGATCAGCGCCGCACGCTGGATACCTGCGGCGTCCAGCAACGCGGCCACAAAGTCTGCGCCTTCCTCTACCGAGGCGGGCGCTTCGCCCTCGCTGCGGCAATGGCCCGGAAGATCAACGGCGAGCACATTCCAGCCGTGGTGGGCCAGGTAGCGGCTTTGCAGTATCCAGACGCTGTGGTCGTGGATGACGCCATGAACGAAAACCGCCGTGGGTTTGGCGGCGTCGAAAGCTTTGCCGCCGGTGTAGCAATAGGTTTTGTGCTTGTTGACGGTCAGAATCATGCTCAGGCCCCCGCTTTCTCGGCTGCCTTCAGTGCGCGTTTCAAATCGTCGATCAAATCGTCCGGATCTTCGAGGCCGATGCTCAGGCGAATCGTCCCCTGGCTGATGCCGGCGCCCGCCAGGGCTTCGTCGGTCATGCGGAAGTGGGTGGTGCTGGCCGGGTGAATGACCAGGCTGCGGCAGTCGCCCACATTGGCCAGGTGGCTGAACACCTTGAGGGCCTCGATGAAGGCCTTGCCCTGCTCGCGATTGCCCTTGATGTCAAAACTGAAGACCGAACCTGCACCGCGCGGCAGCAGCTTTTGGGCCAGCGCATGGCTGGGATGGCTTTCCAGCATCGGGTGGCCGACACGCGAGACCAGCGGGTGGCTGGCCAGAAAACCCACAATGCTTTCGGTGTTGGACATATGGCGCGCCATGCGCAGCGGCAGGGTTTCAATGCCCTGCAGAATCAGCCAGGCGGTGTGCGGGCTCATGCAGGCGCCAAAGTCGCGCAGGCCTTCGCGGCGGGCGCGCAGCAAAAAGGCACCCACGGTGCTTTCCTCGGTGAAGACCATGTTGTGAAAGCCGTCATAGGCCTGGCTCAGCTCGGCAAACTTGCCGGACTTGTCCCAGTCGAAACTGCCGCCATCAACGACGATGCCGCCTATCACCGTGCCGTGGCCGCTCAGGAACTTGGTGGCCGAGTGGTAAATCAGGTCGGCGCCATGGTCGAAAGGCTTGATGAGCCAGGGCGAGGTGAGGGTGGAGTCCACCAGCAGCGGCACACCCGCTTCATGCGCGATGCTTGATACGGTGGGCATGTCCAGCACGTCCAGCCCGGGGTTGCCCACGGTTTCGCCGAAGAAAAGTTTGGTGTTGGGCCGCACCGCAGCGCGCCAGCCGTCAATATCACCGGGTTTGACAAACGTGGTGTCTATGCCGAAGCGGCGCATGGTGTAGTGCAGCAGGTTCTGGCTGCCGCCATACAGTGCGGTAGAGGCCACGATGTGCGAGCCCGCACCCATCAGCGTGGCAATGCTCAAATGCAGCGCTGCCTGGCCGCTGGCCGTGGCAATCGCGCCTATGCCGCCTTCCAGCGCCGCCACGCGCTGCTCCAGCACCGCGTTGGTCGGGTTGCTGATGCGTGAATACACATGCCCGGCCCGCTCCAGGTTGAACAGGCTGGCGGCGTGGTCACTGGACTCGAAAACAAAGGAAGTGGTCAGGTGAATGGGTACGGCGCGCGCGCCGGTGGCCGGGTCGGGGGCGGCGCCGGCGTGCAGGGCCAGCGTGTCGAAGCCCGGGTCAGAGTAGCCAGACATGGTGTCTCCAGAAAATGGGGGTGAGCAGGCCCTGCGTCTTGAAACAAATCGCGATGGCCTGCAAAGGGATTGTGGGCTATATTTGAACTGAATTCCCCCGGGAAGACCCCGCCAGCCGCCAGGCCCATACTGAGGAGCGCCCCATGAAAGTACTCGACATCCTGCGTGTGAAAGGCAACACGCTCTACACCGTCCAGCCCGACGAACCCCTGTCCAAGGCGGCGCAGATCATGGCGGAAAAAGACATCGGCTCGCTGGTGGTCATGGAGCATGGCGATCTGGTAGGCATGCTGACTTTCCGCGAGGTGATTGTGTGCATCGTCAAAAACGGCGGTGCCATCGGCAACATGCTGGTGCGCACGGCCATGGACGACGCGCCGCTGACCTGCACGCCCGACACCGAGATCGACGAAGTGCGCCGCATGATGCTGGGCCGCCATGCGCGCTACATGCCGGTGCTCAACAAGAAAGTGCTCGAAGGCGTCATTTCCTTTTACGACGTCGCCAAGGCTGTGGTCGACGGGCAGAACTTCGAAAACAAGATGCTCAAGGCCTACATCCGCGACTGGCCGTCGGAAGAAGAAGAGACGCCAGAGACCAAGCTCTGATCTTTGCGGGGGAGCTCGTTTGCCCGTTCGGGCTGAGCTTGTCGAAGTCCTCTTTGTTTCCTGCTTTGGTGGCCTGCCTGCTGGCCGGGTCTCGCCCCGGCGGGCGACTTACTTTTCTTTGTCTCGCCAAAGAAACCTAAGGAAAAGAAAGGCGACCCTGCTGGCTGCGTCCCCCTTCGCTTGCGCTACGGGGGCAACCTGCGGTGCTCGGTTCAGACGGGGTCGGGCTCGAACTCGCTACGCTCAGACAATCGCCCGCCCTGATCCGTCTGAACCTGCGCTCCTCGGCGCATACAGAAGGGGGTGGGGGACAGGATTCGGGAACGGGAGCGGGCTCCGCAAGGACGCGCTTTGCGCGTCCTTGCTCCCCGAATTGGTTTCGTATTTGTCTTCCTTCCCCCCAGCCCGTCGGTCCGGGCCGAGGAGCGCAGGCAAAAGCGGATCAGGGCTCGCGATTGTCTGAGGCGAAGCCGAGTTCGAGCGAGACCCCGCTTTTGGCGAGCACCGCAGGTTGCCCGAAGCGAAGCGAAGGGACCCGGACCATCGGGTCGCCTTTCTTTTCCTTAGGTTTCTTTGGCGAAGCAAAGAAAAGTAAGTCGCCCGCCGGGGCGAGACCCGGCTTGTATGAAGCACTTCCAACGCGCATGCTGGCAATGGCTTCGACAAGCTCAGACCGAACGGGGAGATCGTTGGATCCCGGATCAAGTCCGGGATGACAGGCATGAAAAATATTGCTATAAATTCAATAGCTGTTCACGCCCATGTTCAAAGGGCCAGATGCCAATTTTCCTCAAAAATTCACCCCATGCTGGCATGAATCATCTCCCGGACCCGCGGATAAATCTGCTGGTTCCAGCGTCTGCCGCTGAACACCCCGTAATGCCCCACACCCGTCTGCACATGGTGGGTTTTCATAAAGGGCCGGATGCTGCTGCACAGGTCCTGCGCGGCCACTGTCTGGCCGACTGAGCAGATGTCGTCGCGTTCGCCTTCGACCGTCATCAACGCGGTGCGGCGTATGGCGGCCGGGTTGATGATGCGGCCACGGTAACTGAGCTTGCCCACTGCCAGGTCGTAGGTCTGGAACACCTTCTCAACCGTTTCCAGATAAAACTCGGCCGGCAGATCATTGACCGCCAGGTACTCGTCGTAAAACATGCGGATTACGTTGGCCTTGTCCACCTCGCCATCGACCAGATGCTGGTACATGTCCCTGAACGACTTTTTGTGCCTGTCCAGGTTCATGCTCAAAAACGCGCTGAGCTGCACAAAGCCCGGGTAGACGCGGCGCATGTAGCCGGCGTGCGGCAGCGGCACGTGGCTGATGAGGTTTTTTTCGAACCACTCTATCGGCTTGCTGGTGGCGAGGGTGTTGACGCCGGTCGGGTTGACGCGGCAATCGACTGGGCCGGCCATCAGGGTCAGGCTGCGCGGTTGCGACGGGTCGTCGTCTTCGGCCATCAGGGCTGTGGCGGCCAGCGCCGCCACGCAGGGCTGGCACACCGCCACCATGTGGACCCCGGGGCCAATGGCCTGGGTGAAGCGGATCATGTGTTCAATGTAGTCGTCCAGGCTGAAGGGCCCGTGGCGCAAGGCCACGTCGCGGGCATTGTGCCAGTCGGTGATGTAGACATCGTGGTCCTGCAGCAGGGTGCGCACGGTTTCGCGCAGCAAAGTGGCAAAGTGGCCCGACAGGGGCGCTACCAGCAACACGGGAGGTTGATGCCGCCTGTCAATGGCATCTTCCTTTTTGAAGCGCAGCAGGGTGCCAAAAGGCAGGGACAGCACGGTTTCTTCGGTGACTGCCAGTTCCCGTTCACCGATGCGTACGCTGGTGATGCCCCAGGCGGGCCGGGCGTGTGTCACCCGTAGACGGGAAAACACATCCATGGACGCCGACAGCTTGCGTAGAAGGCTGCCTTCCGTACGCCCCAGCCAGAAGGCGGCGCTGCCGCTTTGCGCCAGCAAGCGAAGCGGGGACATGAGGTCGGACTGAAGCTGGTAAGCCTGATAAAGCATGAGAGTCCTGGCATGAGCGGGCTTTTGGCCGGTACCCGGGTGCAGGCAAGTTATGGGCCACTCTGGCTGGCACAGGGCTTGCGGAGAGCTTGCACCTCCCCGTGGCAGCGGGGCTCTTCTTTTGCGCCTTCGGGAGTAGCGCCATGGCCAAAGCCATCTTGACGATCAGCAGCAAAAACTACGGCGCCTGGGCCTTGCGCGGCTGGCTGATGGTCAAATTTGCCGGCCTGGAGTTTGAGGAAAAAGTGATTTCCCCCGACGACCCGGCCATGAAGGCCGAAATGCTGCTGCTCGCGCCTTCCATGCTGGTGCCATCCCTCCAGCATGGCGGCGTCAAGGTCTGGGACACCCTGGCGATTGCCGAATACCTCAACGAAATCAAGCCCAAGGCCGGCTTGCTGCCGACCGACGTGAAAGCCCGCGCCCATTGCCGTGCCATCTGTGGCGAGATGCATTCGGGCTTTTCGTCCATGCGCTCGTCGCTGCCCATGAACCTCAAGGCGCACTTCCCCAACTTCAAAATCTGGTCGCGCGCGCAGGCCGACATCGACCGCGTGCTGGAGATATGGAAAGAATGCCTGGTCACTTACGGCGGTCCTTACCTGTTTGGCAAGCAGCCCTGCGTGGGCGATGCCATGTACGCGCCTGTGGTCACGCGTTTTCTGACTTACGACGTGGCGCTGGACAAAAGTTGCACCGCTTATTGCAAGCGCATCATGGAACTGCCCGCGATGAAAGAGTGGGTGGCCGCCGCCAGAAAAGAGCCGGACGATATTGACGAGCTGGACGCAGAGTTTTGACGCCCCCGTCCAGGCTCACTGCGTGTAGCCTGTTCCCCCCACTGGGGGCGGCGCCTGCGGACTGGCGAAGCCAGATCCGCGGCCCCCGTTGGAAGGGGAGTGACGGTTTCAGCTACTTCCAGGGTGTGGGCGGCGGAATCTCGCAAACCGGATCTACATCTATAGAGGTGAAGTCTGCGGGGGAGACGATCTCCAGGTACTCCATGTCCGGCGAGTAGTCGAACAAAAAGTGCTTGATGCCGGGACGCTGGTGCACCACGTCGCCAGCCTCAACCAGCGTTTCCTGGTCTTCGTACATAAAGCGCGCCCAGCCCTTGAGCATGTACACGATCTGGAACTCCGCCTCATGCCGGTGCCAGCCCGTGCCTGTTTCTGGTGCCATGTTCGCCTTGACAAGGTGCGCGATCACTTTTCCGTGTGTCGCCTCGGCAATGCCCAGATCACGGTAAAGGAAAAAGTCGCGCAAGCCGCCGGAAACGTAGTGCGTATCGGTCGGCTTGATGTGGGAGAAGGTGGTCGCGGTGCGGTCCAGCATGGGGTGCTCCTTGGTCCAATGCATCGATGATGAAATGCTGCACTGCGGCAAGCAGGAAGTGTTCCAGACCATCTGGGATAATCCCTGCATGAGCGGCAACACCTTCGGCACCCTTTTCGCAGTCACCAACTTTGGTGAATCCCACGG
Source organism: Polaromonas sp. (assembly GCA_021731285.1). Lineage (GTDB taxonomy): Bacteria > Pseudomonadota > Gammaproteobacteria > Burkholderiales > Burkholderiaceae_C > Polaromonas. The sequence continues at coordinate 15,314 of JAKFXR010000026.1, read as the reverse complement.
CCCGGCCATAGGCTGTGTGATTGACGGCTGCCCGCCCGGCATGGCGCTCAGCGAAGCGGACATTCAGGGCGATCTGGATCGCCGCCGCCCCGGCACCAGCCGGCATGTGACACAGCGCAACGAGCCTGATGCGGTGCAAATTCTTTCCGGCGTGTACGAGGGCAGAACCACTGGCACGCCCATCTGCCTGCTTATCAGGAACACCGATCAGCGCAGCAAGGACTACGGCGACATCCTCAACACCTTCCGGCCTGGCCATGCCGACTACAGTTATTTGCAGAAGTACGGCCTGCGCGACCCGCGCGGCGGGGGCAGGGCCTCGGCCCGGCTGACCGCGCCCATGGTGGCCGCCGGCGCGGTGGCCAAGAAGTGGCTGCTTGAAAAATACGGCACCACATTTCGCGGTTGCATGACGCAGATCGGCGAGATGATTGTGGGCTTCGAGTCCTGGGACCACGTGCCGCACAACCCTTTCTTCGCCCCGGTGGCCGATGTTTCGGAACTCGAGGCCTACATGGACGAGTTGCGCAAGGCCGGCGACTCCTGCGGCGCGCGCATTCGCGTCACTGCCACCGGCATGCCGGTGGGCCTGGGTGAGCCGCTGTTTGACAAGCTGGACGCCGACATTGCGTTTGCCATGATGGGCATCAACGCGGTCAAGGGTGTGGAGATTGGCGCCGGGTTTGCCAGCGTGACGCAGCGTGGTACCACGCATGGTGACTCGCTTTCGCCTGAAGGCTTCAAGTCCAACAACAGTGGCGGCGTGCTGGGGGGCATCAGCACCGGCCAGGATCTGGAAGTGTCCATCGCCATCAAGCCCACCAGCTCCATCATCACGCCGCGCGAGTCCATTGACATGGCAGGCGTGTCCACCACGGTGGTCACCAAGGGCCGGCACGACCCCTGCGTGGGCATACGCGCAACGCCCATTGCCGAGGCCATGCTGGCGCTGGTGGTGATGGAGCACGCCCTGCGCCACCGGGCGCAATGCGGCGACGTCATGTCTCCCATGCAGGCAATCAAGGCCTCCGTTTGACTCATGGCTGAAGGCGCACCGGCGGCCCCGCGCCGCCAACTGGTGCCATTTGCAGCGCTCTCGGCCAGCTATTTCGCCCATATCGGTTTTTTCAACCCTTACCTGCCGCTGTGGCTGCAGGAGCTGGGTTTCAGCATCCTCGCCATCAGCCTGCTGACCTCGGTGCAGGCGGCCACGCGCCTGTTTGCGCCCTACGGCTGGGGGGCGCTCAGTGACCGCACCGGCGAGCGCGTCAAGCTGCTGCGCTACGGCGCCACGGTGGCGCTGATTGCTTCACTGGGTTTGTGGCTGGACTTTGAATCACGCTTTGGCATCTGGTGGCTGACGGCCGTGCTGCTGGTCATGTTCACCCACACCAGTTCCATGATGCCCATGAGTGAGGCCGCCATGGCGCACCTGATCAGCCAGGGCGGTGCGTTCGATGCGCGGCGTTATGGCCGGGTGCGGCTGTGGGGTTCGCTGGGGTTTCTGGTCACCGTGTTTGCGGCGGGCGCGTGGTTTGAACATTTCGGCATGCGCGACTTTCCGGCCTGGACGTTTGCCTCGCTGCTGGCGGTGACGGTCAGTGTCTGGCTGCTGCCGGACCTGAAGGAAGCGGTGCACGCTGACGATGAAAAATTGCCGGTGCTGCCGATTCTTCGGCAGCGTGCGGTGCAGTGGTTTCTGGCCGCCGCGTTTTTTCATGTGATGGCGCACATCGGCATCTACATCTTCTTCTCGCTCTACCTGGACTCAATTGGCTACAGCAAGACCATGATCGGCGTGTTGTGGGCGGTGTCCGTCATCATTGAAATCGGCTGGTTCTACACGCAGGGCCGCTGGTTGCCCAGGCTCAGCCTGACGGCCTGGCTGATCGTGTGTTCGGCAGCCATGGCTTTGCGCATGGGGCTGACGGCCTCGTTGGCGAGTGTGCTGCTGGTGCTGCTGTTTGCACAAATGCTGCACGCGTTGACCTTTGCGACCCATCACACGGTATGCATCGCGCTGCTGTCACAGCATTTCCCCGGGCGCCTGCGCGGCCGGGGCCAGGCGCTGTATGTGGTGGTGGCCTATGGCCTGCCCGGTGTGCTGGGCGGTCTGGCGGGTGGCTTGCTCAGCTCGGCCTACGGGCTGGTGAGTGTTTACTGGGCCTGCGGCGCCATCAGCCTGATCGCGGTGTTTTGCGCGTGGAGGGCCTGGCTGCTGCAAGGGGGCCTGGAGGCTGAGGCCGGCTGATGTGTCAAAGCTTGCAAGGGTTTCTGGATTTCTGCCCTTTGGTGACGAGAATAGTTTGCTATTAAAATAATAGCAGTGTGGGCGCTGTCATGCCGGACTCGATCCGGCATCCATGCTGCATGAACCACTGTCGCAACTCGCGAGGCATGGATTGCGGGTCAAGCCCGCAATGACAAATTCATGGGCTGCCTGCCTTCCTGAACGGATTGAACCCGGTGATCAGCGCGGTTGCTGTCAGCACCAGCACACAGCCCGGTGCCATGCCCCAGGTGACCGGCTCGCCCAGAAACAAACCGCCCCAGGTGACACCAAACAGCGGGATCATGAAAGCAGCCGACGTGGCCGCGCTGGCCGGAATTTCGCGCATCAGGCGCATGCTCACCCAGTACATCAGGCCCGAGGTCAGCAGGCCCAGCACGGCCACCGCTATCCATGCCGCTGTGGTGTAGCGGGCCGCGGGCAGGCTCGCGGCAGATGGCAGCAGCAGGACACAAGCGGCAGCCACATGCACCACGGCCGATGCCGGCAGTGGCCCGTGGGCCAGCGTGGCGCGTTTCATGAGGATGGCACCAAAACCGTAGGCCGCCGCAGCCGCCGTGCAGGCCAGCGCTGCCAGCACCACCTGCAGCGTGACTGCCACCGGGCCCAGTTGCACCAGCAGGGCGACGCCCGCAAAACCGGCGGCGCAGCCCAGCAGGCGTCGTGAGCTGAGTCGCTCTTCTCCCGCTGCAGCAGCGCCCAGCACGCCAAACAGCGGCGCGGTGGCGTTGAGTACGGCCGAGTAGCCTGAAGGAATCACCAGCGCCGCCCAGTTAAACAGCACAAAGGGCGCCACCACCGTCAGCAGGCTGAGTACACCCAGCGTTCGCCACGCCCTGCGCGGCGGCCAGTGCTCACGCAGCACGCGCATCAGCAGTGTCAGCACCAGGGCCGCCAGGACGCAGCGCACACCTGCCAGCAGCCACGGCCCGAACGCGGGACTGGCGATGCGCAGCAGCGGAAAAGAGCCGCCCCACAGCGCGGACAGGAAGATCAGCTGGAGAAAGTGACGTGTGTGCATGCACTTGCATTGTGCGGGATGTGCCCGCCGGAGGCAGTCGCGCAGGGTTCAGTCCGTGGCTCCCGGGCAGTGCCTCAGATCAGGTTGCGCATGGCCTGGGCGGTTTCGCGCAGCACCAGGAGCACGCGGGCCACGGCATCTTCGCTGGACTCATGGCCCATGGGCATGGTGACGCTCAGAGCGCCGGCCACGTCCCCGCGCCGGTCGCGCAGCGGCACGGCAATGCCGCGGTGATTGAGCTCCAGTTGCTGCTCGGAGACGGCCCAGCCCTGGGCGCGCACCCGCGCCAGCTCAATGCGCAGGCGCTCCTTGCTGGAGATGGTGAAGGAGGTGTAGGCCTTGAGTTCATGCGCAGCCAGCCAGCCTTCCTGCCATTCGGGCTCGCGCAGCGCCAGCATCAGCAGGCCGGCGGCAGTCACCTGCGCCTGCACGCGCGAGCCCAGCACATAGCCGGTGTTCATGGCGCGGTTGGAGCCATTGCGTGCGATGTAAACAATGTCGTCCCCATCCATCACGCTGACATAGGCGCTTTCCTGCGTCCCGGCTGTCACACGCTGCAAAAAGGGCTGCACGATGCGCGGCAGGCGCGCCGACTCCAGATAAGACTGGCCCAGGCGCAACACACGCGGGGTCAGCCAGAACAGCTTGCCGTCAGTGGCCACATAACCAAGATGCTCCAGCGTCAGCAGGTAGCGGCGTGTGGCGGTGCGGGTCATGCCACAGCGCGCTCCGGCCTGGCTGGCGGTCAGGCGCGGGTTGGCGTCGTCAAAACATTCAATGACCGACAGGCCTTTTTCAAGACCGGCGATCCAGTCGCGCTTGTCCAGGGCAGGGCTTGCAGAAGGGGAGGGATGAGGCGTTGACATGGCCTGAAGTATTGGGTGGCGCCGCTACCGGCCTGTACGGGTGAAACCCTTGTTTTGATCGATTATCGATCATTGATGATCGTTTATCGAACTATTTCTTACGAAATTCCTGTGAAACAAGGATTTCAGGCGCTAAAGTCCATCGAAATTAAGCCCATTCAACTGATCATCGAACATTCACCTCCTCTGTCATGCTCTCCAACATTCAAGGCGATACCGACGTTTTCCTCATCCCCGGCGATCCGGTGGAGCAGGTCCGGGCGCCTGAAGTTTTCAACCTGATCTTCCGCACCCTGGGCATCAATGCGGTGCTGGTGCCTGTGCATGTGACCGCGCAGGACATTGAGGCCTTTGTGCGCACCGCCTTTCTCGCCAAAAACATCAAGGGCATGTTTTTCGCCATTCCCCACAAGTCGCTGGTGATGGGCCTGCTGTCCAAATGCAATGACTATGGGCGGGTGGCCGGCGCCGTCAATGGCATACGCCGCAACAGCCAGGGCGAGCTGGAGGGCGGGCTTTTTGACGGCAAGGGCTGTGTGTCCGCGCTCGACTATTTCGGCATGGCTTATGCAGGCCGCCGGGTGCTGGTGCTGGGCGCGGGTGGTGGTGCATCGGCGATTGCTGCTTCGCTGGCGATTGCAGACAACAACGCGCCTGCAGAAATAGCCCTCTACGACCCGGTGCCGGGCAAAGCGCAAGCGGTGGCCGCGCGCATCATGGCTGAGGCGCCGGATGGCGCCCTGGTGGTGGCCGTTGGCAGCAGCGACCCGGCCCCGTTTGACCTGGTGATCAATGCCTCGCCGCTGGGGCTGCGCGCCGCCGACCCCTTGCCCTGCGATGTGTCGCGTCTGGCGCCCCACGCCGCCGTGCTGGACATCCTCATGAAGAACCAGCCCACGCCCCTGGTGCGGGCGGTACGCGCGCGGCAACTTGTGGCGCAACCCGGTTTTGAAATGCTGATCCAGCAGGCGCCGGACTACCTTGATTTTTTTGGCTACACGGACGCTGCACAGGCTGTGCGTGATGACGCCACTTTCATTCGCGAGCATCTGTACCCTGCCGGGATGGCGGGAGAGATCAGGCGAGTTGCCAAAGTCCCCAAAACCAACAGTGTTCCAGTCCCAGGAGTCGGGGAACCACGACTCACAGTGCATTGATTTTTAAACCCAAGAGGAGACAGCCATGAAAAAACGTTTTACCCTTCAATTGATAGCCGCCTGCGCGATTGCGCTGGGGGCGACATCCGGCTTTGCGCAGGACGTGATCAAGATCGCCAACATTGTCGAGCTCTCCGGTGGCGGCGCTACCGCAGGCACCAACTTCAAGAATGGTGTGGAGCTCGCGGTCAGGGAGATCAACGCCGCGGGCGGCATTCTGGGCAAACAGATCCAGACCACCACTGCCGACACCCAGAGCAACCCCGGTGTTGCCAAGGGCCTGACGCAAAAAGCCATCGATGACAATGCCTTCGCGATTTTTGGCCCGGTGTTTTCCGGCTCCATCATGGTCAGCATGGCCGAGTCGCGCCGAGCCGAAGTGCCCAACTTCACCGGCGGTGAGGCTGCTGCCATCACCGAGCAGGGCAATCCCTACGTCTTTCGCACCAGCTTCACGCAGGCTACCGCCATGCCCAAAGTGGCGCGCTACATAAGTGAGCAGGCCAAGCTGCAGAGCATCGCCGTCATTTTTGTCAACAACGATTTCGGCAAGGGCGGCATGGACATGATCCGCAAGGCCCTGGCCAACTCGCCCACCAAAATCCTCGCTGAAATTTCCACCGAACCCGGCCAGATTGACTTCTCCGCTGCTGTGCTGCGCGTCAAGCAAAGCAACGCCGACGGCGTGTTCGCCTATTCCAACGAGGAAGAGTCGGCACGGCTGCTGCGCGAGCTGCGCAAGCAGGGCTGGAACAAGCCCATCATCGGCGAAACCACGCTGACCGGGCAAAAAGTGATTGAACTCGCTGGCGAGGCCGCCAATGGCGCGATTGCCCACGTGGGCCTGACCGTGGATGCACCGATTCCTGCAGTGCGCGCTTTCCGTGCCAAGTTTGAGCGCGACTACAAATACATCTCCGACCACAACGGCATGAAAGGCTACTCCGGCGTGTACGTGCTCAAGGCGGCCATCGAAAAAGCCGGCAAGCTTGACCGCAAGGCCGTCGCCCAGGCCATGAAAGGCCTGAAGGTCAACACCGACAAATACCCCGGCGCCCTGATGTACACCGAGTTTGACGACAAGGGTGACCTGGACCGCATGAGCTTCATGGTGCAGGTCAAGAACGGCAAACAGGAGGTCGTGGAGATGGTCACGCCGCTGACCAAGGTAGTTGCTGCCGCACCAGCCATGCCAGCCGCCAAAGCCGCGCCGGCTGCTGCCGCCAAACCCGCTGCCGCCAAACCAGCGGCCAAGCCCGCAGCCAAGCCCTGATGCTGCAAGGCCGGCGCGCACGGGGCGCCGGCCATTTCCCTTTCCCCGCTTATTTAACTATCCTTATGTTTTGCGTCCTGTGAGCCAACAGCCATGACCGACTTCCTGCAACTCTTTTTCTCTGGCCTGGCCACCGGCAGCATTTATGCGCTGGCGGCCCTCGGCTTTACGCTGCTCTGGCAGGCCTCCGGGACCATCAATTTCGCCCAGGGCGAATTTGTCATGTTGCCGGCTTTCATGCTGCTGGCTTTCATTTCGCTGGGCGCGCCCATGCTGGTGAGCTTTGTGCTGACCGTGTTGCTGGCGGTTGTGTTGCTGGGCTGGGTGTTCAAGCGCGGCGTGGTGGACCCGCTGTTCAAGTTCGGCATGATGCCCATTGTTGTGGCCACCATCGGCCTGTCGATTGCCATGCGCAACGGCATGCGCGCCGGCTACAGCGCCGAGGCCCATCCTTTCCCCAGCCTGTTTGCGGACAAGCTGTTCAATATTGCAGGTGTTACGGTGACGCTGCAGGACGTGGGCACTTTTGCTATGGCCGTAGGCATTGTGCTGGCCACGCAGGCATTTCTGGCCAAAACCGTCACCGGCCGCGCCATGCAGGCTGTGGCGCAGAACACCGAGAGCGCCTCGGTGCTCGGCATCAATGTGCCGCGCATGATTCTCTACACCTTCGCCATCAACGCCGTGCTGGCCGTTGCCGCGGCCCTGCTGGTCACGCCAACCTACCTCGCCAAGTTCGACATGGGTGAAGGACTGGGCACCAAAGCCTTTTTTGCAGCCATCATCGGTGGCTTCAACAATTCGCGCGGCGCCCTGCTGGGCGGGCTGATTGTGGGCGTGTGTGAAAACCTCGCGGCGGCCTATCTGTCGCCAGCCTACAAGGACGCGGTGGCGCTGGTGATTTTCATGGTGGTCATCCTCTTCAAGCCGCAGGGCCTGCTGGGCAGGAAAGAGGAGCGCAAGGTATGAAACTCCTCAACCACAAGGCGGCGCTTGTCGCCACCGTGCTGGGCATGCTGCTGGTCTTTGTTGTGCCGCAGTACCTCAAGAACTACGGCATCTATCTGCTGACCTACTGGCTGATCTTCATCATTGCCACCATGGGCCTGAACCTGACCGTCGGTTATGCCGGGCAAAAGTCCCTTGGCCATGCGGCCTTCTTTGGCATAGGCGCCTACACCGTGGCCATCATGATGAAAGCAGGTGTCAGCTTCTGGGTGGGCTTGCCCGCTGCCGCGCTGATCTGCTTTGTCGTGGGCCTGATCCTGGGCTTTCCGGCCTTGCGGGTGCAGGCGATTTACCTGGCGTTTGCCACGCTGGGCTTCAACACCGCCATCTGGCTGGTGATGCGCAACGAAGAGTGGCTGACCGGCGGCACCTTCGGCATCAACAACATTGCGCGCCCCATGCTGCTTGGTTATTCGCTCGAAGGCAACCGGCCCTACTACTACTTTGTGCTGGCGGTCACGCTGATCATGGCGGGCTTGCTGTGGGGCCTGCTGCGCTCGCCCTGGGGCAAGGCTTTCAAGGCCTTGCGCGACAACCCGATACGCGCCGAAAGCCTGGGCGTGGACATCCGCAACTACACCTTGCTGAGTTTTGCCATCGGCGCCGTGTACGCCGGCGTGGCCGGGGCGCTGTTTGCTTCGCTGGTGCAGTTCATCGAGCCCGGGCCCTTTACCGTGGCGGCGTCCATCATGATGTACCTGATGGTGGTGGTCGGCGGAGCGGGCTATTTTCTCGGGCCCGTCATTGGCGCTGCAGTCGGCGTGGTGCTGCCCGAATGGCTGCGCGATGTGCCGCTGGTGTCCAACTGGTACCTGCCGATGTTTGGCGCAGCGGTGGTGCTGCTCATGGTCTGGCTGCCCGATGGCTTGCTCAGCATTCCTGACCGCCTGCGCGCCAAACGCGCAGCGCGGCTGGCCTCGGCGGCGCGCACCGCCAGCGCCGCGCGGGTGGGAGGTGCATCATGATGGCTCCTGTTCTCAAGGTCACTGGCCTGAAGAAAGCCTACGGCGCCATCCAGGCGGTGGGCGACGTGTCTTTTGAAGTCATGCCCGGCGAAATTTTTGGCGTGATCGGGCCCAACGGCTCGGGCAAGACCACCATGTTCAACAGCGTGCTGGGCCAGATCAGTCCCGACGCGGGCGCGATCGAGCTCAATGGCAAGAACATCACCGGCCTGTCGCCGCTGGAGTTGAGCCGCCGCGGTGTGGGCCGAACTTTCCAGACGCTGCAGGTGTTTGGAAAGATGACCGTGCGCGACAACCTGATTGTTGCCGCGCAGGAGCACACCGGCTCCATGTTCGGCCGCATGTTTGCGCCGCCAGACTCCGGCCTGGGCGAAAAAGCCGACGCGCTGATCGACCAGTTCCGCATCCGCCACGTGGCCGACAGCCTGGCCGGAACACTCAGCTACGGCCAGCAAAAGCTGGTGGACATCGCCATGGCCTTCATGGCCGAGCCCGACCTGGTGCTGCTTGACGAGCCCTGTGCGGGCGTCAACCCCAGCCTGGTCGGTGGCATTTCCACGCTGCTCAAGGACTTGAACCGCACCCGCAAGGGGTCGTTTGTGGTGATTGAACACAACATGGACTTTGTGATGGACCTGTGCCACCGCATCATGGTGATGGTGGAAGGGCGGGTGCTGGCCATTGGCACACCGGCTGAAATTCGTGGGAACAAAGAAGTTCTCGATGCGTACCTTGGAAACTGATATGGCCGACGATATTTGCATTGAATTTGACGACGTGGTGGCCGGCTACAAGGACTTCATGATCCTGAACAACCTGTCCTTCAAGGTCAGGCGCGGCTCCATCACCTTGCTGCTGGGCCCCAATGGCGCGGGTAAATCGACCGTGCTCAAGACATTGTTCGGTTTGCTCAAGCCGCGCCAGGGCCGTGTGCTGCTCGATGGCGAGGACATCAGTGGCGCCACACAAAAAGCCTTGCTGGCCAAAGGCATTGCCTTTGTGCCCCAGGGCCGCAACCTGTTTGGCCAGCTCACCGTGTTTCAAAACCTGGAGCTGGGCGGCATCACGCTGGGCACCAAGACCACGCACGAGCGCATTCCTGAAGTGCTGGAGCTGTTTCCGCGGGTCAAGGAGCGCTTGCACTCGCAGGCCTCGGCCCTGTCGGGCGGGGAGCAAAAGCAGCTCGAAGTGGGGCGCGCGCTGCTTCTGCGCCCCAAGGTCTTGCTGATTGACGAACCTTCGATCGGCCTGTCGCCCCTGGTGGTGCAGGACGTCTTCAAGCTGCTGAAAAAACTGGCTTCGGAAGGCACGACCGTGCTGATGGTGGAGCAAAACGTCAAGAGCGCGCTGAAGATGTCCGACGACGCGATTGCGCTGGAGTCTGGCCAGCTGGTGCTGCACAAGCCAGCCTCCGAGCTGCTGGCCGACCCCAACATCGAGCGACTGTTTCTGGGTGGCGGGCATGTGCCCGGCGCCGTACTTGCCACCCCGCATTGACAGTGGTACTGCAACCCGCACCGGAGAACCCCATGAGCATGCAAAACCAAGCCGCTACTGCCGACCGGGAGTCCATCTCCGAGACGGCCAACCCGCTGGGCCTTGACGGCATTGAGTTTATTGAATACGCCACCTCCAAGCCGCAGGCCCTGGGCCAGGTGCTGGAGATGATGGGCTTCAGGCCAATTGCCAGGCACCGCTCGCGCGAGATTTTGTTGTACCGCCAGGGCGGCATCAATGTCATCGTCAACGCCCACCATGCGGCGCTGCCCGAAGCGGCGGCGCCGAACGAGAAACCGGTGATCGCTGCCGTCGCGCTGCGCGTGCGCGACGCCGCCGCAGCCTACGGCCGCGCGATGGAGCGTGGCGCCTGGGCCGTGCCGCCGCGCGTCGAGGTGATGGAGCTGAACATTCCCGCCATTCACGGCGTGGGCACCAGCCGCATCTATTTTGTGGACCGTTATGACAAGTTCTCCATCTACGACGTGGACTTTGTGCCCATCCCTGGCGTGGACCAGCGTCCGCCCGCTGTAGCGGGCCTGCACTTCTTTGGCGTAGTGCAGTACATAGGCAACGACCGCAGCGAAGACTGGACCGAGTTTTACCGCGAGCTGTTTGGTTTTGCGGAGTTGCCCGCCGAGCAGCGCTTTGGCATCCTGCCCAAGGGCCGCATTTTGCGCAGCCCCTGCCGCGCGGCTTCGCGCTTTTACATCCAGCTGATCGAGCCCGAGGCCGGCGTGCTGGATGTGGAAGACGACGAGGGCCTGCAACGCGTCGGCCTGGGCACAGCCGATGTGCTGGCCACGGTGGCGCAACTGGGCCAGCGCGGCGTGGAGTTTGTCGAGTCGCGCGGCGTGCATACCGAAGACCGCGGCGCGCTCACCAAAACCTGGATGGGTGGCGTGAGCTTCGAGCTGGTGCACAACAACATGGCGGGGTAGCGTCATGAGCCAGCGCAGTGGAAACATCGACGACTTCGGGATGGACACCATCTCGCTGGCCGGGCCGCTGGAGGCCAAGCTCAAGGCCGTGCGTGATGCCGGTTTTACCCAGATCATGCTGGCCGCCAAAGACATTGTGGGCCACCCCGGGGGCATTGACGCTGCGGTGGCTGCGGTGCGCGCCAGCGGCCTGCGCGTCACCGGTTTTCAGGTGCTGCGGGACTTTGAAGGCCTGTCCGGTCATTTGCACGATTACAAGGTGGACATTGCCAAGTCCATGCTGGAGATGTGCCACATGCTGGGCTGCCGCCTGTTGCTGATCTGCTCGTCCACCTCGGTGCATGCGACGGGCGACACGGCGGCGCTGGTCAAAGACCTGCGCAAGCTCGCCATGCTGGCCATTCCGATGAACATCCGGATTGCCTACGAGGCCTTGTCCTGGGGCCGCACCGTCAATGAGTTTCCGCAGGCCTGGGACATCATTTGCCAGGCCGACATGCCCAACCTCGGGCTCGGCTTCGATTCGTTTCACATGTTTGCCACCAACACCTCGCTGGACGAACTGGACATGCTGGACCCGGACAAGGTGTTTCTGGTGCAACTGGCTGACTTCATGTGGACCGAGATCAAGTCGGTTGAAGAGCGCATCGCCACTGCGCGGCATTTTCGCGTGTTCCCGGGGGAGGGCGTGCACAGCGAGGCGCTGGCGGTGCTGGTGACGCGCTTGCATGCGCTGGGTTATCGCGGTGACTACAGCTTTGAGGTCTTCAACGACGACTACCAGCAGATGCCGCTGCCCACCGTGGCGCAACGCGCCTGGCGCTCGGCACTTTGGCTGGGTGAGGATGTGCTGCGGCGCTCCGTTCCGCTGCCGAATCAGATTCGCCTGAAGAGATGAGCAGTATTTTTGAAGGGTTTCTTTCCACGCCCGAAATTCTCGAGGCGTTCAGCGAGCGCAATTTTCTGGAGGCCATGCTGGCGTTCGAGGCATCGCTGGCGCGGGCGCAGGCCGGTGTTGGCCTGATTCCCGAAGCAGCGGCGCGGTCCATCATCGGCACCTGCAAGGTCGAGCTGTTTGACGTGGCCAAGATCGTGCGCGAAAGCGGGCGGTCCGGCAGCCTGGCCATTCCGCTGGTCAAAAGCCTGAAAGAAACCGTGGGCCTGTTCAACAAGGAGGCCAGCGAGTTTGTGCACTTTGGCTCGACCTCGCAGGACGTGATAGACACCGCGCTGGTGCTGGTGACCCGGGACGCGCTGGGCCTGATCGATGCCGATGTCAGCAGGGCCATCGCCGCGTTGCTGGCGCTGGCCAGCCGCCATGCCGATCAGCCGGTGCTGGCGCGCACGCTGATGCAGCCCGCCTCGGTCACCAGCTTTGGCCTGAAATGCGCCGGCTGGGCCGCGCCGCTGGTGCGCAGCCGCCAGCGCCTGCAGGCCAGTGCCCGCGAGGCCCTGGGCGTGCAGTTGGGCGGCGCGGTCGGCACGCTGGCGCAGATGCAGGGCAAAGGGCCTCAGGTGCTTGCACTGATGGCGGCGGATCTCAAACTCAAGGCGCCTGCCTTTGCCTGGCACACCCAGCGCGATGAATGGGTGGCGCTGGGTTGTGAGCTGGGTCTGATGGTGGGCAGCCTCGGAAAAATTGCCAAAGACATTTCACTCATGAGCCAGTTCGAAGTGGGCGAAGTCCGTGAGCCCACCGAGCCGGGCCGTGGCAGCTCGACAGCCATGCTGCACAAGCACAACCCGGTGGCCAGCCTGGTGGCGCTGGCGGCCAGCGCACGTGCGCCGCAGCGCGTGGCGGCCTTGCTGGCGGCCATGCCGCAGGAGCATGAGCGCGCGCTGGGCAACTGGCAGGCCGAGGTGGCCGAGTGGCCCGGGCTGCTGATGTCTGCGCATGGGTCTGCCCGCGCCATGGGGCAGGCGCTGCCCGGGCTGGAGGTGGATGCACAGCGCATGCTGGCCAATCTGCAAGCCGTGCGCGCAGGGCTGTCTGCTCAGGAGGCGGAGGAATGGTTCAGCCCGGCCCTGGCCCTCGACGCGGGCAAGATGGCACGCGCGCAGGTGGCTGCCCTGAGTGCCCTGAACCAGGCCATTGATGCACCTGCCGCAGAGGCCGTGACCGCCTGACTTTGCTTGTACTGCGCGTTGACAGACAACTTCAAAACACATGACGGCCCCAGACACTTCCCGCCTGCCCCTCGTCGTGGCAGGTGCCGGCCTCATAGGCCGCCGCCATATCGAACTGATCCGGGCCAGCTCCCGCGCGCGGCTTTGCGCCGTGGTGGACCCGATGCCGGCAACAGCGGCTTTTGCAGAGCAACTGGGCGTGCCCCTGTTTGCCAGCCTGGAAGACATGTTTGCGCGGCAGGCTTCGCTGCAGGCTGCCGGTGTGATTCTGGCCACACCCAATCACCTGCATGTGCCGGGCGCGCTGCTGTGCGCGCGCCATGGCCTTGCGGCGCTGATCGAAAAGCCGGTGGCTCATTCGCTGGAGGCCGGGCGGGAACTGGCCGATGCGCTCCAGGGCAGCACCGTGCCCATGCTGGTGGGGCACCACAGGCGGCACAGCAGCACACTGCAACTGGCGCTGCAGGCCATTACCTCCGGGCAGCTGGGCCGGGTGGTCACCGTCATGGGCAGCGCGCAGTTCTACAAGCCCGACAGCTATTTTGAGCAGGGTCCCTGGCGCACCAAGGCCGGCGGCGGTCCGATTCTGATCAACCTGATCCACGAGATGGACAACCTGCGCTACCTCTGCGGAGAAATCGAGTCCGTGCATGCGGTGGCCTCCAACGCAGTGCGCGGCTATGAGGTGGAAGACAGCGCCGTGATGACACTGAAGTTCGCGAGCGGCGCGCTGGGCACCTTCACCCTGTCGGACACGGTGGCCTCACCTCGCAGCTGGGAGCAAACCTCGGGCGAAGAAGCGTCTTACCCGCGCTACCCGTCGGAAGACTGCTACTTTGTGGCTGGCACCAAGGGCTCGCTGGCTGTGCCGACGCTGCGCACCTGGTCGTATGCGGCGGGCGGGCAGGAGCCGGGCTGGTGGACGCCTTTTGTCGAGCAAAAACTGCCGGTGGATGCGATAGACCCACTGGCCGCGCAGCTTGCGCATTTTTGCGATTTGATCGAAGGCAGGGCTGCACCGATAATCTCTGTCACCGATGCCTTGCAAAGCCTGCTGGCCGTCGAAGCCGTGCGCCACTCCATCGCCACCGGCCGGACCGTCGCCTTGCAGGATTTGATCTGACACAACACGAAACCACTGAAAGCTTCTCGCATGAAAACAGTCCTGGTCCTCAATGGCCCCAACCTCAACCTGCTGGGCACACGCGAACCTGCGGTGTACGGCTCGCAAACGCTGGCTGATGTCGAGGCCCTGTGCGTCAAGGCCTGCGCCACGCACGGCCTGAAGCTGGACTTTCGCCAGAGCAACCACGAAGGCGTTCTGGTTGACGCCATCCAGGAAGCCGGGCGCGCGCAAGCTGCTGGCACGCTGATAGGCGTGGTGCTCAATGCCGGCGCCTACACCCACACCAGCGTTGCATTGCACGACGCCATCAAGGGCGCGGGCGTGACGCTGATCGAGCTGCACATCAGCAACGTGCATGCGCGCGAGGCTTTTCGCCACCACTCCTACCTCTCGCCCGCGGCCAAGGCCGTGATGGCCGGCTTCGGCGTCAAGGGCTACCCCCTGGCGATTGCCGGCCTGGCAGAGATGGCCGCCTGACGGGGCACTGCCCGTGCTGCCGCCCAGCTACCCGGTTGACGAGCGCGAGGTCGAGTTCAGCGCCATCCGCGCCCAGGGCGCGGGCGGGCAAAACGTCAACAAGGTCTCCAGCGCCATCCACCTTCGCTTTGACATCGCGGCCTCCTCATTGCCCGACGCCATCAAGGAGCGCCTGCTGGCCCTGAGCGACAGCCGCATCACGCAAGAGGGCGTTTTCGTCCTCAAAGCCCAGCAACACCGCACCCAGGAGATGAACCGCGCCGACGCCCTGGCGCGCCTGCAGGAAGTGATCGATGCCGTGGCCGTACCACCCAAACCTCGCCGCGCCACCAAGCCGACCTATGGCTCCAAACAGCGGCGGCTTGAAGGCAAGAGCCAGCGCTCGGAGATCAAGAGTTCCCGCGGAAAAGTGATTGAATAGGGCAACCCCCAAAAGTTTGTAATGGAATCGGCACTTTGCCCTTAAACGGCAAGAATAGTTTGCTATTGAAATAATAGCTATCGCGACGGCGAAAAAGCTCCCCGGTATGTCATCCCGGGCTCGACCCGGGATCCATCCCCGGCCC
>JAKFXR010000031.1 GCA_021731285.1 Polaromonas sp. | reverse complement strand
ATGATTTCCCCTTCCAGGTGAGTTGATGAAAAGTTTGACCTCTCCATCGTGGCACTCAGTTGCCGTAAACCGCAAGTCTCTTGACTCGCGGCTCGCTTGGGACGGGGAAGTCCCTTTCATTCGTTAGGCATCGCTCAACTATGATTCCAATCTTCGAACAGGGCAGCGGTAAAGGCATTGGGCACGGTCTTGACTCGTTTCTCCAGCGCTTTGACGAAATATGCAGCACGCATCTCGCCCGAGGACGCGCAAAAGCGTTCGCCTTCGTTCTCTACGACTTCACTGATGACTCCATCCAAAAGATTTTAAGGAACAAGGGCGTGTTTACGCAGCTCGATCGGCTCGCGGGGAAAGACCTTAGTGTCTTCTACCTTCATGCGGGAACGCGTAGGGCAGTAGAGGCATTCAACGATCATTTTTTTTCCGTTCTTGGAGTCGAAGGTCAAGCGATGCTTCCATGCGTAGTCTTCTTTCGCGTCAACGCCGGGTCGGTTGAAGATGTTCAGATCGCTGCTCTAGATAGCGCAGATCTGATAAATGGCTTCCACGAGCTGTACGGAGTGATTGAAGCATTCCTTATACAACAACAGTCCCCCGACTCCGCAGAGCCGTCACGGGCCATTCGCTGGATAAAAGCCAGCACCAAATTTCTATCCGTCGAAGGCCTGCGCGCCGGGCTCAGGGCCGCCCTGGACATGTGGTTTTAAGCGGTCCACGATGTTTTACAAGACCCTCGACTCGGAAACGCGCCTGCACGGTGAGAGTACTTGCGAAATGCCTCACCGTTCCAGTACGTTTTGTGTCCGATAGGCTACCACTTTAACCATTGAAGGAAATCCGAGTGGCAACCGAATTACGAAGCTATGAAGAGGTTGGCTATTTGAAGTATTCGGGCGAAGGAATGCAAAGTGGAGTCATCGACGCTGGAAGTGCCGGCTCCGCGCTTGTTGGGCTGGATGAGGCACTACGCTTCTTCAATGCCCAACAGTCACCAGACCTAGCCACACTTTCCTATGACATACCTGTACAAACACGAGCAGGCTCTTGGGAAGCTCTCGTCCTTGGTGGGATGGTTGCGGTTGGGGGTGCATTTGCGCTTGGCTATGCGAAAAAAGCTGGGGAAAAGTTGGCGGAGAACGACTTCAAAGACATTGGGCTTACTCATGCGCTAAAAAAATCAATGTCGGCACTCCACTGGTTGGCGAAGCTTATAAAGCACACGAAAATCCCTCGCGGCTGGCATATTGAGCGCGTAAAGCCCGTCGGGCCCGTCGGCCCACTAAAAATTGCCGTGGTTGTCAATTCAAAAGGTGAGGAACTTCTCGTTCCTCTTGAATACATGCAGTGGTTTCAGCAAATGCCGCCGCGTCTGCTGCTCAAAATGACTTCTGTCGTTAGAACCAACCGGGTTCTAACGATAGCGGCGATCGATGGTTCTAAGGTCGAGCAAGTGACCATAGTGGAAGAAGACAAACCTCTCTTCAACAATATGGAAGATGAAGAGTTCGAAGAAGATGTACTTTTTCCTGAACTGACACACGGCCTTAACGCCCAGCTAGTCGGTCGGTTGATTCGCGGGAACGAAGCGTCTAATACAGTGGGTTTGGAGTATCAGGGCCACGTCATTAATTGCGTCCCTGGGAGCGGGAGCGTCAGGCAGTACAAATTGGCCCTATTTTTACGGTGCAAGGTCGAAGGGCGAGTAACTCGCCACTCCAAGAACCGATTCGTTGCGGATCGTCGGCCTACGCTGATATTGAGTCGCGTGGTCCCGCTTGAGCCGGATGGGCAATTGGGGCTTTTTGGCGCCTAAGCGGCCGAGGAAAATGCGATGAACGTGTATTTGGCTTCGCGTATCGATTCCCAGGGGATCGCATCAGTCGCGGAAAGTAGCCACTGATTTCCAGACTTGGGTTTTAGGTGTCCGAACTTTCCACATTCGCTTCTTGGAACTCCTTTGGGGTTTTCTCCCACGCTGTTCGCTATCGCAGCCGGTTTGTGCATGACAGAGAGGTCACTGGTTTTCTTCGCGCCGCTATTGAGAGTGCAGCTGGCCGAGTCTCGACGATCAAAAGAGATAAAGCCGTATGGCGTGCGCAAGTCGGCCACGACGTTGACCCGCGCGAACATGATGGAATTGAATACGACGAGCCGATACCGTTCTCAGCAGCACGAATGAAGCCACAGAACTATGTTGCTCAGGAGGGGCGGGTCAACCCTCGTGGTATTCCTTGCCTTTATGCCGCCACCAACAAAGAAACTGCAGTGGCAGAGGTTCGACCTTGGCTTGGCGCTCTGGTTTCAGTTGCCCAGCTCACGCCGCAGAAGTCCCTTCGCCTAGTTAACTGCAGCGAAGGGCATGAGAGTAAATTTGACTTATATCTTGAAGAGCCTTCGCATGAAATACGGGAGCAGGCAGTTTGGCGTGCCATAGGTCGGGCGTTCTCTGAACCCGTCAGCCCTGATCCTGGTGTGGCGGAATACGCGCCGACCCAGGTCTTGGCAGAACACTTCAAACGTCATGGTTACGACGGCGTCATTTACCGTAGTAATCTGGGCGCTGGGTACAACATTGCAACCTTTGACATTAACGCATTGGAAGTGATCGATGTTCGTCTTTATCCCGTTAAGGCGGTGCGTTACGAGATAGGCGAGGTGCAGAACTCCTACGTTGTGAAACGCAGAAAACTTGAAAAATAAATTCCCAAGCCATATCAATTTCTCGTAGGTCGGGCGCACAAGCACGTTTGCCACGTAGCCGCGCCCCCCGTGAAGGTGTAAGACGCTGCGCCTTTAGATCAAACCGGCAGCCTCCCGGTCCCACAATCAAATTGCTTCAGTTCAAACCAACAAGGAATCAACCATGAGCAATTTTTCTGGCAAAGCCCCCACCTTCGTCGTGTGGGTGATCTCCCTGGTGCTGTTTATTGTTGCGCTGCTCGCGCAGTTTGGCGTGATCCGCCTGGGCGCGCCCATTGCGACCTGGTCGTGGATCATTGGCTTCGGTCTGCTGCTGATTGCATGCAGGGTTAAGGGTCTATAGGGCTCCAGGCCTCCGGCGGGACTCCAGGGTGCCGATTTGCGCTATCCGGTGGGCGCAGACGTGTGTTGTTCTATCGCCTGTGTCAGCTCCGGCGCATGCGTTCCGATCATGAAATGGTTGGCGCCTTCCAGTGTCATGAGCCGCGCCCGGGGCAGGTGGTCAACCAGCAACTGGTTGCTGCGCTGCATTGCCCTGTTGCTCGCGCTGCCGTAGATCACCAGCGTGGGCACTGTCACGGCGGCCAGTTCTGCAAGCTTGAAGGAAGTGGCGTAGCCCGTCTTCCAGTCCAGGACATTGGTTGCAGTCTGGCTCATCAGTTTTTCCTGCACTGCAGGTGGGTAGCTGTCAAAAGTCCCGGCGCCGCCATAAAAGTCGATGACGTGGCGCACCGCCTGCGGATGCCCCTTGTTCCATTCGGTCATGTAGAGATCCGTCATGGCGTGGACCTCCTGGCTCAAAGCGGACTCCCCGCCCGGCTCCAGCAGGTTGAAGGCCGTCGGCTCCAGCAGGGTCAGGCTCAGCAAGCGGGGGGCGCGGCGTATGGCCAGAGCGATGGCGACCCAGGCGCCAAACGAATGGGCCACCATGTGCACGGGCGCTGCTGCCCTGTCCAGCACGGCTTCCAGCACGTTCATCTCGTCTTCGAGGTGAATGCCTTCAGGCCCGCGCCGTTCCTGCGTTTTTCCGTAACCGGACAAACTGGTGGTGATGGTGCGGTAGCGTTCAGACAGGGGCGTGCTGATGTTGCGCCAGGAAGAACCCGCAGAGAATGAACCGGGTACAAAAACGATGGCTTGTCCATCGCCGCTTTCCTGGTACTCCACCGTGCCTTGGGCTTGTGTGATCATGATGCCGGGTTCCTCACAGTGCGGCGGACGGCGGAACCAGCCGCACACGCGCGGTGTCCAGCGCCTGAATCAAGGCTCGCCGTTCACTGTCGATTTTGCAGCTTTGCCCGGCATCAAGAACCAGGTCGCGCAAGTCGCCATCCAGCGTGATCCAGACCGAGCCTTCAAGGCACTCTATGGTGAAACCCAGCGCCTGTTTGACTTCATGAATGCCTGCCTTGGCTATCTCCTGAATGCCGCAGCACGGTGGCGTGGCTTGCACGCTTGAGCGATGGCTGCGCGAGGCTTGGGCGCGTAGCCATCTGCTTGCAAAACGGCTGTCATGGGTGGCTGCGGGCAGGGCGAGGTTCATGGCTTTCTCCGGTGGTGGGGTGATGGAGAAAGTATGGGTTTCAACCCCTGGCCGGGCCAGTGTGCCTACTACGGTAACGGGCCGATCTGGCTACGGTAGTGCCTGCCGTAGCCCACCACCGCCCACCCGTCAGGCGTTCAGCAGACCCAGGGCGCCGGCACGGTGCACGGCTTCGGCGCGGGTGGCGCAGTTCAGCGCCTTGATGGCGCCGGACATGTGCATTTCCACCGTGCGAGGGCTCAGGTTGAGCGCCTTGGCCACTTCCTTGTCGGTGCGCCCGTGCGCTACCGCCTGCAGGATTTCCGCCTGTCTGGGCGTTAGTTGGGGTACCGGCTCGGCGTTGCCCAGGAAGGCTTTCAGCTCGGCCTCAAACACCTGCATGGCCGGTTCGGTGGACAAAAGGATGTGGCCCTGGGCTTCCAGCGCCACAAAGCGGGCGTCAGGAATCAGCGACGCCATCTTGCGGCCCTGCTCGAAGCCGATCATTTCATCCTTGCGGCAATGAAAAACCAGGGTGGGTACTTTCACCTGCGCGCAAAGATCCCGCACATTGAGGGAGAAATTGTTGCGAAGGTAGGCCGTGGCCATCTCGGGCGTCATGGACAGCTGCATGCGTTCTTCAAGTTCTCGCTGCTGCTCGGGGGTGGCGTTGCCGAGCAACTGGGCCACAAACAGTTTGCGGAAGATCGACTTGGGGCTGCTCCAGCCGATCTGGGCACTTTTGATCACCAGTTCGGCCTCATCGATGGCTTTCTGGCTGACGTTGGGCGTGCTGAAAACGGAACTTGCAAACCCGCTGAACAGAACCAGGTGCGACACCTTTTCGGGATGGCGCACAGCATAGGCGATGGACGTCGCCGCGCCCATGGACATGCCCAGCAGTGCAAATTTCGTCAGGCCTCTGGAGTCTACGACGGCTTCCAGATCATTGACGCCGTCTTCAAAAGTCAGCGACGGCACGGTGCGGTCTGACAGGCCGCAGCCGCGTGAGTCGTAGCGCACATAGGAAAACCCCCGGCTCAGCGCGCGTATGTAGGCCTGGGGCTCTTCATGGCGGGCATCGCACTCCAGGTGGCTGAGCCAGGTCCCAGCCCGGACCACGGGCGTGCCGGTGCCGGTTGCTGTGCTTGCTATCTTCACACCGTCAGCGCTGGTGCAAAAGCGGATGTCTTGGTGCAGTGTCATAGGGAGCCTGAAGCCTTGGCAGCAGCTAGTTTACTGTTGCAAGGCTTGCGGACGCGAATAGTTTCGCGCCAAGGGCATCCAGTTCCCCCGTCCCGGTCGGCGGGCGGGGCAATGCAAACGGCCAGTCCAGCCCGTGCTTCAGTAGGTCTTGTACGGCAAAAACTTGCCCGACAACACCACATTGACGCGGTCACCTTTGGGGTCGGGCGTGCGCTTGATGTCCATGGAGAAATCAATCGCGCTCATGATGCCGTCGCCAAACTCTTCGTGGATCAGTTCCTTGATGGTCGTGCCATACACGCTCACGATTTCGTACCAGCGGTAGATCAGGGGGTCGGTGGGCACCGGGGTGGGCAGTGAGCCTTTGTAGGGCACCACTTGCAGCCACTTTTGCTCTTCGGCGTTCAGGCCAAAAATCTTGCCGACAATCTTGGCCTGCTTCTCGTCCAGCGTCATCTGGCCCAGGCAGGCGGCGGTGACCCACTCCTTGCTGTGGCCAACCTTTTTGGCGACAGACTCCCAGGTGATGCCTTTGCTGACTTTGACGGTGATGATTTTTTCTGTGATGTCGTTGCGGTTCATGCTTGGTCTCCGTGTTTAAAAAAGTGATGGGTCAAACGGCCACAGGGCGTGGCCAATGGAATTTGCGGTCGGCTTCCTTGATGGGCACGTCGTTGATGCTGGCCTCGCGGCGTTGCATCAGGCCCAGCTCGCTGAACTCCCACTGCTCATTGCCGTGGGAGCGGAACCAGAAGCCCGCGTCGTCATGCCACTCGTACTCAAAGCGCACCGAGATGCGGTTGCCGGTGAAGGCCCAGAGTTCTTTCTTGAGCCGGTAGTCCAGCTCCTTGGCCCACTTGCGTTTCAAAAACTCGCGGATCATCGGGCGGCCCGAGAAGAAGTCGGCGCGGTTGCGCCAGACCGAGTCTTCGGTATAGGCCAGCGCCACGCGGTCGGGGTCGCAGCTGTTCCAGGCGTCTTCGGCCTTTTGCACTTTTTCTTTGGCCGTCTCCAACGTGAAGGGCGGCAGTGGGGGGCGGGCTTGTTCAGTGGTGGTCATATGGATGTCCTCCGCCTTGCAGGCTGCGGAATTCGCCTTGGGGCGGCCCGGCGGCTCATGCAACGGCTTTCAGGTTGACAGAGGCTGGTGCGTCGGCCAATGCGCCGCGGCCAGGCTCTACCGTGGGTGGGTGCGCAGGCGCTTTGCCGTGCGACAGGTCTTTGGAGCGCGCCACCAGAAAATCAACCAGGTGGTTGCGCAGCGGGTAGTACTGGGGGTCGTGGTGCACCGTGGCGCGCTGGCGGTCGCGCGGCATGGTGTTGCGCACAATCTCGGCGACTCTGGCTTGCGGGCCGTTGCTCATCAGCAAAATCTTGTCGGCCAGCAGCACGGCTTCGTCCACGTCGTGGGTGATCATGAACACCGTCTGCTTGGTCTCGCGCACGATGGTCATCAGCTCGTCCTGGATGGTGCCGCGTGTCAGTGCGTCCAGCGCGCCAAAGGGCTCGTCCAGCAGCAGCATCTTGGGCTCGATGGCAAAGGCGCGCGCAATGCCCACACGCTGCTTCATGCCGCCCGACAGCGCCGAGGGTTTTTTGTTGATGGCGCCAGACAGGCCGACCAGCGCCACGTATTTCTGCACATGGGCATCGACCTGCGCCTTGGTCCAGTCTGGCCATTTGGAGCGCACCGCAAAGGCAATGTTGCTGCCCACCGTGAGCCAGGGCATGAGCGCATGGCCCTGAAAGACCACGCCGCGCTCCAGGCTGGGGCCGGCGATCTCGCGGCCGTCCATGAAGACATGGCCTGCGCTGGCGGTTTCCAGACCGGCCAGCACATTCAAAATGGTGGTCTTGCCGCAACCCGAGTGGCCGATGATGCAGACAAACTCGCCACGGTTGATGCTGAAGTTGACCTCGTCAAACACCGGCTCGGTGGTGCCGGGGTAAGACTTGGCCAGCGCCTCGATCTGCAGAAAGGGCCGGCTGTCATTCAGCATAGGTCACCCACTTTTGCAGTTGCGCAAACATCAGGTCCAGCAGCATGCCCATCACGCCAATCACCACGATGGCAAAAATCACATTGGTCAGCGAGAGGTTGTTCCATTCGTTCCAGACAAAGTAGCCAATGCCTGTGCCGCCCACCAGCATCTCGGCGGCCACAATCACCAGCCAGGCAATGCCCATGGAGATGCGCATGCCGGTGAGAATGGTGGGCGCAGCGGCCGGCAGGATCACCTGGAAGGCCTTGCGCAGCGGCGTCACTTCCAGCGTCTTGGCGACGTTGAGCCATTCACGCTTGACGGCCGACACGCCAAAAGCGGTGTTGATCAGCATGGGCCAGACCGAGCAGATAAAGATCACAAAAATGCCCGAGGTCGACGAGTCCTTGATGGTGTATAGCGCCAGCGGCATCCAGGCCAGCGGCGAGATCGGTTTGAGCACCTGGATGAAAGGGTCCAGCGCGCGGCGCAGCAGCGGCGACATGCCAATCACAAAACCCAGCGGAATGGCGACAATGCAGGCCAGCAAAAAGCCCAGGCCCACGCGCGCCAGCGAAAAGCCGAGCTGGATGGCAATGCCCTTGTCGTTGGGGCCGTTGTCATAAAACGGGTCGGCCAGATGTTTCCAGGCCGTTTGCCCCATCTGCAGTGGCGTGGGAAAGCCGCCGGTTTTTGCCGTGCCCGGGTCTTTGCCCAGCATCTTCATGTACTCGGCCTGCTCGGCAGACGCCGCGCTGCCGGTGACTGCGCCGGGCGCCGGCAGGGTGGCCAGTTGCCACGCCGCCAGAAACACCAGCAGCAACAGCACCGAGACCAGGGTGGCTTTGAAATTCAGGGTTTTAAACATGCTTCACACTCTTTCGCGCATTTTTCAAGCCGGGGCCGCGGAACCGGCTTTGCCGGGCCGCAGGCGCAGCGGCCCCCTCGGGGGGCAGGGAGTTACACGCAGTGAGCGACCGTGGGGGCACATCTTTAGCCCATTTTGTTGATCGCGAAGCTCTTCAGATATTCGTCGGGCTTGGCAGCATCAAACTGTTTGCCCATGACCGAGAACTTGGGGTACGCGCCTTCAGGTGCTTTCTGGCCGAGTTCCGACATACGTTTTTTGGCGTCGGTCAGCAGGAAGACTTTCTCGGCAATCTGCTTGTAGTTGATGTCGCCCTTGACGTAGCCCCAGCGTTTCATCTGCGTCAGCATCCACACCGCCATCGACTGCCATGGAATCGGGTCGAAGTCGGCGCGGTCAGGCACGGTTTTGATGTTGCCCAGGCCGTCGGCAAAGCGGCCGGTCAGCACCTGCGACAGCACGGTCTCGGGCTGGTTCAGGTAAGCCTGCGGTGCAATCACCTTGGCGATCAGCTCGCGGTTTTTCGGGTCGCGCGCCATGGCGGCGGCTGTCAGCACCGAGCGGTACAGCGCGGCAAAGGTGTTGGGGTTCTTCTGGATGAACTCGGTGCTTGTGCCAAAGGCGCAGCAGGGGTGGCCGTTCCAGAGGTCTTTGGTCAGCAGGTGCAAAAAGCCAATCTCTTCGTACACCGCGCGCTGGTTGAATGGATCGGGGCCGAGGTAACCGTCGATGTTGCCGGCGCGCAGGTTGGCCACCATCTCGGGCGGCGGCACCACGCGGATCTGGATGTCGGTGTCGGGGTTCAGGCCATGCTCGGCCACGTAGTAGCGCAGCAGAAAGTTGTGCATGCTGAACTCAAAGGGCACTGCAAACTTGAAGCCCTTCCACATCTTGGGGTCGCGCTTGTCCTTGTGCTTGTTGGCCAGGGTGATGGCCTGGCCGTTGGTGTTCTGGATGGTGGCCACGTTCATCGCCACCGGGTTGGAGCCCACACCCATGGAAATCGCCAGCGGCATGGGGCTCAGGAAGTGCGTCGCGTCGTACTCCTTGTTGATCATCTTGTCGCGGATCAGCGCCCAGCCTGCAGTCTTGACCACTTCAACGTTGAGGCCCTCCTTGCTGTAGAAACCCAGCGGGTGCGCCATGATCAGCGGCGTGGCGCAGGTGATGGGGATGAAGCCGATCTTCAGGTTGGTTTTCTCGAGCTTGCCCTTGTCTTGCGCCATGGCCTGCATGCTGGCCACCGGCAACAGGCTGGAGATGGCCGCCATGGCCGTGCCCTTGCCGACAGCGCGCAGGAAACGCCGGCGCAGCTCGTCTTGCGGAAACAGCGCCTTGACCAGCGTCGCTTCGATGAATTCATTCGAGTAGGTTTCAAACGCGGTGGTCTGGCTGCGGCGCTTGAGTTCTGCGGTGGCGTTGGCGGCAGCGGTTTCCTGGTCGTGCTCGGCCTGGCTGTGGTTGCGGCCGCAGCTGCAGCGCATCATCAGGGGACGGTCGGCGTTGTACGGGTCGAAAAACTGAGTCATGGCGCACCTTTCGAATGAAGATGCTTTTGCTTACGCAATCCCCGCGCCAGTTGTGCCTCAGATGGGGGTGTCAGCGCAAAGTAGATGACGCTTTGGCGATGCTTGTAGTGCCAGCCCTACAAAGCTTACGAATGAAGGCCTGTTTGTCAGCCTGGGGTTCGGGTTTTCCTCAGGGAAGCGCTGAATAAGTCCTGGCGGATGTGCGGCAGCCGGATCGGGATGGGGTGCAAGGCGGATTTCGCAGCCAATAGCCCAGCTATTGGCCAGGAATTCAACGCAGCAGACCGCCCGAGCCCGGATGATCGCGCGCCGCAGGGGACTTATTCAGCGCTTCCCCAACTGTTGGGCATAGAGGGCCAACTCGACGTCGTTCTTGGTGCCGGTTTTTTCGAGGATGCGGGCACGGTAGGTGCTGACGGTGTTGGGCGCCAGGCCAAGTTGTGCACCAATTTCGCTCACGCTTTGCCCGGTGGCCAGCAGGCTGAAGACCTGGTGCTCACGGTGCGACAGCGCCTGCAGCCCCATGGCGCTGCCCGCGCGGCCACCCACGGCGGTGGCCAAGGCCTCTGCGGTCAGCGGCGTCACAAACACGCCACCCGCCGCCACCTTGCGTATGGCGGCCAGCATGTCGTCGGCGTCTGCGCTTTTGTTGAGGTAGCCCGATGCGCCCAGCTTGAGGCAGCGCACCGCGTATTGTTTTTCGGGGTAGGTGCTGAGCATCAGCACCGGCAGTGCCGGGTGGTCCCTGCGCAACTGCTGCAGCACGTCCAGGCCGTCGCGGCCGGGCAGCGCGATGTCGAGCAGCACGACGTCGAGGCCCGCGCCGGCCAGCAGCGCCTGCACTTGTTCCAGCACTTCAGTGCCGCTGGTGGCCTCGGCCACCACCACCATGTCGGCGGCGTCGGCCAGCAGTTGCTTGAGGCCTTCGCGCACGATGCGGTGGTCGTCGCAGATGAGGAGTTGGATGCGTTGCATGTGCTATTAATTCGATAGCGGTATATGCAGATGAAACAAGGACCCGCGCCCCAAAACACTCTCAATGTGGATGCTGCCGCCAAAGTGCCGGGCGCGTTCACGCATGCCCATCACGCCGTAAGCGGTGGCGGCCTCAAAAGCTTCGGCGTCTGCGCCCACGCCATTGTCCTGCACCTCAATCGCAATGCCCTGCGTGTCGGCCTGGATGCGTATGCCAATGGCTGTGGCCTGCGCGTGCCGGCCCACATTGCTCAGCATCTCCTGGAAGATGCGAAACACCGCCACCGTCAGCGACCCGGGCAGCGCGTCGGCAGCGGCCACGGCGGGCGCGACCTCCATGGACCAGTCGCATTGCAGCTCGGCCGTTTGCGCAAACTCATGGGCCTGCCACTCCAGTGCGGCCCACAGGCCTTGGTGGTCCAGGATGCTGGGGCGCAGGTCGGTGATGATGCGGCCCACGTTGTCGACCGCGGACTCGATCAGCCGTCCCATGTTCTGGCATTTGCCGCGCATGTTCTCGCGCATGGCCTGGGCGTCATCGCTGTTTTTTTGCTGCTGCTCGCTCAGGCGTTTGTCCAGCCAGTTGACGTCCATCTTCAGCGCCACCAGCAGGCTGCCGAGTTCGTCATGCACCTCGCGCGCAATGCGGGTGCGCTCTTCCTCGCGCACGGTGTGGGTGTAGGCCGAGAGTTCGCGCAGTTGCTGCAGCGCGGCCGACAGCGCGTGGGTGCGCTCGTCCACCCGCTGCTCCAGCACGTCGTTGGCATGGCGAAGGGCCTGCTGCGCCTGCTGCCGCTCGGAGATGTCGACAAAGGTGACCACCGCGCCCTGCACCACGCCGCCGTCAACGATGGGGTAAGACGAGTATTCGACCGGGAAGCCGCTGCCGTCACGGCGCCAGAAAAGCTCGGTGTCGATGCGGCAGGGCAGGGCCTTGCGAAAGGCATTGAAGATGGGGCACAGTTGCTCGGGGTAGTGGGCGCCGCCTTCGTGGCTGTGGTGGGCCAGCTCATGCATGTTCTGGCCCAGTACTTCGGCCGGCGCATAGCCCAGCAGCTCGGCCCCGGCGCGGTTGATGAAGGTGCAGCAGCCGTCCATGTCGATGCCGAAGATGCCCTCGCCGGTGGACTCCAGCAATTGCGAGAGCTTGTCGCGCCAGACCGGCTGGTCGGCGCCCGGCAGGTGGGCCGGGGCCGCAGCAGTTGGCAGGGCGCTTGTGGGGTGCATGTCCACTATGGAGCAAACATCGTGCCCAGCTTGGTGCGTCTGCCGGCCCTGATTGCGAACCAAAGCGGTGCACGCCGTAGCTGGCGGCCGCCATCGCCCCAAAAAGGTGTCCCCAGCCTGATCGCGTTAAAGTTCAGGGCTCCCATGTCACGCCCCACCCTTCTTATAGCCACCTGCCTCGCCCTGCTGGGCGCCTGCAACCCGGCCTTCAACTGGCGCGACGTTCGGCCAGAGGGCACCCCTCTCGCGGCCTTGCTGCCCTGCAAGCCCGATCAGGCCAAACGCAGCGTGCCACTGGGTGGCCGCATGACAGAGCTGACCCTGCTGGGCTGTGATGCCGGTGGCGCTACCTTTGCGATTGCGGTGGCCAGCGTGGAGCCGGGGCAAGCGGCTGCGGCGCTGGCGGGGTGGCAGACCGCGGCACTTGCCAACATCAAGGCCACGGGCCGGCCGCAGTCCAGCGCCCTCAAGCTGCCCGGCGCGGCAGAGCAGCCGGCTCCCGTGCTGGTGGTTGCCACCGGCCAGCGCGCCGATGGCCGCGCAGTGCAAAGCCACGCCGCCTACTTTGCCCATGGCGCCCAGGTCTTTCAGGCGGCGGTCTATGCGGACAAGCTCGCGCCCGAAGTGCTGGAGACGTTTTTCTCCGGGCTGAAGATGCAGGCGGCCACTCCATGAGCACCCCTTTGCCTCTCGAAGCCTCTACAGCACCGGGCCAGCTGGCACGCCGTGCGGGCATCATTGTTTTTCTGGCTTTTGCAGCGGCCTACTTTTGCTCGACGCTGGTACGCGCCATCACGGCCACGCTGTCACCGGTGCTGACGCAGGAGTTCTCGCTGCACGCGGGCGACCTGGGCTTGCTGGCCGGTGGCTACTTTCTGGGCTTTGCGGCCACGCAGTTGCCGCTGGGCACCTGGCTGGACCGGTTTGGTCCCAAGCGGGTGATTCTGTGTTTTCTGGCGCTGGCCGTGCTCGCCTGTCTGGCGTTTTCGATGGCCACCGGTTTTGTGGGCCTGCTGGCCGCACGCGTGATGATGGGCGCCGGCGTCAGCGCCTGCCTGATGGCGCCGCTGACCGGCTACCGCCGCTGGTTTGATGCAGGCACCTTGCTGCGTGCCAACTCCTGGATGCTGATGACCGGCTCGCTGGGCATGCTGGCCTCGACGCTGCCGGTGCAATGGCTGGTGCCGCTGACGGGCTGGCGTCCGCTGTTCTGGATTCTGGCTGCGCTGATTTTGCTGGCGATGGCCTTGATCGCGTGGACGGTACCGGCCTGGAAGGCCATGTCTCCCGAGGAAGCTTCTTCTGCACCCGCTCCCAGTTATTCGCTGGTGTGGAAAAGCCGCTACTTCCGCAAGATGGGGGCGATCGCGATTTTCAACTACGGCGGCGTGCTGGCCATCCAGACATTGTGGGCCGGGCCGTGGATGGTCAAGGTGGCGGGCTACACACCGCTGGAAGCGGCCACCGGTTTGTTCTGGATCAACGCCTCCATGCTGGTGACCTTCTGGGCCTGGGGCCTGGTCAACCCGTGGCTGTCGCAGCACGGCTGGCACGCCAACCGCCTGCTCACCTGGGGCGTGCCCCTGAGCATGGCGGTGCTGGCCGTCAACATTGCGGCAGGGTCTGACACCGGCTGGGCCGGGTGGGCGCTGTTTTGCGTGTTTGCCAGTGTGATGGGCTTGGCCCAGCCCGCTGTGGGCATGGCTTTTCCTGCGGCACTGGCAGGGCGCGCGCTGTCGGCCTACAACCTGCTGATTTTTGCTGGCGTGTTTGTTTCGCAGTGGGGCATAGGCCTGGCCATTGATGCCTTCAGTGCCTTCGGCTTTAGCGTGGTGGCGAGTTTTCAGGCAGCGCTGGGGGTGTTTTTGTGTTGTTGCCTTGCATCGTATGCCTACTTCTGCAGCGTGAAAGCCGACCCCACCCCCGATAATCGCCCTCAATGAACGGCATTCTCATCATCGCCCACGCGCCGCTGGCCACGGCCCTGCGCCAATGTGTCTTGCATGTGTTTCCCGACAACCCGACCAGCCTGGCGGCTCTCGACGTGCAGCCCAACATGCCTCCCGAAGAGACTCTGGCGCAGGCTCGCATCGTGTTTGGCCAGCTAGGCACCTCGCATGTGCTGGTGCTGGCCGATGTGTTTGGCGCCACGCCCTGCAATGTGGCGCAAAAGCTGGTGGACGGCGTGCACTCCAAACTGATCACCGGCGTCAACCTGCCGATGCTGCTGCGCACGGTATCCTATCGGCATGAGTCCCTGGAGGCGCTGGTGTCACGCGCCGTGACCGGCGGAACGCAGGGCGTGATGCAGGTAGCGATTACCGCGCCGCAAAACCAGATACGCAGACCCAATGATCAAGAACATCACGACCATCAGCAATAAACTGGGCCTGCATGCCCGCGCCTCGGCCAAGCTCACCAAACTGGCCGGCAGTTTTGCGTGCGACATCTGGGTCTCCAAGGGCGAGCGCCGCGTCAATGCCAAAAGCATCATGGGCGTGATGATGCTGGCCGCCGGCATAGGCAGCACCGTGGAAATTGAAACCGATGGGCCGGATGAGGCCAAGGCCATGGATGCTCTCCTTGCGTTGATTCACGACAAGTTCGGGGAAGGCGAATGAAAACACGAAGGGCGAGGGCCCCGCAAAGCGGGATCGACCAGAGTTTTCATTCATGCGAGCGTCGGGCTCGATGCCCGGTGCGCGCATTACGGGTGGCGCGGAGCTAACCATGACTTTCAGCGTTCACGGCCTGGCAGTCTCCCGCGGCATCGCGATTGGCCGTGCGGTGCTGGTTGCGTCCAGCCGGGCCGATGTGGCGCATTACTTCATTGAGGCTGACAAGGTAGAAGCCGAGATCCAGCGGGTGCGTGTCGCGCGTGATGCGGTGGCCGAAGAAATAACGCGGGTGCAGCGCGGTCTGCCCAAGGATGCGCCGCACGAGCTGTCGGCGCTGCTCGATGTGCACCTGATGCTGCTGGCCGACGAGCAGCTCAGCAGCGGCGTCAAGCACTGGATCACCGACAGGCTGTACAACGCCGAGTGGGCGCTGACCACGCAGTTTGAAATCATCGCCCGCCAGTTTGACGACATGCAGGACGAGTACCTGCGTGAACGCAAGGCCGATCTGGAGCAGGTGGTCGAGCGCATTCTGGGTTTCATGAAGGGCGTGGGCTCGCCGGTCTTGCCCGCAGCGCAGGCCGGCTCGCAGCGCAAGTCGCGCCAGCAGGACCTGCTGCTGGACGACACCATGGATGTGCCGCTGGTGCTGGTGGCGCATGACATCTCGCCGGCCGACATGCTGCAGTTCAAGCAAAGCCTGTTTGTCGGTTTTGCCACCGACGTGGGCGGGCGCACCTCGCACACTGCCATCGTGGCGCGCAGTCTGGACATTCCCGCGGTGGTGGGCGCACGCAGCGCCAGCCAGCTGATCGAGCAGGACGACTGGGTCATCATTGACGGCGATGCCGGTGTGCTGATCGTCGATCCATCGCCCATCATCCTGGCCGAGTACGGCTTCAAGCAGCGCCAGGGCGAGCTGGAGCGCCAGCGCCTGAACCGCCTCAAGCACACGCCGGCGCTGACCATCGACGGCCAGAAGATAGAACTGCTGGCCAACATTGAAATGCCTGACGACACCGCAGGCGCGGTGAATGTGGGCGCCGTCGGCGTGGGCCTGTTCCGCAGCGAGTTTTTGTTCATGGGCCGCACCGGCAGGCTGCCGGACGAGCAGGAGCAGTACCTGGCCTACCGCAAGGCGGTGGAAGGCATGCAGGGCCTGCCGGTGACGATTCGCACGGTGGACATTGGCTCGGACAAGCCACTCGACAAGCTCGCTGGCCGCACCCAGGACGGACAGCTCAATCCGGCGCTGGGGCTGCGCGCGATTCGCTGGAGCCTGGCCGACCCGCCGATGTTTCTGACGCAGTTGCGCGCCATCCTGCGGGCCGCAGCGCACGGCCAGGTCAACCTGCTGGTGCCCATGCTGAGCCACATCAGCGAGATCCGCCAGACCCTGTCGCTGATCGACCATGCGCGCGCCGAGCTGGACAACAAGGGCATTGCCTACGGGCCGGTGCAACTGGGCGCGATGATCGAGATCCCGGCGGCGGCGCTGACGCTCAAGCTGTTTCTCAAGCACTTTGACTTTCTCTCGATAGGCACCAACGATTTGATCCAGTACACGCTGGCCATCGACCGCGCCGACGAGGCTGTGGCGCATTTGTACGACCCTTGCCACCCGGCGGTGCTGCGCCTGATTGCCGACACGATTGCCGAGTGCAATGCACAAGGCAAGGGTGTCAGTGTGTGTGGCGAGATGGCCGGTGATGTCACCATGACGCGGCTGCTGCTGGGCCTGGGCCTGCGCAGTTTTTCCATGCACCCCTCGCAAATTCTCGCGGTCAAGCAGCAGATTCTTCGCGCCGATGCAGGCAAGCTGCAGCGCTGGGCGCAAGAGGTGCTGGCCAGTGAAGATCCGTCTGCGTTGCTATAAATAAGGTAGCAAACTTCTGGCGTCGTTCAAGGGCGAAGTGGCTGTTTGATTGTGATATCACGGGGGTGAGCCCCCCACGACGTTCCGGCTGGAAGCTCTTCAGAAAATCGTGATCCTGCCCTTTGTTGACGGGCATGATTTGCTATTAATACCGTAGCGCATGGCTGGTCATCCCCGCATCCCTGTCTGTCATCCCGGACTGGATCCGGGATCCATGCCTTCTGTGTCTCCTGCTCTGGTGGTGTGCCAACAAGCCGGGGGTTGCCCGGCGGCAACTCACTTTTATCGAAACCCGCAGAGCGGGTTTTCTTTGCTCGCCAAAGGCGCGTTCCACGCGCGGGGTTCGCTCACTTTGCAAAGCAAAGTTACGCGAACACCAAAAGTAAGCAAAGAAAAGGCGACCCTGCTGTCTGCGGAGTTTTTGGGGTCAGAGTCCAAATTCGCCGAGCCTGTGGCTCGCCCCTTGGGTGCGGTGCAAAGCACCGCAGCGAAATTGGCGTCTGACCCCAATAACTCAACCTGCGGTGCTCGGTCCAGCCGGGGTCGGGCTCGAACTCGCTGCGCTCAGACAATCGCCCGCCCTGATCCACTTTCGGCTGTGCTCCTCGGCGCATACAGAAGGGGTTGGGAGCGCAATCGGGAGCGGATGCGGGGAGCGACGACGCGCAAAGCGCGTCGTCGTCAGAGTACGGGACGGCCATGTTTGCACGCGGCAGCAAGCACACGCGGCCAAATGAAGTCCCCCTCTCTCGCCCAGCGGGGCGAGGGAGGGCTAGGGGTGGGAGTGGGGAGTTGGACCTGCTGTCCAGAGCAGACTACAGCGCAGCGTGACGCCTCAAACTCCATCAACTTTTACCTCGAGTCCCCAGCACCGCCGCACCAATGATCATGGCCGCCGCCAGCGCAATGCTCCACGACCACCCACGTCCGCTGACCAGCATCAGCAGCGCCGTCGACCCCAGCGGCGTGAGGTAGCTCAGGATGCCAATCTGCCGCGCATCACCGAGCTTGAGCGCTTTGTCCCAAAGATAAAATGCCCCACCCAGCGGCCCGAGGCCCATCACTGTGAGCAGCATCCAGTCGCGCCCCGACAGTGTGGCTGCCGGCTCCAGCGCCCAGTGGCACAGCAGCGACAGCCCACCCGACACCAGGCCGAAGAAGCCGATGGCTGCGGTTGGAAAAGGCGCGACCCGTTTGGTGAGCAGTGAGTAGCTGGCCCAGATCAGGGCGGAGCCGAGTGCAGGGATGTAGCCCCAGGCCCAGCCCATGCCGCTGGCCGCGTCGCTGCGTGCTCCCAGAATGGCCACCGCCGCGCCGGCAAACCCCAGCAGCGCCGCCAGCAGGTGCACGGCGCGCAGATGCAGGCCGGGCAGCAGGACTGGCGCCAGCACCACCATGAAGAGGGGCCACAGGTAGTTGACGAGGTTGGCCTCCACCGGCGGCGCGTGGCGCAGGGCGATGAACAGCAAAAAGTGAAAACCGAACAGGCCATAAATGCCCAGCGCAAGTGTGAGTGGTGGCAGCTTCCACAGCCGCCACTGCGGCCAGGCCGGAACACTGCCTATAAGCAGTGCAATGCCGGTCAGCAAAAAGGGCGGGATGTGGCTCAGTGAAACGCTGAGTGCAGCCAGTGTGGCCCACAGCGCAATCGCGCCCAATGCGTAGAGTCTGGCTTGCATGTTGCAGTGTTTGTGTGTGAACCGGGTGCCTGGTCAGGCTCGCACTATAGACCAGCGCTGTGGTTACAGCCGGTACAAGCGCCTGGCGTTGCCGCCCATCACCGCTGCGCGCTCACTTGCGCCCAACGGCGCAAGAAGCTTCTCCGTTTCTTTCCACCACCCGGCGTAGCTGCCTGAGAGTTCCAGCACGGGCCAGTCGCTGCCCCACAGCACACGCTGCGCGCCAAAGCTTTGCAGCACGTGCTGGCCCCAGCGCTGGACGGCACCGTCTGGCGGATTCGGACCGGCTTCGGTCATCAACCCGGACAACTTGCACAGGGCCTGTGTTTCATGGGCCATGCGCGCCAGGCTGTCGGCCCAGGGTTGCCATTGGCCGGCGGCGATGTCGGGCTTGGCTGCGTGGTCAATCACCATGCGCAAGCCGGGATGGCGCTGCGCCAGCGTCAGGAGGTGCGGCAGGTGCTCTGCTTTCACCAGGGCGTCAAACACCAGAGCACATTCGACCACGGCATGCAGGGCCGGGGCCAGCGCGGGCTGCAGTATCCACGCCGGGTCGCTGATGTCCTGCAGCATGGGACGCAGGCCTTTGAGCCGCGGGTGCTGCGCCAGTGCGTGTATGCGTTCCGGCGCATCGGCGGCCAGCAGGTCCGCCCAGCCGACCACACCCAGCACGGCGGGGTTGGCGTCGGCCTGGGTCAGCAAAAACTGCGTTTCTGCCTCAGTGGGCGCGGCCTGCACCAGCACGCCGCCGGACACGCCGTGGGGCGCGGCTTGCGCCTGCCAGTCGGCAACGGCCACATCACGGTAAATAGGGGCAAGCGCGGGCGCCAGCCAGCCGTAGTCAGCGCGTGCCAGCTTCCAGCAATGAAAATGCGCGTCCACCATGGGCAGGATGCTCATGGTGTGGGCACCTGCCCGGGCAGCAGGCCCTGGTCGCGCAGGGCTGCCCAGAAGTCTGGCGTGATCGGGTGCTGCATCATGGCTACGCCGTCGCGCCACTCGCCCACGCTGCGCGCGCCCAGCATGACAATCTCTACCGCCGGATGCGCCAGCGGAAACTGCAGGGCGGCTGCGCGCAGGGGCACGCCGTGCACCACGCAAACGGTTTCAATCCGCGCGGTGCGCTCCAGCCATTGGCTGGCGGCTGGCGCGTAGTTGAAAGTCGCGGTGCCGCCGAGCGCGCCGGTGGCCAGGATGCCTGAATTGAAAACGCCACCCAGCGCAATGCGCACACCGCGCGCCAGGCACAGCGGCAGCAGTTCAGGCAGCGCGCTGTGGTCCAGCAGGCTGTAGCGGCCAGCCAGCATCAGCACGTCCAGAGTGGTTTCGCGCAGCACCTCCAGAACAATGGCCACGTCGTTGGTGCCCAGGCCTATGCTGCGCACCAGGCCTTCTTCCTTCAATTGCCGCAGCGTCGGCAGTGTTTCGTTCAGCAACTGGCGCAGCACGGCAGGCGCATTGGCTCCATGCGTCTGTGCATCGGGATCGTGGATGTACACGCTGTCCAGCCGTGACATACCCAGTCGCTGCAGGCTGTCCTCCACACTGCGGCGCGTGCCGGCGGCGCTGAAGTCCCAGTGCTGGTTGAAGGGTGGAATATCAACATAGCCATGCTGCGTGGTGGCGGCCTGGGCGTCAGGTGTCAGCAGGCGACCCGTCTTGCTGGAAAGGGTAAAGCTGTCCCGCGGATGGGCGCGCAGTGCATCACCCAGACGCTGTTCCGACAGACCGTGGCCGTAGTGCGGCGCGGTGTCATAGCTGCGGCAGCCATCGGCCCAGGCGGCATGCACCAGGGCCAGGGCGTCGCTTTCTGTTACCGCACGAAAGAGATTACCCAGCGGCGCGCCGCCCAGGCCCAGGCGCAGGCCGCTGCCTTCGCAGGGCAGAAAAACGGGTGGCGGGGCGTGCGTTTGCTTGAGCTTCATCGTCAGGGTTTCAGGGTAATCACTGATAAACGTTTAGCTATGTTATGACTAACATGTTAGTTCGTCTACGGGGAAATCCCGTGCTTGCAACAACAACAACCGGATTTTGAGCGCGCGCTTCATTCCCTGATTCCATCCGTCCCATGCTGAAAAACATTCCACCTCTGCTCACGCCCGACGCCCTGCATGCGCTGGCCAGCATGGGCCATGGGGATGAAGTGGCCATTGTGGACGCCAATTTTCCGGCGGCACGGACTGCAGGCCAGGGCGGCGCGCGGCTGGTGCAACTGGCCGGAAGCAGTGCGCCCGAGGCACTGCGGGCGGTGTTGCAGGTCCTGCCGCTGGACAGCTTTGAGCCTGACGCTGCGTGGAGCATGCAGGTGGTGGGCGATGCGCTGGCAGTGCCTGCGCCGGTTGTTGAATTCGCCGCCGCGCTGTCCGCTGCTGGCGAGCGCCCCGCCGTGCCGCTGGAGCGGTTTGAGTTTTACGAACGCGCCCGCGCGGCCTTTCTCATTGTGCAGACCGGCGAGCAGCGCAAGTACGGCAACGTCCTGCTGCGCAAGGGCGTGATCTCCAGTGACGCGAGTTAACACCATGAACGCCATCACGCCACTCGCCCACACGCCGCCCGTCTCCCTGCGTGCGCAGGCCTATGAGAGCTTTCAGCAGCAAATCGTTGACGCCAACATCCGCCCGGGCCAGTTCATCTCGCAGCGCGAGCTGATGCAGTTGCTGGGCATGCCGCTGGGCGCGGTGCGCGAGCTGATTCCGCGCCTGGAAGCCGAAGGCCTGCTGAAAACCGTGCCGCAGCGCGGCCTGCAGGTGGCCCATGTGGACCTCAAGCTGATCAACAATGCCTTCCAGTTGCGCCGACTGCTCGAGCGCGAGGCCGCCGCCCGGTTTGTGAGCACTGTGTCCGACGCCGATCTGGCCGCCATTGAGCAGGCCCATCTGAACATCGTCAAGCGCGCCCGCAAAAAAGCCATTGACGATGACCTGCTCAAGGACGCCACCGCGGTGGACTGGGGTCTGCACGACCTGATGGTTGACGCACTGGGCAATGAGCTGATCTCCGAGGTCTACCGCATCAACAGCCTGCGTGTGCGCCTGATCAAGCTCGAAGGCTCCACCCTTTCGCCAGATGTGCTGATTCCCGCGATGGAAGAGCACCTCTGGTTTATCGAAGCCCTCAAGCGACGCGACGCGCCTGCCGTGATCGAACGCCTGAGCCACCACATCGAAAGTGCGCACCGGCGCGTGCTGGGACTGCCGCGGCCGGACATGCCGTGGTCTCTGGAGACTCCTCAATGACGACTTCCGCCGCCACGGCTTCCTTTCGTGGCATCTGGCCAGCGCTGCTGACGCCGCTGACCGCCGATCTGGCCATTGACCACGCCAAATTTGCAGCCCACTGCAAGGCCTTGATGGCCAGCGGCTGCCCTGGCGTGACCGCCTTTGGCACCACCGGCGAGGGCCCGTCCTTCAGCATGGCCGAGCGTCGGCAGGCGATTGACCAGTTGATTGGCAACGGCATCCCGGCTGCGCAAATCATGGTGTCCACCAGTTGCGCGGCTTTGCCCGAAACGCTGGAGCTCACGCGCCACGCGGTCGATGCCGGTGTGCACGGCTGCCTGATGCTGCCGCCGTTTTTTCTCAAGGGTGTGTCTGACGAGGGCGTGATCGACGCCTACCGGTACGTGCTGGACGGCATGGCCGGCACGCCGTTCAGGCTCTACCTGTACCACATCCCCCAGGTCACCGGCGTGCCGCTGTCGCACCATGTGATCCGCACGCTCAAGGACATGTACCCGGACACCGTTGTGGGCATCAAGGACAGCGCTTGCACCACCGCCCATTCAATCGGCCTGGCCGATGCCTTCATGAAAGAGCTGACGGTGTACGTCGGCTTTGAGCCCGACCTCCCGGAAATGGGAAGGCGCGGCAGCACGGGCGCCATCAGCGGCCTGGCCAACTTCATGCCGCGCGTGGTCAGCCGCCTGGTGACACAGCCCGATGCCCCCGCCACACCGGCCGAGCGTGAGCGCATCCTCAAACTGCTGGGCCTGCTGGAGGGCTATTCGTTGATGCCTGCGCTCAAGGGCATCATGGCCATGCTCTCTGGTGACCCGACCTGGCTGCGGGTGCGCGCGCCGCTGGTGGCGCTGACACCTGCGCAATTCAAGGCACTCGAGACAAGCATTCGCAGTTTTGGCATTGACCCCGCTTCTGACTGATTACCCAACCGACTCACTACAAAGATGGAGACCTTCATGAAAACTTCCCTCGCTTCTGTATTTCGCCGCAGCCTGCTGGCGACTGCTTCCGCCTTGCTGCTGGCCGGCGCACTGCTGCCGGCCGCCCATGCGCAGAACAAGGTCCTGCTGCGCGTGTCCACGCCGGCTGTGCCTGACGACTGGCACGCCAAGATGTGGACGGTGTTCAAGGACAACCTTGAAAAAAGCGCCCCAGGCGAGTTTGATGTGCAGATCAACCTGAATGCATCGCTGTTCAAGCAGGGTACCGAGCCCGCCGCCATGGCGCGTGGCAACCTGGAGTTGTCGTCCATCTCGGCCTTTGACATTGCCAAGCTGGTGCCGGACTTCTCGGTGTTTACCGCAGGCTACATCGTGCGTGACCCGGACCACCAGCAAAAGGTGTTCAACGGCCCCATAGGCGCCGAGATGTTCAAGACGGTTTCTGAAAAGATGGACGTCACGCCGCTGTCCACCATTTACCTGGGCACACGGCAGGTCAACCTGCGCGAGGCGCGCAATGTCAGGACGCCGGCTGACCTGAAAGGCGTGAAGCTGCGCATGCCGGGCTCCAAGGAGTGGCTGTTCCTCGGTGAGGCGCTGGGCGCCACCGCCACACCATTGGCTTTTGGCGAGGTCTATCTGGGCCTGAAGACCGGCACCATTGACGGCCAGGACAACCCGCTGCCTTCCGTGCGCGCCGCCAAGTTTTATGAAGTGACCAAGCAGATCGTGCTGACCAGCCACCTGGTGGACGGCATCTTCATTGCCATCTCCAACAAGGCCTGGAACGCGATGAATGCCGGGCAAAAAGCCAGGGTTCAGGCTGCAGCGCAGGCCGCGTCCGCCTACAACAATGAAAACCGCATCAAGGAAGAAGGCCAGCTTGTCGAGTTCTTCAAGAAGGAGGGCCTGACTGTCACCACGCCGGATGTCGAGGCATTCCGCAAAGCGGTGCAGTCCACCTACCTGAACTCGGACTACGGCAAGAGCTGGCCCAAAGGCCTGCTTGAGCGCATCAACGCCACCCGCTGAACGCGGCAAGCGCCAAAAGCGATGAAAACCTGGCCCCAAAAAGCCGCCAATGTGATTGGCGGGGGACTGTTCCTGGTCCTGTTCCTGGTGTTTGTGATCCAGGTCACGGCACGCTTCGGCTTCAACAAGCCGATGGCGTGGACCGACGAAGCCGCCGTGATCCTGTATGTCTGGATCATTCTGTGGGCAGCGGCTTTTGTGGTGCCAGAGCGCGAGCATGTGGTGTTTGACCTGATCTGGAACAGCGTGAACCAGCGCGCGCGGCAGGTGATGCAGATTGTGGGCAACCTGCTGATAGGCGGCCTGGCGTTGTGCGGCATCCCTGCAAGCTGGGACTATGTGCATTTCATGGCGCGTGAGGGAACCCCCGTGCTCAACGTTTCATTTCAGTGGGTGTTTTTCCCCTTTGTGTTGCTGCTGGTGGCGCTGGTGGCCCGGTCGGCCTGGGCCATCTGGAACGCCTTGCGCGGTGTCGGCCTTGAGGCGGAGCTGCGCATATGACATCGCCCCTTCTTGTTCTCGTCATCGTTCTGGTGGCCTGCATGCTGCTGCGCATGCCCATCGGCTTTTCGATGGTGGCCTCCGGCATTGCCTACCTGCTGGTCAAGGGCCAGGACGTGGGCCTGGTGGCCGAGCAGATTGGCAACGGCCTGTACAACAGCTATGTGTTGCTGGCCGTGCCGCTGTTTGTTTTTGCCGCCAACATCATGAACGCCGGTACCGTCAGCGAGCGCATTTTTGACTTTTGCCGCATTCTGGTGGGGCGCATGCGCGGCGGGCTGGCGCAGGTGGACATTCTGGTGAGCGTGGTGTTCTCGGGCATGAGCGGCAGCGCGATTGCCGACGCCGCCGGCCCGGGCCTGGTCACCATCCGCCAGATGCTGAAAAAGCCCGAGTACACACGGGGTTTTGCCGGTGCGGTGGTGGTGGCCAGCGCCACGCTGGGGCCCATCATTCCGCCGTCGATTCCGATGGTGATCTACGCCATGGTGTCGGGCGCTTCGGTGGGCGCGCTGTTCCTCGGCGGCGTGGTGCCCGGCTTTCTGATGGCGGTTTTGATGATGGTGGTGGTGCATTTCATCGCCGTCAAACGCAACATGCCGCGCGAGGCCAAAATCCCGCTGCGCGAATGGCCCAACATCGTGTTTCGTGGGGCCTTGCCGCTGTCCATGCCCATTGTGTTGCTGGGCGGCATTTACTCCGGCGCCTTCACGCCGACCGAAGCCGCTGCAGTGGCAGCCTTTCATGCACTGGTGCTGGCGGCGGTGGTGTACCGGGCGCTGACCTGGCGCAGCTTCTGGGGCGTGGTCATGGAGTCCACCCGCGGCAGCGCGGTGATCACCATGATTCTGGCCGGCTCCTTCATGCTCAATTACGCATTCACCGCTGAAGGTGTGCCGCAGGCCATGGCCACCTGGGTGGACAGCATGCAGCTTTCACAGATCAAGTTTTTGCTGCTGGTCAATGTGATGTTTCTGGTGCTGGGCTGCTTTCTGGATGTGTCGGTGCTGCTGCTGGTGTTTGTGCCCATGCTGCTGCCGGCGGCCAAGCTGCTGGGCGTGGACCTGGTTCATTTTGGTGTGCTGGTGGTGCTCAACATGATGATTGGCCTGATTCATCCGCCGTTTGGCATGTTGCTCTTTGTGACCAAGGCGCTGACCGGCATTCCGATTGGCGAGATGATGAAAGAGGGCTGGCCCTTCCTGCTCATGTTGCTGGGCTTGCTGCTGGCCATCACCTGCTTCCCGCAGATCGTGCTGTGGCTGCCGCAAACCATGGGCTATGGCGGTAAATAAGTGGACAGGTCGCCCATGGCAGAGGTGGTGTGTGTCGCGAGCTGGAATGCCGACCTGATCTCCCATGTGCCGCGCCCCATCGCGCGCGGCGAGACGCTGATGGGCAGCAGCTTCAGCATCAGTCCCGGCGGCAAGGGAAGCAATGCAGCGGTGGCCGCTGCCCGCCAGGGCGCGCGCGTGGCGCTGATCGCGCGCATTGGCGACGACGACTTCGGACGCATGGGCATGAAGCTGTGGCAGGACGAAGGCATGGACACGGCGCATGTGGAGCAAGCCCCCGGCGAGCCCAGCGGCGTGGCGCAAATTCTGGTTTATGACGATGGCGACAACAGCATTGCGGTTTGCCCGGGCGCGGGCACGGGTCTGGATGCCCGCCATGCACAAGCCGCGCAGCTGGTGCTGGCTGCGTGCCGCGTAGTGATGGCCTCATGCGAAGTGCCTGTTGCGGCCACGCATGAAGCCTTTCGCATCGCGCGTGAGGCGGGCGCCCTGACGCTGCTCAACCCCGCTCCCGCGCGGCCCTTGCCGGATGACTTGCTGGCGCTGGTCGATGTGCTGACCCCCAACGAAGGCGAGCTGTATCTGTTGGCAGGTGCGGCGCATGCCGGCTCCCTCGATGGTGCGGCGCTTGAGTTGATGCGCCGTGGCGCGCGTGCCGTGCTGGTGACCCTGGGCGCCGCAGGCTGCACGCTTTACCAGGCGGGCCAGTCACCGGTGGCGTTTGCGGGCCGTGCGATGCAGGTGCGTGACACCATAGGCGCAGGCGACACCTTCACCGGCGCGCTGGCGGCAGCGCTGGCGCGCGGTCAGACGCTGGTGGATGCGACGCGCTGGGCCAATGCGGCAGCAAGCCTGTCCGTCACGCGGCATGGGGCTGTTGACGGCATGCCGTCCCGCGCCGAAGTGGCGACGCTGCTCGGCTGAACGCCGACTGCCGGGTGGTCAGGACACGCCGGCAGCGTGCGCCTGCTGGTCGGCATGGTAGGAGCTGCGCACCATCGCGCCCACGGCGGCGTGGGTGAAGCCCATCTTGTAGGCCTCGGCCTCAAACATCTTGAAGGTGTCGGGGTGCACGTAGCGGCGCACCGGCAAGTGGCTGGTCGATGGCGCGAGGTACTGGCCAATGGTCAGCATGTCGATGTTGTGTTCGCGCATGTCGCGCATGACCTGCAAAATTTCTTCGTCGGTTTCGCCGAGGCCGACCATGATGCCGCTTTTGGTCGGAACCCTGGGGTGCAGGGCCTTGAATTTTTTCAGCAGGTTCAGGCTAAAGGCGTAATCTGAGCCGGGACGTGCTTCCTTGTAAAGACGCGCCGTGGTTTCCAGGTTGTGGTTCATCACGTCGGGCGGCGCGGCTTTCAGGATTTCAAGCGCGCGGTCGTCACGGCCGCGGAAGTCGGGCACCAGAATTTCAATGGTCGTTGTCGGCGAGAGTTCGCGGATCTTCTGGATGCATTCGACAAAGTGGCCACTGCCGCCGTCGCGCAGGTCATCTCGGTCCACGCTGGTGATCACCACGTACTTGAGCTTGAGCGCGGCAATCGTCTTGGCGAGGTTTTCGGGCTCGTTGACATCAAGCGGGTCGGGCCGGCCGTGGCCGACGTCGCAAAACGGGCAGCGGCGGGTGCACTTGTCGCCCATGATCATGAAGGTGGCCGTGCCCTTGCCGAAACATTCGCCGATGTTGGGGCAGGACGCTTCTTCGCAAACGGTGTTGAGCTTGTTCTCGCGCAGGATCTGCTTGATCTCGTAGAAGCGGGTGCTGGGGCTGCCGGCCTTGACGCGAATCCACTCGGGCTTTTTGAGGACTTCGCCCGCCACGACCTTGACCGGAATGCGCGAGAGCTTGGCTGCAGCCTTCTGCTTGGCCAGCGGGTTGTAGTCTTCCTGGCTCTGGATGTCGCGAACAACAGGATTGACGGTTTCAGGGGTGCTCATGGTGTGTTTCTTTGGGTGGATGTGGTCAGGGCGCGAGGTAGGCGCCGAGCTTTTGGCCCAGCACGCTTGCTGCATCCTGCCAACTGGCCGATACCCCGATTGTAGAAAGGTCTGTGGTTTGCAGCCCGGCATAGCCGCAGGGATTGATGCGCGAGAAGGGTTCCAGGTCCATGGCCACGTTGAGCACTACGCCGTGGTAGGTACAGTGGCGGCTGACCTTGATGCCCAGCGCAGCGATCTTGCCCAGGCCGCGAAAGGGTTCTGCCGCGCTGCGCGGGCCAGTCAGGGCCGCATGCGAAAAAGGGTCGTCCAGCCGCACATAAATGCCGGGCGAACCCGCCACGCGGTGGCCGGTGACGCCAAAGTGGGCCAGCGTCCGGACGACCGACTCTTCGATGCGGTAGACATACTCCTTGACGTAGTAGCCAGCGCGCTTGAGGTCGATCAGCGGGTAGGCCACCACCTGCCCGGGCCCGTGGTAGGTCACCTGACCGCCCCGGTCGGTTTGCACCACCGGGATGTCGCCAGGGTTCAGCACGTGATCGGGTTTGCCGGCCAGGCCCTGGGTGTAGACCGGCCAGTGCTCACATATCCATAGCTGATCAGCCGCGCCATCCGTGGGCGGACTGCCGATTTCATTCACAACTCCACGGCCGCGGGCTGCTGTGAAGGCCTGCATGGCGTGCCAGGTGGGAAGGTAGTCCACCCGGCCCAAATGTCGTACCTCAGCTTGCATGGGCGACGTTCAGGCCTCGGCCGCCGCGCCGGGCCGCCCCAAGCAAGGCCAGCCCCCTCGGGGGGCAGCGACCCGCGTAGCGGCGGAGCGTGGGGGCAAAATTGTTGCCGCCGCGCCGGGCCGCCCCAAGCAAGGCCAGCCCCCTCGGGGGGCAGCGACCCGCGTAACGGCGGAGCGTGGGGGCAAAATTTTTGCCGCCGCGCCGGGCCGCCCCAAGCAAGGCCAGCCCCCTGGTGGGGCAGCGACCCGCGTAGCGGCGGAGCGTGGGGGCATCATTTTTAGAGGACCACTTTGACCATGGGGTGCGTGGACAGTGTGCGGTAGAGCTCGTCCAGCTGCTCACGCGAGGTGGCGGTGACCGTGATGGTGATGCCCAGGTATTTGCCGCCCTTGCTCTCGCGCAGCTCGATGGTCGAGGCATCAAAGGCCGGGTCAAACTGGCGGGCAATCAGGGTGATGGCGTGGACGAGGCCCTCGACTTTTTCGCCCATGACCTTGATGGGGAACAGCGATGGGTACTCAATGAGCGACTCCTGGCGCGGCGTTTCGGGCGGTGTGCTTGTCATGCGGC
Source organism: Polaromonas sp. (assembly GCA_021731285.1). Taxonomy (GTDB): domain Bacteria; phylum Pseudomonadota; class Gammaproteobacteria; order Burkholderiales; family Burkholderiaceae_C; genus Polaromonas. The sequence continues at coordinate 11,656 of JAKFXR010000031.1, read as the reverse complement.
TTGCTCCGTCGGCGCACGTTTGGCGCGCTGGTAGGCTGCGTGCAGCAGCGCGTAGACCGGGCCGGGCTGGCCGCTGCCTATCGGCTGGCCGTCCAGCGAGGTGATGGGCAATATCTCTTTGGTGGCCGACGACAGCAGCAACTCGTCGGCATCAAACACTTCCTTGCGGCTGACCGGACGCAGCTCAAAGCCAGTGCCTGTCTCACGGCAAATCTCTTCGATCAGGCCGTAGCGTATGCCTTCGAGCACCAGGTTGTCTTTGGGCGGGCCCAGCACTTTGCCGCCCTTGACCACCCAGACATTGCAGGCCGCGGCCTCGCTCAAAAATCCATCACGAAACATCACGGTCTCCGCCGCGCCGACGTCGGCGCTGATCTGGCGCGCAAACACCGCGCCCAGCAGGCTGGTGCTTTTGATATGGGCCTTGGTCCAGCGGAAGTCCCTGGCCGTGACACAGCTCACACCCTGGCTGCGCTGCTCCGGTGTGGGCGGCTTGAGGGTGTTGGTCATGACGAACACCGTGGGGCTGAGGTTCGGCGGCATCACATGGTCGCGCAGCGCCACGCCGCGCGTGATCTGGATGTACACCAGCTGGTCAATTTTTTCCGGGGAGGTGTGTTGCGACGCAGCGTAGTCGGCCACCAGCCGCAAGGCCACCTCACGCCACTGCGCATGGGTCAGCGGGTTGGCAATGCGAAGTTCGGCCAGGCTGCGGTCCAGCCGCTTCATGTGCTCGGCAAAGCGAAACAGCGCCCCGGCATACACGGGCACCACTTCGTAGACGCCGTCGCCAAAGATGAAGCCCCGGTCCATGACGCTGATCTTCGCGTCCTTGAGCGCGGTGAATTCGCCGTTCAGGTAGCAGGGTGTGGCGGGCAGCAGGGCGCCGGAAGCGGGAGGGGGGTTGCTCATCGTGGGTATCGGGTAGAGGGGGCTTGATTGTCGCGCAGGTGGCTTAGCTGTGGCGGCGCCGCGCGCGCCGCTTGAGCCAGACGCGCAGACGCCAAATGAGCTTGGCCGACACATACCCGCCTGCCGCGCCTGCGACTGAGAAAATGGCCATGCCCAGAACCGCAGGCCAGCCAAACCGTTGCAACCAGCCCATCACGTCGAAGCCGCCGCCCGGCGAACCGGCCTGCAGGACCGCGTCGCCGGCGGCCATTTCGTCCGGCCCCAGGCCCAGGATCAGGCTGCCCAGCTTGTAGGCCAGCCAGAGCCAGAAGCCGATGGTCAACGGATTGGTGACCAGGGTGACGGCTGCGGCCACGGGGATGTTGCCGCGCCACCAGACGCAGTGCGCGACCGCCACCAGAATCTGTGCAACCGGCAAGGCAAATGCCCAGAAGATGCCGATGGCCAGACCGCGTGCCACGGACTCATGCTGCATCTGCCACAACCGGCGCTCCTGCAAGCGGTGTGCCACCGGCTTGAGCCAGGGATGGGCCACCAGTGTTGCGGGCTCGATGCCTTTGGTGAAGCGATCAGACCAGTGGGGTTTGCGGGTCCTTTTTGTGGGCGCCCCCGCGTGCCGCTTGTCCGGGCTCATGGTTTGCCTGCCCGGGCGGGCAGGGGCCGGGTCTCGCCGATGCGCATGACTGAAAATTCCTCATCGCGCAGGCCTTGCGCCTGGCGGGCCTGCGCCAGCTCGCGGGGCGGCTGGTCCAGCGACTCGTCGGCCATGTTGAAGGTGCCCCAGTGCACACCCACGCTGCGCCGGGCGCCAAGATCTTTGTGGACCTGCACCGCTTCGGCGGGGTTGATGTGCTGCTCTTTCATGAACCAGCGTGGCTCGTAGGCGCCGACAGGAATCAGCGCCAGGTCAAAGCCGCCGGGGTGACGGGCGGCAAAACGTTCGCGTGTGTCTGAAAAGTCTTTGGAGTAGCCGGTGTCGCCGGTGTAGTACCAGTGAAAATCCGGCGCAAACACGGCAAAACCGCCCCACAAGGTCTGGCTGCGGTCGCCCAGGGAGCGGGCCGACCAGTGCTGCACCGGCGTGAAATTGAACTCCACCCCTTTGTGGAGGTGCTGGTCCCACCAGTCCATCTCGATCACGTTGGTGATACCCAGGCTGGTGAACCAGGGCTTGACCCCCAGCGGTACCAGAAACAGCGTGGGTATCTTGCCGCTGCTGCGCGCGGCCAGGTCCACCACCGTCTGCTTGTCCAGATGGTCGTAGTGGTTGTGCGAGATCAGCACCACGTCGATGGGGGGCAGGTCTTTCAGGGCCAGGCCCGGGGCTTGAGCCCGTTTCGGGCCGATGAAGGACAGAAAGCTTGCGCGCTCGGAAAAAATCGGGTCGGTCAGCACGTTCAGGCGACCCGCCTGCACCAGCATGCTGGCGTGGCCTATCCAGGTGATGGCTGGCTGCGATGGCGCGCCGGGCTGGGCCCGGGCTGCGGACCGGACCTCGATGGCGGCAAGGTCAGGCGCCTGCACAGGGGTGGGCGTGGCGGGCGGCCTGGGCAGGTCATTGCGCCAGGACTCCCACATCCAGCGCAGCAGATCGGCGCGGGACTTGTTGACACTGGGCGCGTAGTTGTTTTTAAAGCCCTCTGGCGTGTGATGCGGTCTGGACGCGTCGTAGTAGGGGTTGACCGCCGAGCAAGCACCCAGCAACAGGCTGAGCAGGACAAAAACAAACAAACGACGCACGACGCGACCCCCCGACATGGTTGCTAAACCAGAAAAATGACGGCGGCAATCGCCAGCGTGCCCAGCACCAGGTTGAGCCCTGCCAGTGTGGCGATCTGCCCTACGCGCCGGCCCCCTTCGGGCCAGTCCTGTGCGGCGACTGCCAGCTTGAGGCGACGGTAGGGACCAAAAAACAGGTGGCCAAACAGCGCAAACATCACCAGCCCGATGCCAAACATCAGATGCCAGCCCAGGGGCGCGTTTTTCATCCCGACGCCGAGCAGCATGACCAGGCCGGTCACCAGCAGGATGGCGATGCCTTCCCAGACCCGTTTGAAGAAATTGCCCATGACCTGCGTGATCAGTGGCAGGCGCTGTGGCGGTGCCAGCTGACCCGCAGCCGGCCGCAACGCAAACAGCATGAAGACGATGCCGCCCAGCCACACGATGGCGGCGGCGATGTGGAGGAATTTCATCAGGGCAAGCATGGAGACTCTTTCAAAAAGTGCTGCGGACGGACCGGTGCGGCAGGGCGCACACCGGCCATTGTCACCCCCAACACATCCCGGTTTTGTCATGTGGGCGCGCCATCATCGCAGTGGAGTGCGGGGACTTTCGATTCGGCCGCGGGTTTCTACGTATAATCAGGGGCTTTGCTAATAAACGACCTGTAACCCGCCTGTATTTGTCATGGTCCAAAACACAAATCCGGCGGTTGGCATGCATGCAGGGGTTCCGTTAGTGGAACGTGAAGCTGAAAACGAAGATTACAAGCGGCTGACGCGCGAAGAAGCGCAGCAGCTGCGACAAGCCAGTCCTTCCATGTCGCCCTGGTGGGTGGTGCTGGGGCAGATGGTGGTTGGGGTCGGGGTGGCATGTGCTGCCTGGGCGCTGACTGGAAGAAGCAATGCGGGTTGGTCGGCGTTTTATGGCGCGTTGGCGGTGGTGATTCCCGGGGCTTTGTTTGCCCGGGGGCTGAAAAGCCGGTTCTCCTCCGTGAACGCCGCAACGGCGGCCTTTGGTTTTTTTGTGTGGGAGGCGGTGAAGATCGCCTCGAGTGTCGGGATGCTGTTTGCGGCCCCACGCTTGGTCCCTGATCTGGACTGGTTGGCAATGCTGATTGGCCTGATCGTGACCCTGAAGGTTTATTGGGTGGCGCTGTTGATGCGTCCGAAACAGAAGACAAACTAAAGAGTTCAAAGAATGGCCGCAGATCCAAACGCTCCGTCAGCCAGTGAATACATTGTTCACCACCTGACCCATTGGCAAAACAAGCCACAGACTGACATCGTCGATTTCAGTGTCTTCAATCTGGATTCCCTCTTTTTCTCCATTTTGCTGGGTGTGCTCGGCTGCTTCTTCCTCTGGAAAGCTGCCCGACGCGCGACCTCCGGCGTGCCCGGCCGCTTTCAGGCTGCGGTGGAAATTCTGGTTGAAATGGTCGAGTCCGAAGCCAGGGGCATCGTGCACAACGCCACCAGCCGCAAGCTGGTCGCACCGTTGGCGCTGACGATTTTTGTCTGGATCTTTCTGCTCAACGCGATGGATTTGCTGCCGCTGGACTTTCTGCCTGAAGTCTGGAAGCTGATTTACGGCGCAGCCGGCGGCGACGTCAGCCATGCTTACATGCGCAGCGTCCCCACGGCCGACCTGTCGGTGACCATGGGCATGTCGGTGTCCGTGCTGCTCATTTGCCTGTTCTACAACGTCAAAAACAAGGGCGTGGGCGGCTGGGCGCATGAGCTGGTGTGCGCACCGTTCGGCACCAGCAAGAACCCGGTTTTTGCGGTGATCCTCGGTGTCGTCAACCTGTCCATGCAGTTGATTGAATTTGTGGCCAAGACCGTCTCGCACGGCATGCGACTGTTCGGCAACATGTATGCCGGCGAACTGGTCTTCATGCTGATTGCGCTGCTGGGCGGCGCCTGGGCTTTCTCGTTTGCGCCTTCGGGCTTGATGCTGCTGCTCTTGCATGTGGTGGCCGGCTGGGCGTGGGCGGTGTTCCACATCCTGATCATCACCCTGCAGGCCTTTGTGTTCATGATGTTGACCCTGGTCTACATCGGGCAGGCGCACGACTCGCACTGATCGCGCGTACCGTTTTCTGGTTTGGTTGAGTTTTTCTTTTTTCTTTTTTTCTTCGTTATTTAGGAGTCATCATGGAAGTCATTAGTTTTGTTGCTCTCGCTGCTGGCCTGATCATCGGTTTGGGCGCTCTGGGCGCTTGTATCGGCATCGGCATCATGGGTAGCAAGTACCTCGAAGCAGCTGCACGCCAGCCTGAACTGATGGGCGAACTGCAGACCAAGATGTTCCTGCTGGCTGGTCTGATCGACGCGGCTTTCATTATCGGTACCGGTATTGCCCTGTGGTTCGCCACTGCCAACCCGTTCCTCGCCCAAATCGCACGTCTGGTCAAGTAAGCGCTTCCTGAACATTTCGCTCTGGGAGATTTACTGTGAACATTAATGGAACTCTGGTAGCTCAAGCTATCGTCTTCGCATTGCTGGTGCTGTTCACGATGAAATTCGTGTGGCCGCCCATCACGGCGGCTCTGGACGAGCGCGCCAGGAAGATCGCCGACGGCCTGGCCGCTGCCGATAAAGCCAAGTCTGAACTCTCCGTTGCCAACAAGCGCGTGGAAGAAGAGCTGGCCAAGTCGCGCAACGAGTCCGCTGGTCGCCTGGCAGACGCCGAGCGCCGCGCTCAGGCCATGATTGAAGAGGCCAAAGCCAAAGCTGTGGAAGAGGGCAACAAGATCATTGCCGCCGCCAAAGTGGAAGCCGAGCAGCAGACCATCAAGGCCCGCGAGACCCTGCGCGAGCAGGTGGCCGCACTGGCCGTCAAGGGCGCTGAGCAGATCCTGCGCAAGGAAGTCAATGCCGGTGTGCATGCTGACTTGCTGGGCCGCCTGAAAACCGAGCTGTAAACATGGCCGAACTTGCCACCATCGCGCGTCCCTACGCCGAAGCGCTGTTCAAGGCAGCAGGCCAGGACCTGGCCGCAACCGCCACATGGCTGGACGAGCTGGCCGCAATTGCGTCCAACGTGCAGCTGCAGCAGTTTGCGGACAACCCCGGCGTGACATCTGCGCAGAGTTTTGAGGTGATCACCGGTGTTGCCAAAACGGCATTGCCCGAGTCCGCCAAAAACTTTTTGCGTGTGGTGATCGAAAACGGTCGCCTCAGTGTCCTGCCTGAAATTGCGCTGCAGTTTCGTGCCCTGAAAAACGCAAAAACCGGCTCTTCGGACGCCACGGTGTTCAGCGCGTTTGCGCTGGATGCCTCAGCCCTGGCTGAACTGGCGGTAACGCTGGAAAAGCGCTTTGGCCGAAAACTCAATCTCACGGTTGAGATCGAGCCTGCCTTGATTGGCGGTGTGCGGGTCGTGGCGGGTGACGAGGTGTTTGACACTTCGGTCAAAGCCCGTTTGGAACAAATGAAAGTGGCGTTGATGGCCTGAGCGTTGTGCTCCGGTTTTCAGCCAACAACCAAGAAAGAAGGAAAGAGTCATGCAACTCAATCCCGCAGAAATTTCTGAACTGATCAAGAGCCGTATCGAAGGCTTGAGCGCCAGCAGCGACATCCGTAACCAGGGTACCGTTGTCTCGGTGTCCGACGGTATTGTCCGCATCCACGGCCTGTCCGATGTGATGCAGGGCGAGATGCTGGAATTTCCGGCCACCGCCGATGGCACGCCGACTTATGGCCTGGCCCTGAACCTGGAGCGCGACTCGGTCGGCTCGGTGATTCTGGGCGAGTACGAGCACATTGCCGAAGGCGACACCGTCAAATGCACGGGCCGTATTCTGGAAGTGCCGGTCGGTCCCGAGCTGCTTGGCCGCGTGGTCAATGCGCTGGGTCAGCCCATCGACGGCAAAGGCCCTGTCAACGCCAAGATGACCGACGTGATTGAAAAAGTCGCGCCCGGTGTGATCGCCCGTAAATCGGTCGACCAGCCTCTGCAAACCGGTCTGAAGTCCATCGACTCCATGGTGCCGATTGGCCGTGGCCAGCGCGAGCTGATCATCGGCGACCGCCAGACCGGTAAAACCGCTGTTGCGATCGACGCCATCATCAACCAGAAGGGCACCGGCGTTTTCTGCGTTTACGTTGCCATCGGCCAAAAGGCTTCGTCCATCAAGAACGTGGTGCGCTCGCTCGAGCAAGCCGGCGCGATGGAGTACACCATTGTGGTGGCAGCATCGGCTTCCGAGTCGGCTGCCATGCAGTACGTGAGCGCCTACTCCGGCTGCACCATGGGCGAGTACTTCCGTGACCGCGGTCAGGACGCGCTGATTGTGTATGACGATCTGTCCAAGCAGGCCGTGGCTTACCGCCAGGTCTCCTTGCTGCTGCGCCGTCCACCAGGCCGCGAAGCCTATCCCGGCGATGTGTTCTATCTCCACAGCCGTCTGCTGGAGCGTGCTGCACGCGTGAACGAAAAATACGTCGAAGACTTCACCAAGGGCGAAGTCAAAGGCAAAACCGGCTCCCTGACGGCTCTGCCCATCATTGAAACGCAAGCCGGCGACGTGTCTGCCTTCGTGCCAACCAACGTGATCTCGATCACCGACGGCCAGATCTTCCTGGAGACCAGCCTGTTCAACGCCGGTATCCGCCCCGCCATCAACGCCGGTATCTCGGTGTCGCGCGTCGGTGGTGCAGCCCAGACCAAGCTGATCAAGAACCTGTCTGGCGGTATCCGTACCGACCTGGCCCAGTACCGCGAGCTGGCTGCGTTTGCGCAGTTTGCTTCCGACCTGGACGAGGCCACCCGCAAGCAGCTGGACCGCGGTGCCCGCGTGACCGAACTGCTCAAGCAGTCGCAGTACTCGCCGCTGTCGATCTCCACCATGGGCGCCACACTGTTCGCAGTGAACAAGGGCTTCATGGACGATGTGGATGTCAAGAAGGTGCTGGCCTTTGAAGCCGGTCTGCACAGCTTCCTCAAGGACAAACACGCTGCGCTGATGGCCAAGCTTGAGTCTGCCAAGGCCATGGACAAGGACGCGGAAGCGGAAATGACCACTGCCGTGACTGCGTTCAAGAAGTCATTCGCCTGATTTAACCCTGAAGACATCAAAGCCCAGCGCTTGGAAACCATTTAGGAAGCAATATGGCGGCAGGAAAAGAGATACGCGGCAAGATCAAGTCGGTGGAAAACACCCGCAAGATCACCAAAGCCATGGAAATGGTGGCGGCCTCCAAAATGCGCAAGGCGCAGGAACGGATGCGCGCTGCGCGCCCTTATAGCGACAAGATCCGCAACATCACGGCCAATCTGGCGCAGGCCAATCCCGAGTACACCCACGCGTTCATGCAAACCAACGATGCCACGGCCGGCGGCTTCATCGTGGTGACCACGGACAAGGGTTTGTGCGGTGGCCTGAACACCAACCTGCTGCGCGCAGCAATGGTCAAGCTCAAGGAGTTTCAGACGGCCGGTCAGGGCGTGCAGGCTGTAGCCATCGGCAACAAGGGCCTGGGCTTTTTGAACCGGATCGGCGCCAAGGTGATTTCGCATGCGACGCACTTGGGTGACAAGCCGCATCTGGACAAGCTGATTGGCCCCGTGAAGGTGTTGCTCGACGCGTACAGCGAAGGAAAGATCAACGCGGTGTACCTGTGCTACACCAAGTTCATCAATACCATGCGCCAGGAGCCAGTGGTTGAGCAATTGCTGCCGCTGACGGCCGACCGTCTGCAGGCCGACAAGGATCAGCACGGCTGGGACTACATCTACGAGCCCGATGCGCAGACCGTCATTGACGACTTGCTGGTCCGTTACGTGGAAGCGCTGGTCTACCAGGCAGTTGCCGAAAACATGGCGTCCGAGCAGTCGGCTCGCATGGTGGCCATGAAAGCCGCGACCGACAACGCTGGCAGCGTGATTGGCGAACTCAAGCTGGTTTACAACAAAACGCGTCAGGCGGCGATCACGAAAGAACTTTCGGAAATCGTTGCGGGTGCTGCTGCGGTCTAAGCCGCCCAACCGATTTAAAGATTTAAAGAATAGAAAAGGATCCAGTCATGGCTCAAGCTCAAGGCAAGATTGTTCAGTGTATCGGTGCGGTGGTTGACGTGGAATTTGCGCGTGACCAGATGCCCAAGATTTATGACGCGCTCAAGATGGAAGGCTCTGCCCTGACACTTGAAGTCCAGCAGCAGCTGGGTGACGGCGTGGTGCGCACGATTGCTCTGGGCACGTCCGACGGCCTGCGCCGCGGCAACATGGTCTACAACACCGGCGCCAACATCACCGTCCCCGTGGGCAAGGCCACACTGGGCCGCATCATGGACGTGCTGGGTGCGCCAATTGACGAGCGCGGCCCGGTGGACCAGACCCTGACTGCACCGATTCACCGCAAGGCCCCGGCATATGACGAGTTGAGCCCATCGCAGGAACTGCTGGAAACCGGCATCAAGGTGATTGACCTGGTTTGCCCGTTTGCAAAAGGCGGCAAGGTCGGCCTGTTCGGCGGCGCCGGCGTCGGCAAGACCGTGAACATGATGGAGCTGATCAACAACATCGCCAAGGCGCACTCGGGTCTGTCCGTGTTTGCCGGTGTGGGCGAGCGTACCCGCGAGGGCAATGACTTCTATCACGAGATGGCCGACTCCGGCGTCGTGAACCTCGAGAAGCTTGAAGAATCCAAAGTGGCCATGGTTTACGGCCAGATGAACGAGCCCCCAGGCAACCGTCTGCGCGTGGCGCTGACCGGCCTGACGATTGCCGAGTCCTTCCGTGACGAAGGCCGCGACGTGCTGTTCTTCGTGGACAACATCTACCGCTACACACTGGCCGGTACCGAAGTGTCCGCGCTGCTGGGCCGCATGCCTTCCGCCGTGGGTTACCAGCCGACGCTGGCCGAAGAAATGGGCCGCCTGCAAGAGCGTATTACCTCCACCAAGGTGGGCTCCATCACTTCCATCCAGGCCGTTTACGTGCCTGCCGATGACTTGACCGATCCTTCCCCTGCCACCACCTTTGCCCACCTGGACTCCACCGTGGTGCTCTCCCGTGACATCGCTTCGCTGGGTATCTACCCCGCGGTTGATCCGCTGGACTCCACCAGCCGCCAGCTGTCGCCAGCTGTCGTGGGTGAAGACCACTACAACACGGCACGCGCCGTGCAGGGCACGTTGCAGCGCTACAAGGAACTGCGCGACATCATTGCGATTCTGGGCATGGACGAGCTGGCCCCTGAAGACAAGCTGGCCGTGGCCCGTGCCCGGAAAATCCAGCGTTTCCTGTCCCAGCCTTTCCACGTTGCTGAAGTGTTTACCGGCTCCCCCGGCAAGTACGTCACGCTGGCCGAGACCATTCGCGGCTTCAAGATGATTGTGGCTGGCGAGTGTGATCACCTGCCAGAGCAGGCCTTTTACATGGTCGGCACGATCGATGAAGCTTTCGAGAAGGCCAAGAAGGTCTAAGCGATGGACACCACCCACACCATCCACGTCGATGTTGTCAGCGCCGAGGAGTCGATCTTCTCGGGCGAAGCCAAGTTTGTGGCTTTGCCGGGCGAGGCGGGCGAGCTGGGCATTTACCCACGCCACACACCGCTGATCACCCGCATCAAACCCGGTGCGGTGCGCATTGAAAAAGCCGACGGTACTGAAGAGTTTGTCTTCGTTGCTGGCGGCCTGCTTGAAGTACAACCCAACTGCGTGACGGTGCTGAGCGATACCGCCATCCGCGGCAAGGACCTGGACGAAGCCAAGGCCAGCACGGCCAAGGCAGCGGCGGAAGAAGCGCTGAAAAACGCCAAGACCGATATTGACATTGCGATGGCTCAGTCCGAAATCGCGGTGATGGCCGCCGAGATCGCTGCCGCCCGTAAATACCTCCGCAAGAAATAACAGCAACAACACTGCGGCGGCTCATCCCGCCGCCAGCCTTCACAAGGTTGCATCAAGCCCCTGCCGCGAGTCAGGGGCTTTTTTATGTGCGCCCCTGCCCGGCAGGCGGTCAGCGGGTGTGGCGTTTACCGGAATCGTGACAAACCCTCGCCCTGACCCGAATGGGTGATCAAAACCGGACCCTGCCCTTGTTGAGTAAGGATTGTCAGCTATGAAATACGGAGCACTCGTAACAACTGGTCACGACGGCTACCCCAAAGCCCGGTTATGTTTCATCAGGAGCAATCAAAAGAGGGCAAACCATGGACAGCATTCTGGACAGCGTGACCTGGGAAGATGATGCGCACCGCCGTGTGGAGCCGCGCAGGTCGCGCAGCATATGGCTCAAGCGCGCGCTCTTGCTGCTCTGCACTGTGGCAGCACTGGGTGTGCTGCTTTCGCGATGAACGCAGAAGCAGCGCCCGGGCATTGATGGCGCCCGCATCCATTTGTTGAGTATAAAAAACCAATCTTGCCCTTTGGTGGCGGGAAAAGTTTGCTATCAATAAAATAGCGTAGATTTGCCTATTGCAGCAGCGGTGCATCGGGCAATTCGTTGGCTTGGCCGGCGTCTGTGGCGAAGTGGGCCATCAGCACAGCCGAGGTTTCTTCCAGCGCCTGCGTCAGTCCGTCCTCGTAGCGCTTGTCCCTGAAGGCAGCGGACATGTGCGTCACCATGGATTGCCATTGCGCCGTGCTCACATGCTGGCTCAGGCCGCGGTCGGCCACGATTTCAATCGCGTGTTCGGCCAGCAGCAGGTAAATCAGCACGCCGTTGTTGTGCTCGGTGTCCCACACCCGCAGCTTTCCGAACATCGTGATCGCTCGTTGCCGGGTCAACTGTTTGAGCGTGGTTTGCCGGCCCAGCCGCCACAGGTAGCTCAGGGGCAGGGATGACTCGACGCAAATGCGGACTTCGCCGCTGTGGCGTTTTTCACTGGCGGCCACCCGTTTGGCCAGGCGCTCCAGCATGTCGGGCGGAATGGCCCGTTGCGTGTCCGACGCGTCCAGCCACAGGTGCCGCAAAATAAGTTTGAGCTTGTTCATCATGAGGCTTACCAGTCGCCCGAGGCGCCACCGCCGCCAAAGTCTCCGCCACCACCGCTGCTGAAGCCGCCACC
>JAKFXR010000057.1 GCA_021731285.1 Polaromonas sp. | reverse complement strand
GATCAGGGCAATCAATTGGGTATCTGGGCTTTCTGCTTTCATGGACATCATTGTCCTGCATTACAAATACGCCCGTCACGGGCCAACGGATTCAGGCCCTGCTGCCGATGACGCCTCCGCGTGACCTAAAATCAGCGGTTTTGCGCCCGCCGTCGCCTTTGCGGGCCTTTTGCCTGCTCCTTTCCCGAAAACCACCATGACCACCCAAAAATTTGACAACGTCAGCGTCGCCACCCAGGCCAATGTGTATTTCGATGGCAAATGCGTCAGCCACGGCATCACCTTTGCCGATGGCACGAAAAAATCGGTGGGCGTGGTTTTGCCTGCCACGCTGACCTTCAACACCGGCGCGCCCGAAATCATGGAATGTGTGGCCGGCTCCTGCGAGTACAAACTGGCCGGCAGCGACGCCTGGCTCAAGTCCACACCGGGTGAGAAGTTCAGCGTGCCGGCCAACTCGAGTTTCGACATCCGCGTCGCTGAGGCCTACCACTACATCTGCCACTTCGGTTGATCCGCAGGCGAATTACTCTCAATTTCATAGCAGCTTGCGCACGTTCCATAAGGGCTAGAGGCCAATTTCATGTCTAACACCATCCTGCAAAACATCCCCGCCGGCCAAAAGGTCGGCATCGCCTTCTCTGGCGGCCTGGACACCAGCGCCGCGTTGTTGTGGATGAAACAGAAGGGCGCCCTGCCCTATGCCTACACCGCCAACCTGGGTCAGCCCGACGAAGCGGACTACGACGAGATCCCGCGCAAGGCCATGGAATACGGCGCCATCAAGGCGCGCCTGATCGACTGCCGCCCGCAACTGGCTGCTGAAGGCCTGGCCGCGCTGCAGGCCGGCGCCTTCCACATCACCACCGCCGGCTCCACCTACTTCAACACCACGCCCCTGGGCCGCGCCGTGACCGGCACCATGCTGGTCAGCGCCATGAAGGAAGACGAGGTCAACATCTGGGGCGATGGCAGCACCTTCAAAGGCAACGACATCGAGCGCTTCTACCGCTACGGCCTGCTGACCAACCCCGCGCTGAAGATCTACAAGCCCTGGCTGGACCAGCAGTTCATCGACGAGCTGGGTGGCCGCTCTGAAATGAGCGCCTTCATGACGGCCAACGGCTTTGGCTACAAGATGAGCGCCGAGAAGGCCTACAGCACCGACAGCAACATGCTGGGCGCCACACATGAAGCCAAAGACCTGGAAAACCTCAACAGCGGCATCAAGATCGTCAACCCCATCATGGGCGTGCCGTTCTGGAAAGACGACTGCGTCGTCAAGGCCGAAGAAGTCAGCGTGACCTTTGAAGAAGGCCGCCCCGTGGCCCTGAACGGCATGCACTACCCCGACCTGGTGAGCCTGATCCTCAAGGCCAACGAAATTGGCGGCCGCCACGGCCTGGGCATGAGCGACCAGATCGAAAACCGCATCATCGAAGCCAAAAGCCGCGGCATCTACGAAGCCCCGGGCCTGGCGCTGCTGTTCATCGCCTACGAGCGCCTGGTCACCGGCATCCACAACGAAGACACCATCGAGCAATACCGCGACAACGGCCGCAAGCTGGGCCGCCTGCTGTACCAGGGCCGCTGGTTCGACAGCCAGGCCATCATGCTGCGCGAAACCGCCCAACGCTGGATCGCCAGCGCCATCACCGGCACCGTCACACTGGAGCTGCGCCGCGGCAACGATTACAGCCTGCTGAACACCGAGTCCCCCAACCTGACCTACGCGCCCGAGCGCCTGAGCATGGAAAAAGTGGAAGACGCGCCGTTTAGCCCGCTGGACCGTATTGGGCAACTGACGATGCGTAATCTGGACATCACGGATACGCGGGCCAAGCTGCAGGTCTATTCCAATGCCGGGATGCTGGAGCTGGGCAAGGGGGATGACTTTTTGAAGTTGGGTAAATAGATTAGTTTCAAGATGACATAGAAAAGCCCGCATATGCGGGCTTTTCTCATTTATCGCGCCATTCGAGAGTTGTCGCTCAAGGATGGCACCAATTTATGGGTCGTAATTTGGATTTCGGTTTACGCGATGCACCGGTCGCATTGGGCGACAGTTACAGAATAGTGATTCATCGAGTTGCCTAGACGTTTTGAAAATACGCCTCATCAATAAAAACCTCTTCAACAACGCGCTCCTTAATCTGAACTCCAATTCGCAACTCTTTGAGTTTTTCCACCAACGCCTCACCGTCGATCAGATCGATCGGTGGTGCACCGTCTCGTTGCGCTTCAGTCCTCGCATCTTTAGTGAACGTACCCGTCGTGATTAGCAAACCTTTATCAGCGCGGCCAACCATCGCCCCTCGGAAGTCTCGAACGACAGGAGAAGACACGCTACCTTGGTATCGCTTGCATTGAAAAATTACATGAAAAGATAGGAGCCCACCAATTCGGACTACCCCTTTCCCATCTATGCCCCCATCATGGGTCTTCCCTGTCACTTCAACTTGGATAAATCCCGACTCTCGGAGGAGACGCTGACACAAGCGTTCAAATGCATCCGGTTGCATTGCCTTAATGAGTGCAAGCAGCTTGTCTTCCCAATCAATATCTTTGAGCTCATCAGATACATCGACGTCCGCCTCATTGCCATCTGACACCACATTTCGGTCAAGGGATTGAACAAACTTTTTGACTAGGTCTTTACTCAAAGTCTGATGTTTTTGTCCTTCGCTCGTTAGAGTCCAAACACCTCTGGATGAATTGTCGAGAGCCCCGTAACGCTTCAAGTAATTTCTAGCCCAAGCCAATCTATAACTGAGTTTGGTCCGATTACCACGGTGGATATCGGAGACCTCTGCATCCGTCAATTTCAGAATTGTTGCGACCTCATCCTCTTGTTCAGCAACAGAAGCTGATCCACCCAAGTTACGAATTGCCTGCAATAGTGGATTAAATAGGTCGTCATACTTTGGGATTGGCATAGGTTTTCAACTCCACCGGAATTTCGACATCTTGTGACTGTCCAGACCACTCATGCAAACAACCCCTGATGCTCCCGGCAATACTGCAACCCGCCAAAGCGCTTGGCGTTGCTCCAGCAGAACTTGCCTTCGGGGAAGCTGATCTTCTCACGGCAGTGGGCGCAAATCAGCTTTTTGGCCAATGAGGCGTCGGCCTGTGTGGGTGCCGGGGTGGCGGGTGCTGCTGTAAACACAGGCGCTGGGGGCCTGGGCGCCATCACAGCCTTGGCCATTTGAGGTTTGGGTTGCATGAAGTCTGGCAGGTCCAGCGGGTCTTGCGGTCGGTGCTGGCGCTTGAGCCTCTCGCCCCATTCCTTGATGGTGTCAGGGCTGCGCACGTTGAGCATGGCCTTGAGAACACCACCCGTGCTGAAGCCATCCGCCAGCTTTTCATGCCAGGCGCGGAACTGGTCGGCCTTGATCAGAAAACTGGTGTCAAACGCCTTGGCGTCCGGCCGCTGAATGATGGCTTGCGGGTGCATCAGCACCACGTTGTGGAACTCGGGCAGCTTATCGGTGCGGGTGCTGATCTCCAGCCTTTCCAGCAGCTTGCCGAGAATGCGGCCATGGCGACGGCTTTGCTCATAGGGGGAGGGAATGCCGTAGCGCTCTTTGCCGTAGCGCACGGTGAACTCGCCATGGGCGTTGACTTCGAGGTCGCCCGAGTAATTTTTAGTTTCGATCAGCACCATGTAGCCGGTGCGATTGATGACCAGGTGGTCGATCTGGGCCGTTTCGCCATCCAGCACAAACCGCAAGTCGTGCAGCAGCACGTTGTTCTGGCCGTCTTTGTAATGGCCGTCCAGATGGAATGCGGCTTCCCGCTCACCCTTGATGCCTGCGGTCAGGGTGCGCAGTTCAACGCGCAGCCATTCCTTCTGGCGGGCATCCAGCAGGGGGGACTTTTGCAGGTCTTCCAGCAAAGCCAGGCGCCTGGACTTGTCGTCCGCTGATTTGATGAGCATGACTCCCTCCCCCGTCTGAATTCTTCTGGCTAGACTTTACCCGAGGGCCGCGACCCAGCGCCAGAGGGCGCATGGGCACGTCAATCGGGGCAGTTCAGTCGTCGGACGCGTTGGGAAGACGTTTAACCATGCGGTCAAAGTCGCTCTCAAACAGGCGGTCTTGCACGATGCGGTATTTCTCAAATTCGCTTTCTGCATGCGCCTTGGCGATTTCCGTGCTGACCTTGCCTGCGTCTTGCAAGACTTCGCGGTCAGTCAACGCGATAAACGCATCCAGCCGCTTGGCCCAGTCTTCCATGGTCATGGGGATTTTTCGCATGGCCCGTTCCTCAGCCAGATCAAGATACGCGTTGACGATGCGCCCCAGGGACTGGAGTTCTTCGCCGCTCAGATAGTTCTTTGCGACTGACACGTCGGTCTTGAGAATTTTTCCGTCGGGCGCTTTCTCCCAGCTCGTCAGGCCCATGTGGGCTTGGGTGGCATCTGCCCGTTTCGCGATCAGCTCTGCAGCGGTATGGCCATGGATGGCAAAGTGCAGCTTGTTTTGCACCTTTGCAAAGAAGGCCTTGGTGGTGGGGGCGTCCTGGTTGTAATCCACGGCCGTGGCATAGATGTCGGTGATCTTTTGGTAGAAACGGCGCTCCGAAAGGCGAATCTCCCGTATCTCTGCGAGCAGACGTTCGAAGTAGTCTTGCCCTAGGAAGGCGCCGTTTTCCAGCCGCTTCTTGTCGAGAACGAAGCCTTTGATGGCGAACTCGCGCAGCACACCAGTAGCCCATTGGCGAAACTGCGTGGCCCGCACAGAATTGACCCGGTAGCCCACCGAGATGATGGCGTCGAGGTTGTAAAAATCGACGTTGCGCATAACGTCGCGACCGCCCTCCGGTTGAACTGTCCGGAATTTCCGGAAAGTTGCTTCCCGAACCAGTTCGCCGGTAGCGTAGATGTTCTTCAGATGTTCACTGATCGTGCGTACATCCACCGCGAACAACCCGGCCATGAGCTTTTGCGAAAGCCAGACCGTTTCATCCTCGTAACGCGCCTCAATGCTTTGCTCGCCGGCCTGACCGGTAAACATCAGGAATTCGGCTGTACTGTTGCGGATGAGTCGGGTGCTGCTCATGTCAAATTCCTGTCAATGGGTTGGCTCGCCATGCTGGGAGCCCTGTTGGACTTGGGAATCGTCGGCTGCAAATCGACCGCAGCGGTCGAGTTTCGCTATCGACGGCCCAAACCCGAAAGGCTCCCAGGCAATGATACTGGTATTTCATACAGCATTCGAGTGCCAGGCGTGCACTTGATGCGAAAGAAGTCTTGAATAAAAAGCGCCGCTATTAAAGCGAGCTTGAATAGAAGGGCCTCGACGGACCGAAACCCGTGGGCAGCAACTCTTTACAAGCCAAATTGGCCGACAGCCACAATGGAATATGCGCCAGCAGCTATCAATAAAATAGCAATTTCGGGCCGGCGAGGCCCTTAAACCACCACTGGCTCTGGCTCCAGCAGGATGCCAAAGCGTTCGTACACGCTGGTCTGGATGGCCTTGGCCAGTGTCATCACTTCACCGCCGGTCACGGGCTGCTGCGTACCGCCCTTGTTGACCAGCACCAAAGCCTGGCGGTCGTAAACGCCGGCATTGCCAATCGTCTTGCCCTTCCACCCGCAGGCATCAATCAGCCAGCCTGCCGCCAGCTTGACCGAGCCGTCGGCCAGGTGGTAGTGAACAATTTTGGGCTCACGCGCAATGATGTCGGCGCATTGCTCGGGCGACACCGTCGGGTTTTTGAAAAAGCTGCCGGCATTGCCGATGACCTTGGGGTCGGGCAGTTTGGCCTTGCGGATCTCGCAGATCCACTCATAAATTTGCAGCGCGTCAGGCACCGTGTTCGGGGTCTGGGCCATTTTTTTCTCGATGTCCGCATAGCCCAGCACGGGCTTCCAGGCCTTGGGCAGGGCAAAGCGCACCCGCGTGATCAGCGCCTTGCCTGCCAGGCCCAGGCCGTTGGGCCCGGTGCTCACATGCTTGAACACCGAGTCACGGTAGCCAAACGCACATTGCGCGGCGTTGAGCGTGAAGGCCTTGCCGGTGCTCAGGTCGATGGCGTCCAGGGACTCAAACCGGTCCTGCAACTCAACACCGTAAGCGCCAATGTTTTGCACCGGCGATCCGCCCACCGTGCCGGGGATCAGTGCCAGGTTTTCGAGGCCCGGGAAGCCGTTCTGCAGAGTCCAGGTCACCAGGTCGTGCCAGTTTTCGCCGGCACCGGCCTCGACAATCCAGGCTTTGGCTGTTTCCTCAACCAGGCGCTTGCCCATGATCTCGACCTTGAGCACCAGCGAGCGCACATCGCCGGTGATCACGATGTTGCTGCCACCGCCCAGCACAAATTTGGGCGCTGCCTGCAGGGCTGGGTCGGCCAGCGTGTCGGCCACATCTTTTTCGCTGGCAATACGCACGAGCGTGAGGGCTTTGGCCATGATGCCAAAGGTATTGGAAAACTGGAGCGGGACGTTTTTCTCGACTAACATCACGGGATTGTCTCACCCGGCCCACCGGCAACCCCAGTCAACCTGCTGAAAAACCATGCCCTCTTTTGACACCGTTCTCGAAGCCGATCTGGTCAAGGTCAAAAACTCGGTTGAAAACACGGCCAAGGAGATCGGCACGCGCTTCGATTTCAAGGGCACGGCAGCAGCCATTGAGCTCAAGGACAAGGAGATCACGCTGATCGGCGACAGCGACTTCCAGATCGACCAGATCACCGACATCCTGCGCAACAAGGCCACCAAAAGCGGCGTGGATGTGCGCTTTTTCGACGCCGGCAAGGTCGAGAAAATAGGCGGCGACAAGGTCAAGCAGGTCATCAAGGTGCGCAACGGCATTGAAACAGAACAGGCCAAGAAGATCTCGCAGCTGATCAAGGGCAGCAAGGTCAAGGTGCAGGCCTCGATTCAGGGCGACGCGGTGCGCGTCACCGGTGCCAAACGCGACGACCTGCAGGCGGCGATGGCCATGATCAAGGCAGAGCTTCCCGACATGCCGCTGAGTTTCAACAATTTTCGCGACTAAGCCCATGAGCTCCCGCCAGGCAAACATGTTGGCCGCCTGGCTGACGGTCCTGTCCGGCTTGTGCTTGTCCCCTGCCGCCCACGCGCAAAGCGTCGCCCTGGCAGGCATGCTGGGCAACAAGGCCCTGCTGGTGGTCAACGGGGCCGCGCCCAAATCGGTCGCAGCCGGCGAGACGCACATGGATGTCAAGGTCGTCTCCACATCCGGTGACCAGGCCGTGCTGGAGCTCAATGGCAAACGCCACACATTGCGGGTCGGCGATGCGCCGGTCAGCGTCGGCAGCGGCCTGGGTGGCAGCGGCGGAAAAGGCAACCGCATTGTGCTGACCGCCGGCACCGGCGGGCATTTCATGACGCAGGGCCAGATCAACGGAAGCACGGTCCAGTTCATGGTGGACACAGGCGCCACCTCCATCTCGATGACTGTCGCCGAGGCGGAGCGCATGGGGTTGAACTTCAGGTCCGGCACACGGGTGCAGTTGAATACCGCCAACGGCGTCATTCCTGCCTGGCGCACCACCCTGGACTCTGTGCGGGTGGGAGATGTTGAGGTGTTTGGCGTGGCCGCGGTGGTGGCCGACCGCAGCATGCCCTTTCTGTTGCTGGGCAACAGCTTTCTGACACGCTTCCAGATGATCCGCGAAAACGACCAGCTGACGCTGATCAAGCGCTTCTAAAGCCCGGGCGGCCTATGCCTTGCGGGAGCCACCGAGTTTTGATTCGGTGCCCTTGAGCAGTTTGCCGATGTTCTCGCGGTGGCGGTAAGCCAGAAACGCGCTCATGACAAAAATGGCCAGCGCCATCAGCTTGTCGGTGTACCAGAAAGTACGGTCGCCAATCAGGTAATACCAGGGCGCAAACAGGGCACAAGCAAGGGCTGCCAGCGACGAGTAGCGGGTAAAAAAGGCGACGATGACCCAGGTGGCCAGCGTTGCCAGACCCAGCACCCAGTGCACACCGAACAGCACCCCGGCAGCTGTCGCCACCCCCTTGCCCCCTTCGAACTTGAAAAACACCGGGTACAGGTGGCCAATGAAGGCCGCCAGCCCGACCGCGGCGAGCGTGCCCTCGCGCAGGCCGTAGTCGCGGCCGAACCAGCCCACCAGCGCCATCGGCAACCAGCCCTTGAGCGCATCGAGCACCAGCGTGGCAACGGCCGCCGCCTTGTTGCCTGATCGCAGCACATTGGTCGCACCGGGGTTTTTGCTGCCATAGCTGCGCGGGTCATTCAGGCCCATGAGCTTGCTGACGATGACTGCAAACGACAGCGAGCCCATCAGGTAAGCCGCCACGACGGCAAGGGCGGAGTAAAGGTAGTCCAAGCTGTTCTCCAGATATTGTTATGACGTCAGTCTTGCAGTGCGCAGTTCACGGATTTTGCACCCAGCAGGTCCACGCACACCTGGGGCGCGATGCCGACCAGGTAACCGCGCCGGCCGCCGTTGATGGCGATGCGGGACAGCGCCAGGATGCTTTCCTCGATATACACCGGCATATCCCGGCGCGTACCAAACGGGGAAGTGCCACCCACCAGGTAGCCGCTGTGTCGATTAGCCACCTCGGGCTTGCAGGGCTCCACCGACTTGGCGCCGATCTGGTGCGCCAGGTTTTTCGTTGAAACCTTGCGATTGCCGTGCATCAGCACCAGCAGCGGTTTGGCATCCTGGTCCTGCATGACCAGGGTCTTGACGACAGTGAAGGGATCCCAACCCAGCACCTCCGCACTGTGTTGCGCACCGCCGTGCTCGAGGTACTCGTAAGGGTGCTCGGTGAAAGCAACTCCCGCAGCTTTCAACCTCTGCGTGGCCGGGGTTTCCGAAACATGGTCCTTTTTGCTCACTGCGGTGCTTCCGTTCAAGTGCCAGCGCGGAACCGGCTTTGCCGGGCCGCAGATGGCGCCCCCTGGGGGGAGGCGCCAAAGGCGCTTCGGGGGGAAACCATATTTACAGCGCCGGGTCCCGGATCTCCCACCGGATCGTATCTATCGCGGCCAGCAACTCCGGCGTCAGCCGGGTGCCGTAAGCGGCTATGTTTTCATCCAGGTGCGCCAGGGAGGTCACGCCGATGATGGTGCTGGCCACTTGCGCCCTGGTGTAGCAAAAGGCAAGCGCCAGTTGCGCAGGCGTCAAGCCGTGGTCTCGCGCGAGCTGGTTGTAGCGGCGAGCCGCTGCCAGGGCCTCGGGCCGGCCCCAGCGCTGTCCGCGCACCGATTCGAATTTTGCGATGCGCGCGTCAGCGGGTGCACCCGGACCGGTGGTGCCGCCGGCGTCGTACTTGCCGGTCAACAAGCCGAATCCGAGCGGCGAATAAGCCAGCAGCGAGACGCCGAGCCGGTACAGCGTTTCGTCCAGGCCGTTGTCGACGGTGCGGCTGACAAGGCAATAGGGGTTTTGCACGGTCGCAATTTTCGGCAGGCCATGCTCCCCGGCCAGGCGCACAAACTCATGCACGCCATACGGCGTCTCGTTGGACAGGCCAATGGCACGCACCTTGCCGGCTTTCACCAGGGAGGCCAGCGCCTCCAGTTGCTGGTGGATGCTGCTGACCGGCTTGTCTTTGGCGGGGTCGAAATACATGATTCCAAATGCAGGCACATGGCGGGCAGGCCAATGGATCTGGTAAAGGTCAATCACATCGGTCTGCAGGCGCTTGAGGCTGTCGTTGCAGGCCTGCACGATGTCCTCGGGCGTCAGGTCGGGACTGCCCTTGCGTATCCAGTTCATGCCGCGCGCCGGACCCGCCACTTTGGTGGCCACCAGCATTTTTTGCCGTGCCTGCGGATTTTTTGCAAACCAGTTGCCAATGATGGTCTCCGTGGCGCCAAAGGTTTCGGCGCGGGCGGGGACGGAATACATCTCTGCAGTGTCCAGAAAATTGACACCCCTCTCGAGCGAGCGGTCAAGAATCGAATGGGCGCGGGCCTCATCGACCTGCTCGCCAAAGGTCATGGTGCCCAGGCAGATGGGGGTGACCAGCAGATCGCTGGCGCCGAGTTGTACTTTGTCCATGGGTCGCCAAAAGGGTTTGGAGGCTCGCCGGTGCGGTATGGCACCAGACATGCAAGTTTAAAGGCTGAGCCGCCGCTCCAGGCGGTCAGGATGTCGAGGCCTTGGCTTACAAGGCCAAACCGGGCAGCCCCGTAGCATCACTGCATAAAGCAACAACTTGCCGCTTTAGCCGCTTTACTTAAACAAACCTCAGGAGTCCCCATGAAACTTGCATTCACATCCCTCGCCATCGCCGCCCTTGTGCTGAGCGGCTGCGCCAACATGTCTGAAACCCAGTCTGGCACCGCCAAAGGCGCCGGCATAGGCGCTGTGGCTGGCGCAGTTCTGGGCGCTGCCACCGGCGGCTCCAAGGGTGCAGCCACTGGCGCCGTGCTCGGCGGCGCTGTTGGCGCTGGCGGCGGCTACCTCTGGTCCAAGAAAATGCAGGACCAGAAGGCCGCCATGGAACGCGCAACAGTGGGCACCGGCGTTGCCGTCAGCCAGACCTCCGACAACCGCCTCAAGCTTGACATCCCTTCGGACATCTCGTTTGCCACCGGGCGCTCGGACATCAACTCCAGCTTTGCGCCGATTCTGGGCCAGTTTGCAAGCAGCCTGAACCAGAACCCGGTGACCACGGTGACCATCATTGGCCACACCGACAACACCGGCAGCGATGCAGTGAACAACCCCCTGTCGATTGAGCGCGCCAACAGCACCCGCAACTACCTGGTGTCACGCGGCGTCGCCGCCCAGCGCATTGCGACCGATGGCCGCGGTGAGCGCGAGCCGATCGCCGACAACAACACCAACGATGGCCGTTCGAAAAACCGCCGTGTTGAAATCTATGTGGCTGAGCCGGTCCAGGCTGCTGCACGATAAACAGTTCACCCCTATTGGCGCTCACTTCGTGTAGCGCCCTTTCCCCTTCCAGGGGACGGCGCCTGCAGGCCGGCGAAGCCGGACCTGCGGCCCCTGCTGGTCAATACAAAAAGCACCCCGAAGGGTGCTTTTTTTTAAGTGCCGCCCCCTGGAAGGATTGCCCATGCGTCTCTCAACATTTCTCCACACCCACGCAGAGGAAATCCTCGCCGCCTGGGATGAATTTGCGGCGACCGTGGACCATGAAGGGCACAACCTTGACCCGCAAACGCTGCGCGACCATGCCGGCGAAATATTGCTGACCATCGCCGAAGACCTTGAGCGCCCGCAGACCGAGCATGAGCAGCTTGAAAAATCCAAGGGACTCAGCGACAGTTCATCGGCAGGCACCGACACAGCCGCCCAGACACACGCTGACACCCGGTTGATTTCGGGGTTTGCCATCGATGCCATGATCACCGAGTACCGGGCCCTGCGCGCCAGCGTAGTCCGCCTGTGGCAAAAGACCGGTGGAGGCGCCGCTCATCAGGAAGACCTGCGCGACCTGACCCGCTTTAACGAGGCCATCGACCAGGCCATTGCCGAGTCTGTCGCCCGCTACACAGAGCAAACCAAGCGATCAACCGACCTGTTCATTGGCATTCTTGGGCATGACATCCGCAACCCGCTGGGCACCATCTCCATGTCGGCCCAGTACCTGGTGAGGTCAGGGCAACTGTCGGCCAGCGCCGCGGAAACCATCATCAACAGCGTGGTGCGCATCAACAGCGTGATCGAGCATGTGGTTGATTTCACGCGCGCCCAGTCCGAGGGCATCATGCCCATCAACCGCAAACCCGGAAACCTGGTGCACCAGTTTTCAAAAGTCGTGGAAGAAACGCGCGTTCGTAACCCCAGAAGCATCATCAGGCTGGACAGCACAGGCCATTTCGACGGATCCTGGGACGAGGGCCGCATGGGTCAACTCCTGTCCAATCTCCTGTCCAATGCCATCTCGTACGGCGCCCGGGGCGAACCCATCTCGGTGCACATGTGGGAAAACGGCGACGACGTGTTTTTCTCGGTGCACAACTCGGGCCAGCCCATTCCCCCGCAAGAGCAGGAGCGGATTTTCAAGCCTCTTGTCCGTGGGTCGACGACCGACAAGCTTGAGCGCAGGGAGCCGGGCGGCCTGGGCCTGGGCCTGTACATCTGCAAGGAAATCGTGCGGGCCCATGGCGGAACCATGGAGGTCAAGTCCGAGCAAGCCGCTGGCACTTCATTCGACGTGAAGTTACCGCGCTTTTAAGACCCCCCATCGGGTGCTTTTTACTTGGAGGCGTGCAGCTCAGTGGCGTGGCGAAAGCGTTCTTCTTCCTGCAGTTTGAGCACACGCCGCTGCACCTTGCCCGTCGTGGTCATCGGCAGGGCATCGATGAATTCAATCTCCTTGGGGTACTCATAAGGCGCGAGCAGGCCTTTCACGTGGGCCTGCAGTTCAGCCACCAACTCTGAATCAAATTGGCCGCGCGCCCTTGAATCATGGGCACGTTTAGCTATGAAATCAGGAGCGAGTACGACGTAGGCCTTGACCACGGCGCCGCGCTCGCGGTCGGGCTTGGGCACCACCGCCGCATTGGCCACCGCCGGGTGTTTGACCAGGCAGTTCTCGATCTCACCGGGACCGATGCGGTAGCCAGCGGCCTTGAACACGTCGTCGGCACGGCCTTCATACCAGAGGTAGCCGTCCGCATCGCGCCTGGCCATGTCGCCCGTACGGCACCAGTCGCCGGTGAACTTGTCCCGCGTGGCTTGTTCTTTTTTCCAGTAGCCCAAAAAGAAGATGGGGTCAGGATCACCGTGCACATCAAAGCGGTTGACCGCGACGTCGCCCGGAACGCCCACCGGGCACTCCTTGCCGTCTTCATCGATCACCGCCACACGGTGGCCCGGATAGCCCTTGCCCATGCTGCCCGGTTTGGCAGGCCACAGGGCAGAGCAGTTGCCCACCACGTAGTTGATCTCGG
Source organism: Polaromonas sp. (assembly GCA_021731285.1). GTDB lineage: Bacteria > Pseudomonadota > Gammaproteobacteria > Burkholderiales > Burkholderiaceae_C > Polaromonas. Next base: position 27,399 of record JAKFXR010000057.1, on the reverse strand, counting down.
TCTGGCCGAACATTTCGTTGACGGTCACGCCCAGTTCATCACGGCACCAGGCAAACACAGCATCGCCCACCGCCTCGCCGGCGCTCATCATGGCCTGCAGTTTGAGCTTGAAGTCGTGGCGCGGGCGCGGGTAGGCCTTCATCATGGCTTTCAGCGCCGTGGGAAACAAAAAGGTGTGGGTGACACCTTGCTGCGCCATCAGGCTGAAGGCCAGCTCGGGGCTGAAGCGCCCGTTGAAGGCAACAATCGGCCGGCCGAAATAAAGTGTTGGCAACAACGCGTCCATCAACCCGCCCGTCCAGGCCCAGTCGGCCGGAGACCAGAACACTGATGTGTTCTGGTCTCCCGCGCTGGGCTTTGCCCTTTTTGTGCTCGCCTCCACCCCGGCCCTCCCCCGCGCGGGGGAGGGAGTTCTTGAATCGGGATACGGGTCAAAGCCAAACCAGTTCTGGCTGCAGACAAAACCCGGCAAATTGCCGATCAGCGCGCGGTGCGCCAGCAGGGCCCCTTTGGGCGGGCCGGTCGTGCCACTGGTGTAGATCAGGATGGCCGCATCATCGGCGCGGGTTTTGACAGGTGGGAATGGGCGCTGCTGACCGGCCAGTGCCTCGTCGTAGTTGATGTCGCCCTGACCGGTGGCAGCACCGGCCGCCACCACCGTGCGCAGCGCGGGGCAGCGGTCACGGACCAGCTGCACATTGGCGATCGAGCTTTCGTCGCAAATCGCCAGCACCGCATCGCTGTCCTGCAAGCGGTACTCCAGCGCCTCGGGGCCAAACAGCATGGACAGCGGCATTGCCACGGCGCCCATCTGGAACACCGCCATGTATGCCACGGCGGTCTCAAACCGCTGCGGCATCACGATGGCCACGCGGTCGCCGCCCTGCACGCCCAACCCCCGCAGCACATGGCTGAGCGCGTCAGCGGCCGCCTGAAGCTCCGGGTATGTGTAAAAAGTGCTCTTCGCCCTTTCGTGATGCGCCCGTATAGCTACTCTTTTTGTAGCAAGGCCGGGGCCTTCCGCCTCCGCCCAGCGCCTGCAGCACACCTGGGCAATGTTGAAGTACTCATCGACCTGCCAGCGAAACCCCTGATGCATGGCGGCATAGGCGTCGCCGGGCTGCGCGGCGCGCGTGTCCCTGTCTTGACTGCGTTTCAACTCAAGTCTCCTTATGATGAAGCCCAATGTACAAAGAAAAACGCCCGGCCCGCAGCGAGTTTGTCCCAATACGCGGCATCGATTACCACGTGCGCATCTGGCAGGCACCCCAGCCTGACGCCACGGCCGCCAGCGCCGGGCCGCCCCAAGCAAGGCCAGCCCCCGCGGGGGGCAGCGCATTACACGAAGTGAAAAGCGTGGGGGCGCCACTTGTACTTGTGCACGGCTGGATGGATGTGGCCGCCTCCTGGCAATTTGTGGTGGATGCCCTGCCGGATGCTTTCTTTGAAGGCCGCCGCATCATTGCACCTGACTGGCGTGGTTATGGGCAAACCGCCGGTGGTGGCGTGGACAACTTCTGGTTTCCTGATTACCTGGCCGACCTCGACTTCCTGCTGGACCACTACGCTGCCGACCAGGCGGTGGACCTGGTGGGCCACAGCATGGGGGGCAACGTCGCCATGCTGTACAGCGGCGTGCGTCCGGAGCGCATCCACAAGCTCGTCAACCTCGAGGGCTTCGGCATGCCCGAAACCCGCCCCAGCCAGGCCCCGGGGCGGTTTGCCAAGTGGATGGACGAGCTTAAAAGCCTGCACAAGGGCGAGATGGCGCTCAAACCCTACAAGGACGCGGACGGTGTCGCGCGGCGGCTGATGCGCACCAACCCGCGCTTGAGCCAGGACAAGGCCGACTGGCTGGCCCGGCACTGGGCCAGCCGGGATGCGCAGGGCCAATGGAACATTCTGGGCGACGCGGCGCACAAAGTCACCAATGCACAGCTGTACCGGGTCGATGAGGTGCTGGAGATCTACAAGCGCATCAGCGCGCCCACCCTCGCCGTGGAGGCGTCCGACGATTCCCTGGCCAAGTGGTGGGAGGGCAAATACACCCTGGACCAGTACCATGAACGCTTGCGCTCGGTTCCACAGGTGACCCGGGCCGTGATTGAGGACGCCGGCCACATGCTGCACCACGACCAGCCGGAGCAACTGGCCTTGCTGATCGAGGGTTTTCTGCGTTAAGTTCGCTAGCGCACACATGGGCCATCGCTTTAAGCGCATACTTGAAGCTTTGCAGCGCTCGGCGCGGGGAACCACATGACCGCACCAGCCAGTCTCCAGCAGGAGGCGCTCCAGCAGGAAAATTTCCGCCGTATCCTCACGCGAAACGTCAGCCTCCCTCTGGGTGTCGGCGCTTTCAGCTCGGCGGTTTTTGTCGGCCTGATCTTTTATCTGCTGTCAGCCCTCGGTGGGGTCGAACTGGCCGAGCGGGCCATCAGCAGTGCCAACCAGATTGCCAAGCTCAGCGCCAACATGGAAGCCAGCATGTATGGCTACCTGGTCACCGGCGAGGAACCCCTGCTCCAGCCTTTTGAAATTGGCAAGCCGCGTATCGCCGCTGAAACGGCCACCCTCTCGGGTCTGGTACGCGACAACCAGAACCAGGTCAGCCGGCTCAGGCGCATTGCCGCCCTGCAGACGCAGTGGAACGAGTTTGCGCAAACCATTGTGGACCTGCGGCGCAAGGACCTGGACTACCAGCAACCCGTGCGCTCTGCAGGCGGTAAAAGCCTGACAGACGAGATCAGGCGCGAATTCGCAGAATTCATCAGCATTGAAGAGCGGCTGCTGCAGGATCGCAACAGCCTGGCCCGCAGCTACACCGCCTGGGGCATGGCGGCCTACCTGCTCTTCAGCCTGGGGCTGAGCGGTCTGCTCGCCCTGCTGGGCCACCGCGAGCTTCAGCGACTGTCCGACTCCTATGGCGTGGCCGAGCAAAAGCAGGCCGCCACCGCGCTGCTGCTGGACCAGCAGCTCTGGCTGCGCACAGGTCAGCGGCAACTTGCAGAGCACACCATTGGCCAGCAGGCCCTCGAATCACTGGGCCGAAGCGTGCTGGAGTTTCTGGCGCGCTACCTGGACGTTGCCGTCGCGGCCCTGTACGTCCGCGAGGACAACGGCGACCTGCGCCGCGTGGCCGGCTATGGCTTCAGCGGCGGAGACGAGGGCACTGTGCAGGTGTTTTACGGTGCCCAGGGCCTGGTCGGGCAGGCCGCGCTGGAGAACCGGGTCACGCAGCTAGACACCTTGCCGGAGAACTACCTGAAGGTGGTCTCCGGACTGGGCCAGGGCTCACCCCGCCACGTGTTGCTGGTGCCGGTGCACAACGACGGCCAGGTCAACGGCGTGGTTGAACTCGGGTTTCTGCGCGCGCTGGGCGCACGCGACATCGAGTTCGTCAACATGATCGCCAACAACATCGGCAACTCCATCCACGCGGCGCTGTACCGTCGGCGGCTGCAGGACGTGCTGGCAGAAAGCCAGCAGCTCAATGAAGATCTGCAAACCCAGCAGGAAGAGCTGCGCACCGTCAACGGCGAGCTCGAGGAAAAATCACGCGTGCTCAAGGAGTACCAGGTCAACCTTGAAAACCAGCAGGCCGAGCTGGAACAGACCAACGAGCAATTGTCCGAAGTGGCCATGTCACTCGACCAGAAGAACGGGGCACTCAACCAGGCGCAGACCCTGCTGGAAGAACGCGCCGAAGAGCTCAGCCGGGCGAGCCGCTACAAGTCGGAGTTTCTGGCGAACATGTCGCATGAACTGCGCACGCCGCTGAACAGCTCGCTGATCCTGTCCAAGCTGCTGGCAGACAACCCCAAGGGCAACCTCAACGAAGAGCAGGTGCGGTTTTCACAGTCGATCTACTCCGCGGGCAACGACCTGCTGAACCTGATCAACGACATCCTCGACATCTCCAAGGTGGAAGCCGGCAAGCTGGAGTTGACGCCGGAAGACATTGTTCTGGGCAATCTGGTGAACGCGCTGAAAAACACCTTTGAGCCCATGGCCAACCAGAAGCTGCTCAATTTCGAGATCCACATCAACCACGGCACGCCGGTCTCCCTGGTTTCCGATCGCCAGCGCGTGGAGCAGATCCTGAAAAACCTGCTCTCCAATGCGATCAAGTTCACCGATGCAGGCAAGGTCAGCCTCACCGTGTCCCGGCAGGGCAACGGGCAGATCGCTTTTGCGGTGCAGGACTCGGGCATTGGCATACGTCCTGACCAGCAAGGCATTATTTTCGAGGCCTTCCACCAGGCCGATGGCACCACCAGCCGCCGTTACGGCGGCACCGGCCTGGGTCTGTCCATCTCGCGTGACCTCAGCGCTTTGCTGGGCGGCGCCATCACACTGGAAAGCCGTGAAGGCCAGGGCAGTTGCTTCACCTTGCTGCTGCCCCCCCTCTGGACGCCACCCCAGGCGCTGCCCACGCCACCGGTGAGTTCCCGGCCCGCAGCGCCCGCGCGGGCAGCACCTCAGGCAGCCCCCCCCGGCCAGGCCCCACAGGCAGAAGTGCTGGTACCGGTGTTCTCCGACGACAGGCACAAACCCTTGAGCAGCCGGCTCGTGCTGGTCATCGAGGACGATCCGACCTTTGCGCAAATCCTGTACGACCTGGCCCATGAGCTGGGTTACGACTGCCTGGTGGCTCACGGCGCCGAACACGGCATCGCGCTGGCCTCGCAGTTTTTGCCGGCCGCCATTTTGCTCGACATGGGCCTGCCTGACCGCAACGGCCTGACGGTCTTGGAGCAGCTCAAACACAACCCGCTGACCCGCCATCTGCCGGTGCACGTGGTGTCGGGCCAGGAGCCACGCGAGCCAGCCCTGCAAATGGGCGCCATAGGCTACGCCCTCAAACCCACCACACGCGAGCAACTCAAGGCCGTTTTCAAAAAACTGGAAGACAAGCTCACGCAAAAAGTCAAACGTGTGCTGCTGGTGGAAGACGACGCCCGGCAGCGGGAAAGCGTGACGCGGCTGATTGGCGACGACGACGTGGAAATCACAGCCGTGGAATCCGGGGAGGAAGCCCTGGTGCTGCTGTCCACCACGATCTACGACTGCATGATCATTGACCTCGGGCTCCCCGACATCCAGGGCTATGAGCTGTTGCAGCGCATGGCCACTGAAGAGACCTCCTCATTCCCCCCGGTCATTGTCTACACCGGGCGCAACCTGAGCCGCCAGGAAGAAGCCGACCTGCTCAAATATTCCCGCTCCATCATCATCAAGGGAGCCCGCTCGCCCGAGCGCCTGCTCGATGAAGTGACGCTGTTTCTGCACAAGGTGGAGGCCGACCTGTCGGCAGACCGGCAGGTCATGCTCAAGGCGGCGCGCAGCCGCGACAAGGTGTTTGAAGGCCGCCGCGTCCTGCTGGTGGACGACGACGTGCGCAACATTTTTGCATTGACCAGCGCGCTGGAGCAAAAAGGCATCCTGGTCGAAATTGGCCGCAACGGGTTTGAGGCCATCAGCAAACTCGATGAGGTTGCAGGCATTGACCTGGTGCTGATGGACATCATGATGCCGGGCATGGACGGCCTGGAAGCGACGCGACGCATCCGCAAGGACACGCGCTTCCAGAAACTGCCCATCATTGCCGTCACCGCCAAAGCCATGAAGGACGACCAGGAACAGTGCCTGAAAGCCGGCGCCAACGACTACCTGGCCAAACCCATTGATCTGGACCGCCTGTTCTCGCTGCTGCGCGTCTGGATGCCCAACGTGGAACGGGTCTGAGCGTGCCGCACAAACGCGCCTCGACCGGACTGGCGCGAGGTGTGCTGCACCATGCGCGGTCCAGCGTCAGCGACACTGAACTGAACGCGCTGATGGAGGCGATCTACCTCCAGTACAGCCACGACTTCAGGAACTATTCCGGCGCATCGCAAAAGCGCCGCATTCTGCAGGCCATGGCGCACTTTGAATGCCCAACGGTGACGGCCTTGCAGACGCTTGTGCTGAAAGACGCAACGCTGTTCATGGAGTTGTTGCAGTACCTGACCATCCCGGTCAGCGAGATGTTTCGCGACCCGGCATTTTTTCTGGCGCTGCGCCAGCAAGTCATGCCGGTGCTGCAAACCTACCCTTCGCTCAAAATCTGGATTGCCGGTTGCAGCACGGGTGAGGAAGTGTATTCACTGGCGATTTTGCTGCGTGAAGAAGGCCTGCTCGACAAGTCCCTGATCTACGCAACCGACATCAACCCGGTGGCCCTGGCCAAAGCCAGGCGCGGCATTTTCCCGCTGGGCAGCATCCGGGGCCACACCGCCAACTACCAGCAGGCCGGTGGCAGGCAGGCCTTCTCCGACTATTACAGCGCTTCGTACGACGCCGCCATCTTCGATCCTTCGCTCTGCGCCAACGTCACTTTCTCGGACCACAGTCTGGCCACGGACAGTGTGTTCTCGGAAACACAACTGGTGCTCTGCCGCAACGTGCTGATTTACTTCAACAAGACCCTGCAGGACCGTGCGCTGGGTCTGTTTCATGAGTCCCTGAGTCACCGCGGCTTCATGGCTTTGGGCAGCAAGGAAAGCATCGAGTTCTCGGGCTACGCGGGGCACTTTGCAGCGCTGGACAAACCCGCCCGGATTTTTCGCAAGCTTGAGGCGGCACCAGGCCAGGCACCATGACCCCGGGCGTCACGCACCAGCCGATCCAGGCAGTCGCCATAGGCGCGTCTGCGGGAGGGGTGCACGCCCTGCTGGCGGTGCTGGCAGATTTGCCGCGCAGTTTTCGGCTGCCGCTGATGGTTGTGCTGCATCTGCCTGAAGGCCGCAAAAGCCAGCTGGCCGAGATTTTTCAGTACCGGCTGCCGTTTGCCGTGCGCGAAGCCGCAGACAAGGAAAGCATTGCGCCAGCCACGCTGTATTTCGCGTGCCCGGGCTACCACCTGTCGGTGGAGATGGACCGCACTTTTTCACTGAGCGGCGAAGAAGCTGTGCACCACTCACGTCCCTCGATCGATGTGCTGATGGAGTCCGCTGCAGACGCGTACGGGCCAGCCCTGGCAGGTGTGGTGCTGACCGGCGCCAACAGCGACGGCGCTGCCGGTCTGGCGCGCATCAAGCAGCAAGGCGGCCTGACCGTGGTGCAGGACCCCGCAGAAGCGGAGGTACCCGCCATGCCGGAGGCTGCCATTCGCAGGCTGCAGCCCGATTTCATCCTCAAGCTGGCCGGCATACGCGACCTGCTGCTCGAACTCAACCAGGCATGACGTCGGGTCGCCGCACCTCCGGCCCCCTTATGTGGGGTACCGCACAGACGGTGCATAGGCCTGCTTGCACCCTTGACGCGGCACGTCCTATCCACCCTTCCCGCAAATATGTGGCCGCCCTGGCCATCGGTAACCCATGACATTGACAGCTTTTGAGGCTTTGACTTTTTCCCCGCAGACAGACCCGGCTGTACCATCAGGGACACACCCGTCCCCGCCCTTGCCGCCGGAGTCAACCGATTTGGCCGAAGAAAACACCACACGCATCCTGATCGTTGATGATCTGCCCGAAAACCTGCTGGCGCTGAACGCACTGATCCGGCAGGACGACCGCACCATCTTTCAGGCCTCACGCGGTGAGGACGCCCTGAACCTGCTGCTGGAACATGAATTTGCGCTGGCCATCCTGGACGTGCAGATGCCCGGCATGAGTGGCTTTGAGCTGGCCAAACTGATGCGCAGCACGGAAAAAACGCGCCACATTCCCATCATTTTTGTCAGCGCCGCGGGCAAGGAATCCAACTACGCGTTTACCGGCTACGAAACCGGCGCGGTGGACTTTTTGTACAAGCCTCTCGATATCGATGCGGTTCGGGGCAAGGTCAACATTTTTGTCGAGCTCTACCGGCAACGCCGTGAAGTCCGCAGGCAGGTGCAGGCGCTTGAGAAAAGCCGGCATGAACAAAACCAGTTGATGACTCAGTTGCAGGCCACCGAAGCCGAGCTGCGCACCGCCCTGCGCATGCGCGACGATTTCATGTCCATGGCTGCCCACGAGCTGCGCACGCCGCTCAACAGCCTGTTTCTGGAAACGCAACTGCGCAAGATGCAGCTCAAGCGGGGCCAGTCTGCCATTTTTGACGCGCCCTATCTGCAGGCCATGGTTGCGAAGGACCAGCGCCAGATCCAGAGCATGGTGCGGCTGATTGACGACATGCTCGATGCCTCGCGGATTCGCAGCAACCGCCTGTCGATCCGTCCGGCGCAGGTGGAACTGGCTGCCCTGCTGGTGCGGGTGGTGGACAACCTGTCCCATCAGGCCGCTGATGCCGCCACCACCATCAGCCTGCTGCAACCGGTGCCTGTCACCGGCATGTGGGACGAATTCCGCATCGAGCAGGTCATCGTCAACCTGCTGACCAACGCGCTGCGTTATGGACGCGGCAAGCCGGTGGAGATCAGCGTGCACCCCCTGGCCGACAGCGTACGCATTGATGTGCGCGACCAGGGCATGGGCATTTCGCAAGCCGACCAGCAGCGCATTTTTGAACAGTTTGAGCGCGTGACCGGAGACGACGGCACGGGTGGCCTGGGCCTGGGCCTGTTTATCACCCGCCAACTGGTGGAAGCGCACGGGGGCATGATCGCGGTCCAGAGCCAGCCCGGCCAGGGCACGGTCTTTCAGGTCACCCTGCCGCTGAACCCGCCCGCCGAAACGACTGCCTGACCCGGCGCCGCCGCGGTTTGCTCTGCTTTTGATAGCAAACTATTCCCGCCCTATAAGGGCAGGTGGCCAATTTTCTCTGTAATCTCCGGTACCCAGGCCGCGCCGTCGCCATGCGGACCCGATGCGCCATCCATGCGTCCGGATCCCGGCGCGGGCGCGGGAGGTCATGGATTCCGGGTCTAGCCCGGGATGACAATCCAGCCCATAAAAATTTTCGGCGCACCCGCGCGAGCCGCCCGGGCAGCGCTGAAAGCCGGCCCTGTCCGCGGCATGAGAAAATGGGGAATTGAACCCCAGATCAGGACAGGACTTTCTCATGGACGCAGAACGCATCAACATCATTGGCAACCAGCTCGCCGACCTGAGCAACCGGGTCAACGAGCTCCGGGGGTATCTTTGACTACCCTGCCAAAGAACGTAAATTAAACGAAGTCAACGCCGCACTGGAAGACCCCAAGGTCTGGGACAACCCCAAACGCGCGCAGGAACTCGGCAGGGAAAAAAAGTCGCTGGAAGACGTGGTCCATGTGATTGACCGCCTGAGCGCCGAACTGTCCGACAACACCGAGCTGTTCGAGATGTCCAAAAGCGAAGGCGACGATGCCGGCATGGCGTCGATCGAAGGCGAAGCCGCCCTGGTGGCAGTGGAAGTCGAGAAAATGGAATTTCGCCGGATGTTCAACAACCCGGCCGACCCGCTCAACGCGTTTCTCGACATCCAGGCTGGCGCCGGCGGCACCGAAGCCTGCGACTGGGCCAGCATGCTGCTGCGCCAGTACCTCAAGTACGCCGAGCGCAAGGGCTTCAAGACGCAGATCGAAGACGAAACTGCGGGCGACACCGCAGGCATCAAGGGCGCGACGATCAAGATCGAGGGCGAGTACGCCTTTGGCCTGCTGCGCACCGAAACCGGCGTGCACCGCCTGGTGCGCAAGTCGCCGTTTGACTCCTCGGGCGGGCGCCACACCTCGTTTGCCTCGGTGTTTGTGTATCCCGAGATTGACGACTCGATCGAGATCGACATCAACCCATCCGACGTGCGCACCGACACCTTCCGCGCCAGCGGCGCCGGCGGCCAGCACATCAACAAGACCGACTCGGCCGTGCGCCTGACGCACATCCCGACCGGCATTGTGGTGCAGTGCCAGGATGGCCGCAGCCAGCACAGCAACCGTGATGTGGCGTGGAAGCGCCTGCGCTCACGGCTGTATGACTTTGAGCTGCGCAAGCAGCAGGAAGCCCAGCAAAAGCTGGAAGACACCAAGACCGACGTGGGCTGGGGCCACCAGATCCGCAGCTATGTGCTGGACCAGAGCCGCATCAAGGACTTGCGCACCAACTACGAGACCTCGGCCACGCAAAAAGTGCTGGACGGCGACCTCGATCCCTTTATTGAAGCCTCACTGAAACAAGGCGTATGAACTCAATAGCCCTCACTGCGAGCCTCGCCTCATACCGTTCGCTTCGCTGTCATTGCGGGCTCGACCCGCAATCCATGCCCGCGCATCATGGATGCCGGATCAAGTCCGGCATGACAGTAACCAAGAAATATTGGAGCCAGTCCGGCTCAACCCTGGGAATCCACCATGTTGCGTGAAGGACAAGCCATCGCCATCCACCGGGCCGACTATGTTGCGCCGGCCTACTGGATAGACACGGTCGACCTGTCCTTTGACCTGGACCCGGCCAAGACCCGTGTGCTCAACAAGATGACGCTGCGCCGCAACCCGGATGTTGCTGCTCAGCCGCTCAAGCTCGACGGCGAAGAACTGAACCTGGCCCGCGTGCTGGTCAACGGCCAGGGCACCTCCTTTCGCATGGAAGGCGAGCAACTGGTGCTGGAGAACCTGCCCACCGGCAACGAGGCCTTTGAGCTCGAAATCTTCACCACTTGCGCGCCCGCCAAAAACACCAAGCTGATGGGCCTGTACGTCAGCGAGGATTCCTTCTTCACCCAGTGCGAAGCTGAAGGCTTCAGGCGCATCACCTATTTTCTGGACCGGCCCGACGTGATGGCCAGCTACACCGTGCTACTCCGCGCCGACAAAGCGAAGTACCCGGTGCTGCTGTCCAACGGCAACCTGGTCGAGCAGGGCATGCTGGAAGACGGCCGCCATTTTGCAAAGTGGGTGGACCCGCACAAAAAACCCGCCTACCTTTTTGCGCTGGTGGCCGGCCAACTGGTGGCGCGTGAGCAGCGCATCACCTCGCGCGCGGGCAAGGACCACTTGCTGCAGGTGTATGTGCGGCCCGGCGACCTGGACAAGACCGAACACGCGATGACCTCGCTGATGCACTCGGTGGCCTGGGACGAAGCCCGCTTTGGCCTGAGTCTGGACCTCGAGCGCTTCATGATTGTTGCCACCAGCGACTTCAACATGGGCGCCATGGAAAACAAGGGCCTGAACATCTTCAACACCAAGTACGTGCTGGCGAATCAGGCCACGGCCACCGATACCGACTTTTCGAACATCGAAAGCGTGGTCGGCCACGAGTACTTTCACAACTGGACCGGCAACCGCATCACCTGCCGCGACTGGTTCCAGCTCAGCCTGAAGGAAGGCCTGACGGTCTTCCGCGACCAGGAGTTCTCGCAGGACCTGTGCCTGCAGCCCTCGGCCCGCGCGGTCAAGCGCATTGAAGACGTGCGTGTGCTGCGCGCTGCACAGTTTCCGGAAGACGCCGGCCCGGCCGCCCACCCGGTGCGGCCCGACAGCTATGTCGAGATCAGCAACTTCTACACCGTCACCATTTACGAAAAAGGCGCGGAAGTGGTGCGCATGATGCAGACCCTGGTAGGCCGCGCAGGCTTTGCCAAAGGCATGGCGCTGTACTTTGCGCGGCACGACGGCCAGGCCGTGACCTGCGACGACTTTGCACAGGCCATTGCCGACGCCAATCCGCTGTCCGACCTGGCGCGCCTGCTGCCGCAGTTCAAGCTCTGGTACAGCCAGGCCGGCACACCGCGCGTACAGGCGCAGGGCGTGTACGACGCCGCTGCCCGCAGCTACACCCTGGCACTCTCGCAGCGCTGCGAGCCCACACCGGGCCAGCCCGTCAAGCAGCCGTTTGTGATTCCCGTCGGTCTGGGCCTGCTGGACGCCAACGGCCGCGATATCGCGCTGCAGCTCGAAGGCGAAGCGGCAGCCGGGGCCACCTCCCGCAGCTTTGTGCTGACGCAGGCCCAGGAGAGCCTGCGCTTTGTCAATGTTGACGCCGAGCCTGTTCCGTCCATCCTGCGCGGTTTCAGCGCGCCGGTGGTGCTGGAGTTTGACTACAGCGACGCCCAGTTGCTGCACCTGCTGGCCCATGACAGCGATCCCTTCAACCGCTGGGAAGCCGGACAACGCCTGGCTGTGCGCAGCGCCATCAGCGCCGTTGCAGATGACTCGCAAACGCTGTCTGCCAGGCCGCTGGGCAGCGACTACATTGAGGCGATGCGCAGCGTGCTGCGCCATCCGGGGCTGGACGCGGCTTTCAAGGAGCTGGTGCTGACCCTGCCGTCCGAGACCTACCTCGCCGAGCAACTGGACGTGGTTGACCCGCAGCGCATTCACCGGGTGCGCGAGGCCATGCGCCTGCAACTGGCCACCGCCCTGGCAGCCGACTGGGCCGACACCTTCGAGGCGCACCAGGACAACGGTGCTTACACCCCCGACCCGCTGTCGTCGGGCCGGCGCGCGCTGGCCGGCATGGCGCTGAGCCAGCTGTGCCTGGCTGCCATGGCCACGGGCGACACCGCGTGGCCCGGCAAGACGCTGCAAAAGTTCAAGGACGCGGGCAACATGACCGACCGCTTCAACGCGCTGACGGCGCTGGTCTCCAGCGACCATCCGCTGGCTGCGCAGGCCCTGCCGCGTTTTCATGCGATGTTCAAAAACGAAGCGCTTGTGATCGACAAGTGGATGGCCCTGCAGGCCGGTGCGCCGGACCGCGGCGGCAACATCCTGCCGGCCGTGCGCCAGTTGATGAAGCACCCCGACTTCAGTCTGCGCAACCCCAACCGCGCACGCAGTGTGGTCAGCACCTTTTGCCAGGGCAACCCGGCGGCTTTTCACCGCGCCGATGCAGCGGGTTATGTCTTCTGGAGCGAGCGTGTGGTGGAACTCGACGCCATCAACCCGCAAGTGGCCGCACGCCTGGCCCGCGCCCTGGACCGCTGGAAGAAACTGGCCGAGCCCTACCGCAGCGCAGCGCGCGAAGCGATTGCGCGCGTGGCGGCCAAACCAGATTTGAGCAAAGACACCTTAGAGGTCATCACCCGTGCGCTCGCAGACTAACAAATGGATGTCATCCCGGTCTCCCGCCTGTCATCCCGGACTTCGCCTGTCATCCCGGACTCGATCCGGGATCCATGCCGGCAAACCCCAAATGCAGGTGTCAGCGCAGGGATGGCGGACCGGCCGGCAATGACACACGACAGATGACGCATGAAATTTTTTAAGCAATACCTGGATCCCGGATCAAGTCCGGGATGACCAACCAAGGAGCCCCCATGTCCCAAAAAATATCCCTCACCCGCTACCTCGTCGAGCAGCAGCGCATGGAAGGCCACATCCCTTCGCAGTTGCGCCTGCTGCTCGAAGTGGTGGCCCGCGCCTGCAAAAGCATCAGCCAGGCCGTCAACAAGGGCGCACTTGGCGGCGAGAACAGCATCATGGGCACGGCAGGCAGCGAGAACGTGCAGGGCGAGGTACAGAAAAAACTGGACATCATCGCCAACGAGGTGCTGATCGAGGCCAACGAATGGGGCGGCCACCTGGCGGCCATGGCGTCGGAAGAAATGGACAGCATCTACGTGGTGCCCAACCGCTATCCCCAGGGCGAGTACCTGCTGCTGTTTGACCCACTCGATGGTTCGAGCAACATCGACATCAACGTCAGCATTGGCACCATCTTCAGCGTGCTCAAGATGCCTGAAGACGACCGCGGTGTGGACGAGGGCGATTTTCTGCAGGCCGGCAACAAACAGGTGGCGGCAGGCTACTGCATCTATGGCCCGCAAACCACGCTGGTGCTGACAGTGGGCGACGGCGTGGCCATGTTCACCCTGGACCGCGAGCAGGGCTCGTTTGTGCTGATCGAAGAGAACGTGACCATTCCCGAAGACACGCAGGAATTTGCCATCAACATGAGCAACATGCGGCACTGGGACGAACCCGTCAAACGCTACATCGACGAATGCCTGGCCGGCAAGGACGGACCGCGCGGCAAGGACTTCAACATGCGCTGGGTGGCCGCGATGGTGGCCGACGTGCACCGCATCTTGTGCCGCGGCGGCATCTTCATGTACCCCTGGGACAAGCGCGAGCCCGAGAAAGCCGGCAAGCTGCGCCTGATGTACGAGGCCAACCCCATGAGCTGGCTGATTGAACAAGCAGGCGGCATGGCCACCAACGGCAAGCAGCGCATTCTGGACATCCAGCCCGGCAAATTGCACGAGCGCGTCAGCGTGATCCTGGGCTCGAAGAACGAGGTCGAGCGAGTGACCAGCTACCACGCCAAGCTATAATTTGAGGCTAACTTCCACACCAATGCCGGTGTAGCTCAGTCGGTAGAGCAGCTCATTCGTAATGAGAAGGTCGGGTGTTCGATTCATCTCTCCGGCACCATTTTTCGCAGTCAAATGCGATAGTGATTACTGAAGACAACTGATGACAGTTGGTCTCTCTTAAAGCAAAAGCCCTCAATTGAGGGCTTTTTTGTTTTTCTAACCAATTCTCAACACTGGAAACTTAAAAGAGGGGAGGATTGATGTGTGGCTCAAGTTTGCGCTCTCGCGGCACAACCGTGTCTATTGAACACTCAAAAAGCTTAAAGTCTGGAATGGGTAGCGGTTCAACAGTCAGTAAAGTTTCTAGGGTGTCGTCAGTCAGTCTCTGACGTAACCCCATTAGCAATCGGCCCAGCACGTTCTCACCCACTAACTCTTCGCCATCTTCGGTCACTTTGGCACCCCAATAGTCATCTTTGCTTGACTGTTCCACGATGTCGCGTCCACGCGTCGCAAGTAGTAAACGAGAAAACTCTTGGTAGTTCTGAGCAAGCTTTACCCTCAGACACCATCGCATGATCTTGTATTTAACCAATTCCCAATCAGGTCGGGTCTCACTACGAAACGGTTTCCCCTTCATCTTCGCAGTCATTGGGCTCGTCTGCTGAATGATCGTTCGTTGCACATTCGCTAGGTGTGGATAACGACAGGCTTGGTAAAGCGCTTCAGTCGTAAGAATCCGGACATCGTTTACATACAGAGGGTAACCTCCTGCCATGTTCGACAGACCGCCCCAATCCTCCTTAGTTTTAAACACCACCACGCAGTCAGCGCGCTTGTAGCGCCTCAGGTCTCTTGAGTTAGGTTCAGATTGATTAGGAGAATCTACTGAAGACATTTTTTGCCGATGAATTTCCGTCGCGGGCCAGAAGTGGATACCAAGCCAAGGCGCCAGTGGTCTTCGTTGGATCGCCCCACCACATGGCTAGAGGGCAATTATTAGGGCAATTCCGGTGCGTGACCACCAGCCCGCCGAATCCAACCCCGAAGTATCCAAACCCTAATGGCCGCCATACATTGGACATCGATCCCCGAGATCGTATCGAAGCGCCCGCAATCAAAAATTCGGATTCCAACAAACTGCGCGCCGCCTCTGAAGAAAAGATGCCTGGCTGTCCACCTAATGGTCTCAGTTGCAACGGGTACTTCGTTTCTTGGGCCAGATAATCTCGCACGACCTGAGAGTCGGGAATTGCTGAAGGTACAAGCACCTGCGCGTTAATCCGATAGTACTTTCGATCCTCGAAGCGAAAACGCTCAATCGACCAGAAATGCACCTCGATTTTTTTCTTTGACGCCGCTATAGCTGCGTCGATTTTTCTTCCCGCACCAAATCGGCCGAACAAATGCCAACCAGCAACGACGATGTGGAGTTTCGCGACTTGCGGAGCGGATGTTTCAATCCAACTCGATAAGTCATTACCTATTCTCGTGCCTGTGAAAATGACATCATCCAAGTAAATGAATTCTCCCTCAGGGTGAGACGTCTGTAGGTTTGCGATTCCAAACTTACTTTGAATCACCCTCTCAAAAATGCCGACCATTGATCGCTGGCTAAGCCCCACTTTTTGAATGTTCAGCACATTAGCCTTAGACCAGTAGTCTGCCGGATTATTTCCCGTCAGCGCAGGGTTGGTCGCAAGCAAGTCTATGAAAGAAGAAATGGTTGCTTCAGTAAGAAATGTCTGTTTGATTACGTGGTCGAACTCACGAAGGAATGCGAGTTGATTCGCTTGCGTAAACTGCGACGCCCATCTGTCCACATGTGTCGCATCTGGTTGCTGAAGCTCTCCAGTCCTATACGTGCTGATCGTATTGGCGATGGATTGAACAAGCATTTCTCGAGTCATGGAACCTCCCATTTGGTTTTATAACCAAATGTAGCCGGATGTAGTCATGCTCCATTCGAATGAGGTTACGGTTTACCCTCGTTGAGGACAACTCCGAGAGAAGTGAACGCCGCAATTGATGCGGGGCATCTTCTCAATAGGGTCACCTAACCGTATTGATTTCCCCGGGAAACGCTAAACACTCAGGATTGATTCCAAGCATCGCGTCTGAATACAAGGATGAGATTCGATTGACTTCTCTGGTGCTGGTCGTGCTGCCTCGCCCTACGACCGAATCACCCCTGAAAGAGAAATCTAATCCGTTGGTGAATTGTTGTCATCGGCGCTCGAATCATCTTCCAGCACTTCTTTTTGTGCTTCGAGCAGCTTGATCAATCGTCCCACCTCACGGCCGGTAATCGGCCCACTTACGCTAATCCTAAATTCAGAACTCTTAGACAAACTTCCGCGCATCCATTCCCGTTCATTCGATTTACCAGAAACCGACGGAGCATCGATTAAGGGGGTCGAATACTTTTGGGACTCATCAAAACCAAAAGAACCGAGCGTGCTGTCGTCTTGATTTCCGTTTGGGCGTCGCGCATTCCCGAAGGTTAAGGGACCGGTGTGCGAAATTTGCATCGTCCGTCCTTGGGCCTCGCGTTGTCGCCGGACAATGTCACCTACAAAATTCATTTTTGTAACCAAAACCTGCTCAGACTCCTCTGCAGATGCAAGCAACTCTCCGGGATGTTCCACTCCTGCCAGAGAAATAGACACCCTCAAATCTTTTAGAAAATCTGGAATGGCACTCACATTAAAATTTTTATCCTTTGTCAGAAAGAACGAAATGGTTTGATCTGAGGGGAGCGCATCAGGCCATTTTCGGAAGAGTTCTTGATAGATTTTGGGGGAACCCACACAAGCTCGTATCGCACGATAGTAGTCCTCCCCCTCGGGCTCGGCCAAGAGAACTGTTAAGGCGTTGTCTGTGAGCTTGACGTGGCGATCATGGCCGCGACCGATGTCTTCGAATAGCCCAAATTGCAATAATGTTGAAATAGCCTGGCGTCCGCCACTACTAGACTCTGAATAGCCGAAATGACCAATCGCGGCGCCTACGGGAGCCTCAGACTTACGCTCAGCGTCAAAGTACTTCCGAGCAAGATTGATTGCTGCACCGATGTTTGTCGAGGGGTAAGAAATGCCCCGAGTATTTACTCGGCGCGCTGTAGTACCGCTCCCAACTGCGACTTCATTGGCCATGATGTGCCCCTTCGGCTTGATGAGGAAAACCAAATTCTAGCGCAAGACTGGCTTATTTTGGCCTTTTTATTCCTCCGCCATCAAATTAGCCTTGACAGTGGCTTTTTGAACGTTCAAAATCGCGATACTGGTGAGATGATCCGCTGGTGGGCATGAAAAAACCCACAAGGTCCTTGGCGGGATCTAGTGGGTCATTTCAACGGTAAAGGCTAGTAGGAGCTGGATCCGACTGCGCTACACCGAGACTATGGTAGGTCAGCCTGACATTTTATAGTGTCAGGCCGTTGTAGGCAACAAGATGCTCCCCGGTACATCTACCTAGAAAGGAGGACGCCATGCGTTACTCCCGGCTCAGGAGCATCTTTGTGCGCGCTTACACGCGGTTCCGTTTCGGCAGGACCGAGCATGTATGCCAACACTTTCGCTCTCACCCCGGTCAGCTCGAACTGTTTGTCTAATAGTTAAGCACGACCTTCCACGCAAGTGGTTCAGCCCCTGATGGATTTCATCAGGGGCTGTTTGTATTTCTGACTGGTGAAAACAATGAAGGCAGACGTGAACGCCGCAATAGATGCGGGGTGAACAACTCAATCGAAGCAGTCCACCCACAGAACCCGCTTCAATCCAGCGACGCGTCAGATTCCTTGACGGCAATCTTCCAGCGCGCCACTTCGAGCTTCGTGAACTCACCAAACTGCTCCCGCGAGCAGGCCAGCACTTCAAAGGCGACCGGTCACACGCGTACCAGATCTCGACTATCTAGTCCTCTCCCTTTCCAGGCCCCGCACCAGGTTGTCAACCGCTCCTGGCGTTAACGATGCCAGAGCCGCGTCGAACTCCGCGATTTTTGCGGTGGCCTCCTCCAGGCTTTTGAAACGTTGGACGCTTGGGGCCAGGCTCAAGTCATGGAGATTGGGCTCCACGAACGAGTAGCCCCGGTACTTTTGAGTAGGACCCGGGGAACTGACAACCCCTGTCGAATTCAGCGAATACCGTATGCACGGCGTCACAGGCCCCACAGTGCAACTGCCAAAATCAAGGGTGAGGTAAAGCGATGGAATTTCTTTGGGAAGTTTCTGGACGTCCGCGAGACGGGGCTGGTAGAAGAAGCGATCGACGCTTAACCACCCTCTTCCATACGTAGCCGGCACAAGATCCACAGCGACGCCCCGCTCCTTGAGACGCTGCCCAAGAGCCTCGGCAAAAGCCTTGCGATGGTTGGTTGATATGCCACGAGCCTTCGCCTCGGCATTCAGCGCCAATCGCGCTTGATCTAGTCGCGCCTGCACACTGAGAGCGCCGAATACGCCGAAGAGCGCTTTTTCGACGCCACCACCGACGTATGGGTCCTCAGCGAAGGCCGGAACGGTGTATTCGAAGGGATCGTCTTCCACGACAACAACAATTCTTTGAGCGTTTTCACTTTTTAGCTGCTTCAGCAGCGGGATCCCCGGTGCGCAGCCGACCAACAGGCCAAGACAGGCGGTCAAGAAAACAAATCGAAAAATTGAAATCAGGGGCGCGCGCATGGGGTCCTCTCCAGGATGAGTTCGTTTTTAATGGGTGCGGGTCAGGTAGCAGACTGTACAGGTGCGAGAGGTCCCGCCACCATTCAAAAGGGACGGGCCTGCAAGCCAGTCCCTTTTTCACTGATGGAAGTAACCGCTCACGGTCTCCAGTTCGTGCGTTAATCACGCCCTGCCCCCCTTTGGCTGTTTTTCGGGGCCTCCGTCCTACGGCAGCTCAGGCCAATACAAGGCGACGGCATCGCGAGGGGTCGGTAAGCTGTGTCCATGTATTCAACCGACCCACTCAAAGAAACACCCAACGAGCTTCGGAGCCGGGTTGACGCAGAGCGGCTGGCCACGCTGCAGCGCCTCGACCGTTTTCGAAAACTGAGCGATGCCATGATGGCCTTTCAGAACCATCTTGGCCCTGCGCCAACCACGGAAGCGTTTGAGACGTGGCGCAGCCAGGTACGAAACCCCTAGGCAAACATTCCTCACCACCACCCGAAAGCCCCTGACTCCCAGAGCAGGGGCTTTTTTCATGATGCGTATTAACATATGACCTTTGGCCAGCCCCACCAACCGGACACGTTTCCCATGACGCTTTCACTCACCCCCTCTTCCATCCTGCCGCAAGACCACGCGCGGGCCACACTCGTCGGCCGCATCTGGCTACCCGGTGTGGGGCCAGTCCTGGTGGCGGTATCCAACGGAGCGCTGCATGACCTGTCTCCCATCGCACCCACAGCCACGCAATTGTTTGAACTGTCTGACCCGGCTGATGCTGTGCAAAGCGCGATTGCGGATGGCACGGCGACGGTCGTCGCCCAACTCGACGTCGCGCTTGCGCAATCAGACCCGGCGGCGCAAAGCGGCAAGCAGCCCTGGCTGCTGGCGCCCTGCGACTTGCAGGCGCTGAAGGCCAGTGGCGTGACTTTTGTGGACAGCTTGCTGGAGCGGGTGATTGAAGAGCAGGCGCGGGGCGATGCGTCCAAGGCGCATGGCATACGTGAGGCATTGATGGCCATCATGGGCGACAACCTCACGGGCATCGTGCCGGGCTCACCGCAAGCGGCCAGTGTGAAGGAAGCGCTGCTGGCCAAGGGGGCGTGGTCGCAGTACCTGGAAGTGGGCATTGGGCCGGATGCCGAGGTGTTTACCAAGGCGCAGCCCATGTCGTCTGTCGGCGTGGGTGCAGACATTGGCATCCACCCGCTGTCGGTGTGGAACAACCCCGAGCCTGAGGTGGTGCTGGCCGTCAACAGCCGGGGCGAGACGGTGGGCGCCACGCTGGGCAATGACGTCAACCTGCGTGACTTTGAGGGCCGCAGCGCCTTGCTGCTGGGCAAGGCCAAGGACAACAACGCATCGTGTTCGATTGGCCCGTTCATTCGCCTGTTTGACGCGCACTTTGGCATGGACGATGTGCGCCGCTGTGATTTGAGCCTGCGGGTGGACGGGCCCGAGGGCTTCACCATGCTGGGCAGCAGTTCGCTCACCAAGATCAGCCGCGACCCGCTGGACCTGGTGAGTCAGGCCGCCGGGGCCAACCACCAGTACCCCGATGGCTTCATGCTTTTTCTGGGCACCATGTTTGCGCCGACGCAAGACCGCATGGGCCCGGGCCAGGGCTTCACCCATGTGGTGGGCGATGTGGTGCGCATTGAGACGCCCTCGCTGGGCGCGCTGGTCAAC
Organism: Polaromonas sp.; assembly: GCA_021731285.1. Lineage (GTDB taxonomy): Bacteria > Pseudomonadota > Gammaproteobacteria > Burkholderiales > Burkholderiaceae_C > Polaromonas. The sequence goes on along the minus strand of JAKFXR010000057.1, from coordinate 6,875 downwards.
CGCGTGTCGCACAGCGACAAGGCGCCGCCGTGGACCTTTGGCACAACAGCGCTGATGACCAACCTGGCAGGCCGCGGCTTGCTTTAAACAGCTTCTCGCCATTGGTAACCACGTAGGACAGCGCCCACACGCCCCTGGCGTTTCTGCCCACCACCCTGTTCATCAAACAGACGTATTCTCTCCGGAATCAAGGACATAGCGCCGGAAACGGCCATTGATTGGAGATCTGGCATGGCGTTGCGCGTCTATGTGGTGGAAGACAACGAGTCGATGCGGGAGCATCTGGTCAACTCACTCAGCGAAGAAGTCAATGTTGAGCTTGTCGGCACCGCAGAAACCGAAGCACAAGCCAAGGACTGGCTGGAGCGCAATCCTTCAGGCTGGGACGTCGCCATCCTGGACCTCTTTCTGAAAGAAGGCACAGGCGCCGGTGTGCTTCGCCATTGCAAAGCCCGCAGCGAAGAGCAGGACGTGCTGGTGATGACCAATTACCCGGTCTCGTCCCTGTTGACCCACTGCCGCCTCCTGGGCGCCAACGCGGTCTATGACAAATCCACCGAACTGGGCGACCTGATTGCCTACTGCATAGGCCGGGCCAGCTACCAGCCATCCAACGGCCTGCGGCGCATGCAGTCCTGACCGCCTGCACGGTCCGCTCCCGTCCCCCTGGTGTGCCCGCTCCGGGCTGTAACACGCGGCTACAATCGCGCTGCCTGCCAGTCTGTGCAGGCTTTGCAGCCTCTCTTACAGGGACACCTCATGACGTTCACACAGTACGGCATTGTCTTGCTCAGCGCCCTTGCGACGCTGGGCTGTACCTCCATGGGCGGCAACGTCACGGGCGCCGACAGCACGGTCACGGCGGCCACGGCCAAGCAACTGGCGGGCGACATTGCGTTGCCTGTGGGCGCAGTCATCAAGCAGCAGGACACACTGGTCATGGGCTCGGGTGCTAGCTGGATGGGGCGCCTGAGTGTGACCGTCGCCGGTGACCCGCAGGCGGTGTTTGCCTACTTTCGCGACACCCTGCCCGGCTCGGGCTGGACGCTGACATCGAGCTCATTCTCCCGGCTCAGCCTGCTGACGTTCACCAAGGCCGAGCGCGTGGCGACCGTGCAAATCCAGGGCAGCAACTTTGGCGGCAATGAGGTGCTGATCACCGTTGCGCCGGCCACCAGAGCGGCAGCCCCTGCCCCCGCGGCCAGACCCTGATCTGAAGCCGTCGGCTAGTCCGGCGATGTGGTGCCGGGTGCTTCGTCCCCAGCCAGGCTGACCAGCACCTTGTCGATGCGCTTGCCGTCCAGGTCCAGCACCTCAAAGCGCCAGCCGGCGCAGTCCACACTTTCACCCGTCGTGAGCAAGCGGCCCGAAACGCTCTGCAGCAGGCCGGCCACGGTGTTGTAGCGGCCCCGCTCCTCAGCCGGCAACTGCTTGATGTCCAGCCTGGCCTTGAGCTCCGATACCGGCATCACGCCGTCGATCAGCCAGCTCCCGTCGGCCCGCCGGGTGGCCCAGGCGTCCACCTGGGCACCGGGCTGCAACTCGCCGGTGATGGCTTCCAGCATGTCCATCGGCGTCATCAGGCCCTGGACCACGCCGTATTCGTCCACCACAAACACAATGCGCGTGGACCTGGTGCGAAACTGCTCCAGCAACTCCATGCCGGTGAGGGTTTCGGGCACAAAAACAGCCGGCACGGCGTAGGCGTCAATCCGGTCGGCCACCGAGGGGGTCGATGCGCTGTCCTCAGCCGCGCCGGCTGGCCGGATTTGCCCGCGCAATGCCAGCAGCTTGGCCACATTGACCACGCCCACCACATCGTCCAGGTTGCCATTGCACACCGGGTACCAGGAGTGGCCGGTGGCACCCGCCTTGGCGATGGCCTGGGCCACCGTGTCACTCGCATCCAGCCATTCGATGTCGGAGCGCGGCAGCATGAGCGAGGTCAGCAGACGGTCGTCGAGCAAAAAGACGTTTTGCACCATCTGGTGTTCATGCTCTTCGATCAGCCCCGCATCCACGCCCTCTTCCAGGCTGGCCGTGATTTCTTCCTCGGTCACGCCGCGGTCGCCGGCCGTGTCCACCCGCAGCAGCTTGAGCACCGCGTGGGTGCTGAAGGACAGCAGGCGCACAAAAGGCTTGGCGGCCGTGGCCACCCACATCATGGGCCGCGACACCAGCCGCGCCACGGTCTCCGGGTAAAGCTGGCCAATGCGCTTGGGCACCAGCTCGCCAAACACAATGGTGATGAAGGTAATGATGGTGACCACCAAAGCAGTGGCCGAGATGTCGGCCGCGCGCGGCGAAGCGCCAAAGGTCAGTATCCAGCTCGACAGTGCGCCGCTGAAGGCTGCCTCGCCGATGATGCCGTTGAGCATGCCGATGGAAGTGATGCCAACCTGCACGGATGAAAGAAACTGGGTGGGATTGTCCAGCAGCGTCAGCGCGCCCTCCGCCCCCTTGTCGCCTGACTCTGCCATGGCGGCCAGCCTGGCCTTGCGGCTTGCCGAGAGCGCCATCTCTGACATGGCGAACACGCCGTTAAGCAAGGTCAGAAACGCGATGAGGATGAAATCCATGGGCGACAGGCAAAATGAACACCATGGCACTTTACTTCATTGGTGATCTGCAGGGCTGCCACGAACCCCTGACGCGCCTGCTGCGCAAACTTGATTTTTCTGCAAGCCGGGACACCCTGTATGTCCTCGGCGACCTGGTCAACCGCGGTCCCGACTCACTGGCCGTGCTGCGCACGCTGGGCGCGATGGGCGACGCGGCGCAGTGCCTGCTGGGCAACCACGACCTGAACCTGCTGGGCATCAGCGAGGGCCTGCGCAAGCCGCATCGCGGCGACACGGTGCAGGAGGTGCTGGACGCGCCGGATAGCGAAGCGCTGCTGGACTGGTTGCGGCACCGCCGGATGGCCATCCACGCGCATGGCTGGCTGATGGTGCATGCAGGTGTGCTGCCGCAGTGGAGCGCAGCGCAGACGATGGCACTGGCCGCTGAAGTTGAAGCTGCGCTGCGCGGCCCTGACCTCGCCGGTTTTTTGAAAGGCATGTACGGCAACACACCCAACCAGTGGCATGACGGGCTCAAGGGCGCGGAGCGGCTGCGCGTCATCGTCAACGCGCTGACACGCATGCGGTTTTGCAGCGACGAGGGTGACATGGAATTTGCCACCACCGGCAGCACGCAGGCCGCGCCGCCGGGCTACCGGCCGTGGTTTGCCGTGCCGGGCCGCAAAACCGCGGACCTGCCGATTGCCTTTGGCCACTGGTCCACCCTGGGGGCCGACACAGCGAAGGCCCAGGGCGGGCTGCTGTGCAACACCCTGCCTCTGGACACCGGTTGCGTCTGGGGCGGCTGTCTGAGCGCGGCCAGACTGGGCGATGCTCCCGGCAGTTTCGAAGTGATCGCTGTGCCCTGTGTTGCAGCGCAGGCGCCTGGCCCGGGCTGACGTGAATTGCACATTACTTTTGGCAGTCCGCCCTTTAATGACGGGGACTGTTAGCTATAACTTTCATAGCATCAGGATGACGGCACCATCAGCCCGGCCCTCCTGGCCGCTGTGATGGCCGCCTCATCCGACAGGGAACGCGCCACGCTGGCCGACAACAGAAGAACGGCCGAAGAAAAATAAATCCACATCAGCAGGACCACCAGCGATCCGGCCGCGCCATAGGCAGACACCACAGCCGCGGTGGACAGGTAGATGGCCAGCAGGTATTTGCCCACAGCAAACAGGATGCCTCCGGCGATGGAGCCCATCACCAGAAAACGCAGCGCCGGTTTGGGCCCGGCGCTCATGCGCATCAGCGCGACAAAGAGGCCCACGCTGAAGGCCAGCGACACCAGTTCGTTGATGACCACAGCGAGTTTTTCAAGCGGGAAATACGCGCCGGCCCATCCTGTGAGAAAGCTCAGAAACGCCGAGATCGCCAGCGAGATCAGCAACAGGAACCCGAAAGCCAGGATGTAGGCAATGCCACGCAAGCGCAGTGAGGCGCCATACCACCACTTCTGCCTGGGCAACTCGCCGGTTTGCTGGCGCCACAAGCGCTCAAACGCATCCTGCAGCTCGGCAAACACACCGGTCGCACCCGACAACAACAGCCCCAGGGCCAGCAAGGAGGCCAGCACGCCGTCGGCAGGGTTTTGCGCGCTGCTCAGCGCCTGCTGCACCAGTTGTGCGCCCTGCGTACCCACCACTTCTTCAATCTGGCGGATCAAGCCCGCTTCGATGTAGCTGCGGTCCAGCCACCAGCCCAGCACGCCGACCAGCAGCACCAGCAGGGGCGCCAGGCTGAGGATGCCGTAAAAGGACATGGCCGCACTCATGCGCAGCCCTTCGGCGTCAGACCACAGGGCAGCGGCACGCCGGATGGGGCGAAAAATGGATTGGAGGGCGGAAAGCCAGAAGACCGGCCGCCTGGCGGCTAACCACGGGATCATGGCCTGAGCTTAGGGGGCTGCCCGGCCGGGGCGGCTCGGACGGCGCCCTGCAAAAAAGTAGGCTCCCGCCGCCAGCTTCAGGCGGTGGTCTTGAACAGCGCTGCGACTTTTTTCTTGGGCTTGATGTTGGCCGACACGCTGGAGCGTGATGCGCCGCTTTTTGCGGCGGCTTCCCAGGCGGGCTGGGCCTCCACGGGAAGGCTGGACTCGTAGGGCTTGTCAAAGAAAGGGTCGCGCGCAGCGGCCTGGCGCTGTTGATGCGGCGCGTGCTCGCGGCGCTCCCTGCGCTCGGTCCGCTCACGCGGGGCTTCCACGCCGGGCTGCGCGTCTTCAGCGCCGCCTTCGCGGTACATGCGGCGTCCGTCGTTGATGCGGCCCTGCTCCTTGATGCGGGGTTGGTCCTCGTCAAACTCCATGGGCTCGAGCTCGATCTTGGTCTTGATCAGCTTTTCAATGTCGGCCACCAGCCGCTGGTCGCTGCTGGAGGCAAAACTGACGGCCAGACCGAGAGCGCCAGCGCGCCCGGTGCGCCCGATGCGGTGCACATAATCTTCCGCGTTGAAGGGCACGTCGAAATTGAACACCGCCGGCACGTCCTTGATGTCCAGGCCGCGGGCGGCCACGTCGGTGCAGACCAGTAAATCAACGTCGCCTTTTTTGAAGGCTTCGAGCGCCTTCAGGCGTTCGTCCTGGCTCTTGTCGCCATGCAGGGCGGTGGTTTTCAGGCCTTCGCGCTCCAGCGAGCGGGCCAGACGCGCGCAGCCGAGCTTGCTGTTGACAAACACAAAGGCCTGTTTCATGCCGCGTGTCTTGAGAATCTGGTGCAGGGCACGGCGCTTGTCGTCGGCACTGACGGCATAAAAATGCTGCTCCACCGTTGACGCTGTGGCGTTGGAGCGCGCGACTTCAATCGTCACCGGGTCCTGCAGGTAGCTGGAGGCCAGGCGTTTGATCTCGGGCGAGAAGGTGGCAGAAAACAGCAAGGTGATGCGCTGCTTGGGCAGGTAGCTCAGGATGCGCTGCAGGTCGGGCAGAAAGCCGATGTCCAGCATGCGGTCGGCTTCGTCCAGCACCACGTACTCGACCTGGTTGAGCACGGTATTTTTGGCCTCGATGTGGTCCAGCAGGCGGCCCGGCGTGGCCACCAGCACTTCAACGCCTTTTTTGAGCTCCAGCGTCTGGGGCTTCATGTCCATGCCGCCAAACACCACGGTGCTGCGCAAATTGGTGTGCTTGGCGTACAGCTCGACCTGCTCGGCCACCTGCACCGCCAGCTCACGCGTGGGCAGCAGCACCAGCGCACGCACCGGGTGGCGCGCGGGGGAGGTCGAGGCGTTTTCGTGCTTCATCATGCGCTGCAGCAAGGGCAGCGCAAAAGCGGCGGTTTTTCCGGTACCGGTCTGGGCAGCGCCCATGACATCCTTGCCCTGCAGAACGACCGGAATGGCCTGCTCCTGGATGGGGGTCATGGTTTCGTAGCCCATTTCGGCCACGGCACGGGCCAGCGGCTCGGCGAGATTGAGGTTTGAAAAAGAAGTCGTCATTGCCCTCTATTGTCTCATTACGGCGTGTTTAGCCCGGAAAACAGGGCATTCCGGGGTTTTGATGGGGGAAACGGCTGAAATCACAGCTGCCGGGCACTGAAGGTATCGCAAGCCTTGACGCTGCCGGTTTTCAGGCCGGTGTCAAACCAGCGTGCCCGCTGCGCGCTGGTGCCGTGGGTAAAACTCTCGGGCACCACATTGCCGCCACGCGAGCCCTGCAAGGCATCGTCGCCGATTTTGGCGGCGGCATTCATGGCTTCTTCCACGTCGCCCTGCTCCAGCACGCTGCGGGCGCGCTGCGCATGGTGGGCCCACAGGCCGGCAAAACAATCGGCCTGCAACTCCAGGCGCACGCTCATGGCGTTGTACTCTGCCTTGCCGGTACGCCCGCGCATCTGCTCCATCTTGCCGGTGATGCCCAGCTGGTTTTGCACATGGTGGCCGACCTCGTGCGCAATGACATAGGCCTGGGCAAAGTCGCCCGGCGCGCCCAGTTTTTTCTGCAGGGTCTCGTAAAAACCGAGGTCAATGTAGACCTTCTGGTCAGCCGGGCAATAAAACGGGCCCATGGCCGCCTGACCCTGGCCGCAGGCGGTGGCCGTGGCGCCGCGGAAAAGCACCAGCCGTGGCTCCTGATAGGTGCCGCCCCCCTTGGTGAAGACGTCTTTCCAGACGTCTTCGGTGTCGGCCAGCACAGTGGAAACAAATGCGGCCATGCGGTCATCCGTGGGTGGGCGCTGGGCCGGCCCCTGCTGGACCTGTACCGGCGCGCCGCCGCCACTGAGCATGCCCAGAATGGTCAGCGGGTTGATGCCGAAAATCCAGCCGCCGACCAGCGCCACAACAATGGTGCCTATGCCAATGCTGCGGCCACCC
>JAKFXR010000085.1 GCA_021731285.1 Polaromonas sp. | reverse complement strand
CTTGAGCAGCGCCACGCGCCGCCGCAGGCTGTCCTTGTAGTCGGTGATCTCGCCGCGCATCGCGGCTTCGGTGATGGCCGCGACCTCGGCCTTGCGGCCGGCGGCGTCGGCGATTTCATCGACACATTCGATGTTGATCAGGGTCGAGTCCATGTCGAAGGCGATCAGCTTGAAGTCGCCGAGCTTGAGCTCGGGGGTGGAAACGTTGACGACGAGGCCGGGAGAGCGTTCAGTGGGGGTCATGCGGGGGCGGTTTCCGTGGTGGGTTGTCCGAGCGAGCGCAGCACATCGCGCACCATCTGGGCGCGATCCTTGGGCTCCTTGAGTTCACGTTCAATGCGCAGCTTGTCGTTGCCGGCCAGCTTGATGTGTTTGTTCTTCTGGATCAAATGCATGATTGCCATCGAATCGATGGGCGGGTCTTTCCTGAAGGTGATGTTGATCACGGTGGGCGCAGCATCGACCTTGACCACGCCATAAGGCTTGGCGATCACGCGCAGGCGGTGCACGTCGATCAGGGTTTGCGCCTGCGCCGGCAGCTTGCCGAAACGGTCCACGATTTCCTCGAGCAGGGCATCGATCTGGTCGGTGTTTTTGGCGGTCGCGAGCTTTTTGTAGAAGGACAGGCGCAAATGCACCTCGCCGCAATAGTCGCTGGGCAGCAGGGCCGGCGCGTGCAGGTTGATGTCGGTGCTGACGTTGAGCGGCGCCAGCAGGTCGGGCTCGCGCCCGGCCTTCAGCGAAGCCACCGCCTCGTTGAGCATCTCGTTGTAGAGCTGGAAACCGATCTCCATCATGTTGCCGCTCTGGTTCTCGCCGAGGACCTCACCGGTGCCGCGGATTTCGAGGTCGTGCATGGCCAGGTAAAAGCCCGAGCCGAGTTCCTCCATCTGCTGGATCGCTTCGAGCCGCTGGCTGGCCTGCTTGGTCAGCCCCTCGATGTCCGGCACCATCAGGTAGGCATAGGCCTGGTGGTGGCTGCGGCCGACACGGCCGCGCAGCTGGTGCAGCTGCGCCAGGCCGAACTTGTCGGCACGGCTCATGACGATGGTGTTGGCCGTCGGGACATCGATGCCGGTTTCGATGATGGTCGAGCACAGCAGCAGGTTGTAGCGCTGGGCGATGAAGTCCTTCATGACTTTTTCGAGCTCACGCTCGGGCATCTGGCCGTGTGCTACCGCGATGCGCGCCTCGGGCAGCAGGGCCTCGAGTTTTTCGCGCCGGTTCTGGATAGTCTCGACCTCGTTGTGCAAAAAGTAGACCTGGCCGCCGCGCTTGAGCTCGCGCAACACCGCCTCGCGGATCACGCCGTTGCTTTCACTGCGCACAAAGGTCTTGATGGCCAGCCGGCGCTGCGGCGCGGTGGCGATCACGCTGAGGTCGCGCAGGCCTTCGAGTGCCATGCCCAGGGTGCGCGGAATCGGCGTGGCGGTCAGCGTCAGCACATCGACCTCGGCACGCATGGCTTTCATGGCCTCCTTGTGGCGCACGCCGAAACGGTGTTCCTCGTCGATGATCAAGAGGCCCAGGCGCTCGAACCTCACGTCCTGGCTCAGCAGCTTGTGGGTGCCGACCACGATATCGATGCTGCCGTCGGCGATGCCCTTGATGGCGGCGCTGATTTCCTTGCCGGAGCGGAAGCGGCTCATCTCGGCGACCTTGACCGGCCATTTGGCAAAACGGTCCACCAGGGTCTGGTAATGCTGCTCGGCCAGCAAGGTGGTGGGCGCCAACAACGCCACCTGCTTGCCGCCGGTGATCGCGATGAAGGCGGCGCGCAGCGCGACCTCCGTCTTGCCGAAACCGACGTCGCCGCAGACCAGCCGGTCCATGGGGCGCGGGCTGATCATGTCCTGGATCACCGCGTGGATGGCCGCGCGCTGGTCGGCGGTCTCGTCAAAGCCGAAGTCGTTGGCAAACACCTCGTAGTCGTCGGGCGAATAACGGAAGGCATGGCCTTCGCGCGCGGCGCGGCGCGCGTAGATGTTGAGCAGCTCGGCGGCCGAGTCGCGCACCTGTTCGGCGGCCTTGCGTTTGGCTTTTTCCCACTGGCCGCTGCCCAGGCGGTGCAGCGGGGCTTCGTCGGCGCTGACGCCGGTGTAGCGGCTGATCTGCTGCAGCTGGCTGACTGGTACATACAGCGTGGCCTCGTCGGCATATTGCAAATGCAGGAACTCGGTGGTGCCCTGGCCCAGGTCCATGTTGATCAGGCCCTTGTAGCGGCCTATGCCGTGGGCGCTGTGGACCACCGGGTCGCCGACATTGAGCTCGGACAAATCCTTGATCAGCGCCTCGACGTCGCTGACCTGTTCTTGCTTCTTGTTGCGCCGACGCGTGACTGCGCCGGCGGCGAACAGCTCGGTTTCGGTCACGAAGTCGATGTCGCCGGCCAGCCAGCTGAAGCCGGTGTTGAGTGCGGCGGTGGCGATGCCGAGTTTTTCCGGGCTGGTCTGGAAGTCTTCCAGCGAATCGAAGGCCGGCGGGCTCAGGCTGCTGGCGCGCAGGAAGTCCAGCAGGCTCTCGCGCCGGCCATCGCTTTCGGCCAGCAGCAGCACGCGCTGCGGGGTGTTGCGGATGTGGGCCTTGAAGCGGGCCAGCGGGTCTTCGGCGCCGCGCACCACGGCCATCTCGCCGAGCTTCTGGTAATGCGCGCTGTCGGCCACGTCCTCGATGGCAGGGCGGATGGCGAGCTGGGCGTATTCGTTGGCCCGCGCATAAAACTGCTCGCTGCTCAGGAACAGCGATTCGGGCGGCAGCGCCGGGCGGTCCGGCGCATCACGCACCAGCCGGTAGCGGTCTTTGGTGTCCTGCCAGAAGCGCTGGAAAGCCGGCTCCAGGTCGCCATGCAGCACCACCATGGCTTCGCTGCCGAGGTAGTCGAACACCGTCGCGGTTTCCTCGAAAAAAAGCGGCAGGTAGTACTCGATGCCGGCGGTTGCTACACCGTTGCCGATGTCCTTGTAGATGCGGCTTTTGGTCGGGTCGCCGTCCAGCAGCTCGCGCCAGCGGCTGCGAAAGCGCGCGCGAGCGTCGTCGTCCATCGGGAACTCGCGGCCCGGTAGCAGCCGCACTTCAGGTACCGGATACAGGCTGCGCTGGCTGTCCGGGTCGAAGGTCCGTATCGAGTCGATCTCGTCGTCGAACAGGTCGACCCGGTAAGGCACGGGCGAGCCCATGGGGAACAGGTCGATCAGGCCGCCGCGCACGGCGTACTCGCCGGGGCTGACAACCTGGGTGACATGGCTGTAGCCGGCCAGTGTGAGCTGGCTCTTGAGTCTGGCCTCGTCCAGCTTTTGCTTCACCTTGAAGTGGAAGGTATAGCCCGCCAGAAAAGACGGTGGCGCCAGCCGGTACAGCGCGGTGGTGGCGGGCACGATGACCAGATCTGCGCCGCTGTCCTTGTCGCGCTGGCTGATGCGCCACAGGGTGGCAAGCCGCTCGCTGATCAGGTCCTGGTGTGGCGAGAAGGTGTCGTAAGGCAGGGTTTCCCAGTCGGGGAAGAGGGCGCAGCGCAGATCGGGCGCAAAAAATGCGATCTCCTCAAGCAGCCGCTGGGCGGTGGCTGCGTCGGCGGTGACGATGGCCGTCAGGCGGCCGGCGGCCTTTTCCCTGGCGCCCAGTTGAGCCAGCAGCAGGGCGTCGGCCGAACCAGCGGGTTGCGGCACGGTGTAGCGTTTGCCGGGGAGCAGTTTGGGTAAGTCCATGAACAATCTGAATCGCAAGATGCGGGAAAAGGTAACAGGAATCGGTGCAGAAAAAGGAAAACACCCCAAACCTTCTGGAGTGGGGTGTGCTTGCCTCTGAAGCGCTGATTTTAGAATCTATGATGAAGCCATGACGACAAACATCGCCAAATCCCTGATTCCCCGCTTTTTTGCGCTGATTCCATGCGCGGGGCGGGGCAGCAGGGCGTTGACGGGCGCCGGACGGCCCAAGCAGTACCAGACCATTGCCGGCGCGCCCATGGTGCAGCACACGCTGCAGGCTTTTGCCGGGGTGACGCGCCTTGAATCCTGTCTGGTGGTGGTTGCGCCCGGCGATGATTTTTTCAGCACAAGCAGCAGCGCGTATGAAGTGGCGGCCTGTGGCGGACCCACCCGCGCAGCCAGCGTTCTCAATGGCCTGGACTATCTGGCCAGTGCCGGCGCCGAGCCCGACGACTGGGTGCTGGTGCACGACGCGGCGCGGTGCCTGATCACCGCTGAATTGATCAACACGCTGATTGACGCCTGCCACAGCGACCCGGTGGGCGGCCTGCTGGCCCAGCCCTTGCCCGACACGCTCAAGCAAGGGCAGGACGACAGGGTGCTTGCGACGGTGGACCGCAGCGACAAATGGCTGGCCCAGACACCGCAGATGTTCCGCCTGGGTGCATTGACGCAGGCCCTGAAGATGGCTGAAACACTGGGTGAAGCCGTGACCGATGAGGCCAGCGCCATGGAGGCTTCCGGCCTGCAACCCAAACTCGTGCGCGGCAGCGCGCACAACTTCAAGGTCACCTACCCGGAGGATTTCGTGCTGGCTGAAGCCCTGATCAAGAGCAGAACCAGACCTCGCCCACGCAAACCCGCCGCCCCGAAAGCGACCCCCTGATGTCACCCTCCGCAAATCCATCTGACGCTTCACCAGCCGGGGCTCCATTCCGGATTGGAGAGGGTTGGGACACCCATGCACTGGTGGCCGGGCGGCCGCTCATCATTGGCGGTGTGACCATCCCGCACCCTGTCGGGCTGTTGGGCCACTCGGATGCCGACGTGCTGATCCACGCCATCATTGATGCCTTGTTGGGTGCAGCAGGACTGGGCGATATTGGCGGGCATTTCCCGGACACGGACCCGCGCTTCAAGGGCGCAGACTCGGTGGTGTTGCTCAGGGAAACGGGCAAGCTGCTGGCCGCGCGGCAACTGCGCATCGGCAACATCGACAGCACCGTCATCGCCCAGGCCCCCAGGCTGGCAAGCCACATTCCGGCAATGCGCGAATGCATTGCGCGCGCGCTCGGGCTGGACGTCAGCCAGGTCAACGTGAAAGCCAAGACAGCCGAAAAAATGGGCCCCGTCGGCGAAGGCCTGAGCATGGAAGCCCGCGCGGTGGCGCTACTGTTTTAGTAGCAAACTATTCCCGTCGGCAAAGGGCGAACTGCCGATTCATTTCGTAAGTTCGCGTCCACAGTCGCTGCAAGTCATGGCATCGTCCATGGTGTGCCTGCATGGATGGCGGATCAAGTCCGCCATGACAAGCTCGAAAGGTTGAGGGACGGTTCTTAAATCCAGCCGGGGCCGCGGATCCGGCTCCGCCGGTCCGCAGGCGCAGCGGCCCCCTCTGGGGGCAGGAAGCTACACGCAGTGAGCGACCGTGGGGGTCAACCACGCCTTAACTTGATATGCGCAGCCAGCCCGCCCGAGCCGGTGTTGGCAAGCGCAAACACCCCACCCATGCGGTGCATGGTTTTCTCGACAATGGCAAGCCCCAGGCCCGCTCCGGTGGCAGCCGTGCGCGCTGCATCGCCCCGGAAAAACGGTTTGGTCAGGTTGGTCAAGGCCTGCGGGGCCACGCCTGTGCCGTGATCGCGTACCTTGATCAGCACCCACTGGTCGCGTTCCTTGGCCGCGATATCGACCACCGCAATGCCTGAGGAAGGGCTCTTGCCGTAGCGGCGCGCATTCTCCAGCAGGTTGGCAAACACGCGGGACAACTCCACCTCGTCGGCAAGCACAATGATGTTGCCCGGCAGGTGGATGTTGACATGCATGTCGGCGTATTCGGCCACCGCATAAGCAGCGGCGTCGACGATGGTGTTGAGTGACAGCGGCACCAGCTTGGGCGGGTCTGGCCGTGCGTAGTCGAGAAACTTGTCGATGATGGCGTCGAGCTGGCTGATGTCGGCCGCCATGTGCGCCCGGGCTTCCGCATCGGCCACGCTCATCTCGGTTTCCAGGCGCAGCCGTGCCAGCGGCGTGCGCAGGTCGTGGGAGATGCCGGCCAGCATGATGACCCGGTCCTCCTCGATTTTGGACAGCTGCTCGGCCATGCGGTTGAAGCCTATGTTGACCTCGCGGATTTCGCTGGTGGCCACCTGCTCATCAAGCAGGCTGGCGTCGAAGTCGCCGTCGCGCATGCGGCTGGCGGCAAACGACAACTGCTTGAGCGGGCGGTTGATCAGGCGAGCGATCAGCGCCGCACCCACCAGCGACAGGATGGCCGCCGTGATCAGCCAGATCAGCCAGGTGCCGCCCTGCATCGGGCCCAGGCGCGAGGGGTCGGTGAGCAGCCAGTAGGCGTCGCCGTCAATCGTGAATCCGACCCAGAGCCCGGGCACCCCGTTGACCGACTTGGCCACGACCGTGCCCTGGCCCATGCGGGAGGTCAGCTCGTCGCCGATACGTTCACCGAAGGGGTCGTTGACAAATTGTTCGTACTTGTCGCGGGGCTCGCGCGGCGAGATGCGCACACCCTCTTCATCGGCCAGCGTCTTGATCAGCCAGACCCGCGTGATCGAGTCGGAGTATTTGAGCGCGGCACGGCTCAGATTGACCAGCGAAGCCAGTTGCTGGGCGCTTTGAACGGCGCGCGGTTCGAACTCCAGGGCGCGGAAGGTTTGCAGCCAGGCCACGATGCAGCCTATCAGCAGCAATGCCAGGAAGAAGAAGGTGCGCCAGAACAGGCTCAGGCCGACGCGGGGCCGCATTTCCAGCGGCGCGGGGGCGGTCTCCAACTCGACGGGACTGGTACCTTGCATGCAGCACTAGGTTAAGGGCGGTTTGAGAAAACCGGAAGTTGCCGGACTGTGAACAGGGCCGGCGCAGCGCCAGATTTTGCCTAGTTTGTGCCGTCCGGAACGAACACGTAGCCGATGCCCCAGACGGTCTGGATGTAGCGGGGCACCGCGGCGTCGGTTTCAATGAGCTTGCGCAGGCGCGAAACCTGCACGTCCAGGCTGCGATCAAAGGGCTCGAACTCGCGGCCGCGGGCCAGCTGCGCCAGTTTTTCGCGCGACAGCGGCTGGCGCGGGTGGCGCACCAGGGTCTTGAGCATGGCAAATTCGCCGGTCGTCAGCGGCAACTCTTCGCCGTTTTTCTGAAGGGTGCGCAAGCCCATGTCGAAGCTGAAAGGCCCAAAGGTGACGACTTCCTGCTCGCTGGATGGCGCTCCAGGCACCTCCACCGCTGGCCGGCGACGCAGCACGGCGTGGATACGGGCCAGCAATTCGCGCGGATTGAAGGGTTTGGCGAGGTAGTCGTCGGCACCGACTTCCAGGCCGACGATGCGGTCCACATCCTCGCCCTTGGCGGTCAGCATGATGATGGGTGTACGGTCATTGGCAGCGCGCAGCCGGCGGCAAATGGACAGGCCGTCCTCGCCGGGCATCATCAGGTCAAGCACGATCAGGTCGACAGCGTCACGCATCATGATGCGGTTCAGGGCCTTGCTGTCTTCTGCCAGGATGACTTCAAAGCCTTCCTGGGCCAGGTAGCGCCGGAGAAGGTCGCGGATCCGGGCGTCGTCGTCAAGAATCAGGATTTTGTCGGCACGGGTGGTATTGCTAGCTTGTGTCATAAGACCATCGTAATTTGTAACAGAGCAATTTTGAAGGCTAAAACCGCGCTTTCCTGATTTTCCGGCCACTTTGACAGATTGTTACAGCTGTTGCCAGCTGGATCAAACATATGCGTTTTTGGATGACAGATTTCTACGCTTGGGGATGGCAGCGCAACCCGCACCGGCGTTTAAAGTGGTGGCTCGCAGCCGCATCAGCGCTGCACCAACCCAGCCGAAAGTCTCCCTTGAAACCTGTTTCCCGAATTCTCGCCACCAGCGTTCTTTTGTTTGCCGGCACCGGACTCTGGGCCCAGAGTTCGCAGCCCGTCATGATGCATGCGCCCCTGCAAAACGTTGCGCAGCTGTCTGCCAGCGGGACGGTGGAGGTGCAGCAGGACTTGCTGTCCATCACCATGAACACCACGCGCGACGGTGCCGATGCCGCCACCGTCCAGAATCAGCTCAGGCTGGCGCTTGAAGCCGCTCTGGCTGAAGCCAGGAAAACCGCCCAGCCCGGGCAAATGGATGCACGCACCGGCAACTTCAGTCTTTACCCGCGTCACGGCCGGGACGGCAAGATCAGTGGCTGGCAGGGCTCGACAGAGCTGGTACTGGAAGGCCGGGACTTTGCGCGCATCACCGCCGCGGCCGGAAAAATCCAGACCTTGAGCATGGGCAATGTGGGCTTTGCGCTCAGCCGTGAGCAGCGCGCCAAGGTGGAGGGCGAAGCCCAGGCACAGGCCATTGAGCGCTTCAAGGCCAAGGCCGCAGAAATTTCCAGAAGCTTCGGTTTTGCCAGCTACACCTTGCGCGAGGTGTCCATCAGCGCGAACGACCAGGGTTTCACGCCCCGTCCCCGTGTGATGGCCATGCAGGCCAAGAGTGATGTGGCGGAGGCAGCGATTCCCGTCGAAGCCGGGAAAAGCACGGTGCTTGTCAACGTGTCGGGTTCGGTACAGATGAGGTGACCAGCCAGCCCGGGCGCGTGTGATGAATGTGGCTGAATCCCCGGCAGACAGGGTCGCCCGACAGGGCCCCTTTTTTGTGGTCTTCAACAGTGGCGCCGGCAGCAGCGATGCGGACGGCGAGCGTCAGGTCATGGAGCGGGTCTTTCGTGCCTCCGGCCGTGAGTTCACTTTTTTGCCGGTGGGCGATCCATCCCGCATCGGCGAGGTGGCCGGCCAGGCTGTCCGTCTGGCGCGGGAACGCCTGGGCGTGGTTGTCGCCGCTGGGGGCGACGGCACCATCAATGCGGTGGCCAGCGTGGTGCTTGGCAGCGGCTGTCCCTTTGGCGTGCTCCCGCAGGGCACCTTCAACTATTTTGGCCGTGTGCATGCCATTCCGCAGGACACCGAAGCGGCGGTTCATGCGCTGCTGGGCGCGCATGTCTCGCCAGTGCAGGTGGGCCAGGTCAATGGACGGCCCTTTCTGGTCAACGCAAGCCTCGGGCTCTATCCGCAGTTGCTGGAGGACAGGGAAGCCTGGAAGCAGCAATGGGGGCGCAGCCGCTTCGTGGCTTTTCTCTCCCGCCTGGCGACACTGCTGCAGGCACGCAAGCAACTGGCGCTGCGCATCGAGTCAGGCGGACAGAGTCTTCAATTGCGCACCCCCACCCTGTTTGTTGGCAACAACCATCTGCAGCTTGCGAGGGTCGGCATTGATGAACAGCATGCTGACGCGGTGGAGCAGGGCCTGTTGACCGGGATCGCCGTGCGCCCCATTGGCACACTGGCCCTTTTTGGACTGCTGTTGCGCGGCGTACTGGGCCGGCTGGGTGACGCGGAAAATATTGACAGCTTTGCGTTCCGTCGCCTGACCGTCACGCCCCGCGGCCACAAACGCATCAAGGTGGCCACCGACGGAGAAATCGTCTGGATGCGTACGCCGCTTGTGTTCGAGGTGGCGCCTGAGCCATTGTTGCTGCTGGTGCCTGCGCCAGCAGACCGGGCGGAGGTCGCATGAGCAGTCTGCTGCAGATCTCCGATCCGCATTTCGGAACGGACAGGCCGGAAGTCGCCGAGGCACTGGTGCGCCTGGCCATAGCGCAGCGACCCGACGTGCTCGTGCTGTCAGGCGATATCACGCAGCGTGCGAGGCCATCGCAGTTCATGGAGGCGCGGGCTTTTTGTGACCGGCTGGGGATAGCGCAGATGCTTAGCCTGCCCGGCAACCACGACATTCCCCTGTTCAATCTGTACCAGCGACTGTTGACCCCTTATGCGTACTACCTGCGCTCATTTGGCCCGCAAGTTGAAACCGCCCTGCAAACTCCCACGCTCAGCGTGATTGGTGTCAAGACCACACGCCGCTGGCGGCATAAAAACGGCGAGGTCTCCGCTGCGCAAATTGAACGTGTCCTGCAATGGCTGGCCCAGGCGCGACCCGAGCAGCTTCGTGTGGTGGTCGTGCACCAGCCGGTGTATGTGCTGCGCGCCGAAGATGCACACGACCTGCTGCGAGGGTGGGAACCAGCGGTGAGGGCCTGGGGCACAGGCGGGGCAGACATCGTGATGGGCGGGCACATTCACCTGCCCTATGTGCACGAGCTTTCGACGCGTGTGCAGGGGCTGGGCAGGCGCCTGTGGTGCGTTCAGGCCGGCACGGCGCTGTCGTCGCGGGTGCGCCAGGAGGCGCCCAATTCGGTGAACCTGCTGCGCTTCGATCCGGCAAGCCGTCCCTGGTGCTGCCGGGTCGAGCGCTGGGACCACCGGGCGTCGTCGGGCGAATTTGAACTGGCGCACAGCACCCCGCTGGAACTGGAGCGCGCGCCGCTACACGCGGTGCCCGTCTGAGGTAGGCTTGGGGCCTGCCCCGGTCACAATCTCAGCCATGACAACCCTGCTTCGTTATCTGCCCGGCACCACTGCGCTGGTGCTCGACTCGCCGCACAGCGGAACCTCCTACCCTGACGATTTCGCCTTTGCCTGCGCCTTGCCGACCCTGCGCCGGGCCGAGGACACCCATGTCGAGAAGCTGTACGGCTTTGCGCCGTCCCTCGGTGTGGCCTGGGTGGAGGCGCTGTTTCCTCGCAGCTACCTCGACGCCAACCGCGATACGACCGAGGTGGACATCGGCATGTTCGATGAGCCTTGGCCGCACGCGGTGGCCACCGACGCCAAAGTGCTGTCCAAGGTACGACTCGGCAAGGGCCTGATCTGGCGCGTGACCGATGACGGCGTGCCCATCTACAGCCGCAAGCTGGGTGTTGCCGAGGTGCAGGCGCGCATTGCGCAGTGCTGGCAGCCTTACCACACGGCGGTCGCCCAGGCGATAGCTGCGGCGCACGCCCGGCATGGCTACAGCATCCACATCAATTGCCACTCCATGCCCGCCATTGCGTCCAGCCACGCGACAGAGTTTCCCGGCGAGGCGCATGCAGACTTTGTGGTCGGCAACCGCGATGACACGACCTCCAGCCGGGCGCTGGGCCTGCTGGTGTGTGAGCATCTCAGGCAGCTGGGCTACAGCGTGGCCTACAACCACCCCTACAAGGGCGTGGAACTGGTGCGTCGTTATGGCGACCCGGCCCGCCAGCGCCACAGCATCCAGCTGGAGATCAACCGCAAGCTCTACATGAATGAGGAGACGCTGGTGCTGACCGACGGGGCGACCCCGCTGAAGGCTGGCCTGGAGTCGCTAGTGCGGCTGCTGCTGAAGACTGATCCGCGGGTGATGTAGGTGGACAGCGTCGATTGCGTCGTCATAGGCGCGGGTGTGGTCGGCCTGGCGGTAGCACGCGCCCTGGCCCTGCAGGGGCGCGAGGTGATGGTGCTGGAGGCTGCCGACGGGATAGGCACCGGCACCAGCTCGCGCAACAGCGAGGTGATTCATGCCGGCATCTATTACCCGCAAGGCTCGCTCAAGGCCAGACTTTGCGTTCAGGGCAAACAGCTGCTCTATGACTATTGCGCGGAACGTGGCATCGGTCACAGCCGCTGCGGCAAACTGATTGTTGCCACCAGCCCGCCCCAGGTGGCCCAACTGCAGGCCATCATCGCCAAAGCTGCTACCAACGGCGTCAACGATCTCGTCATGTTGACGCAGGCGCAGGCGAAGGCGATGGAGCCCCATCTGGCCTGCGAGGCCGCGGTGCTGTCACCCAGCACCGGCATCGTGGACAGCCACGCGCTGATGCTGGCCCTGCAGGGCGATCTGGAGAACGCGGGCGGTATTGTGGCATTGAATTCGCCTCTGGCCCTTGCTCGGTGCGAAGAGTCCGCTATCATTTTGGTAGCTCAAGACGGTACCGAGCTGAAGGCCGGAACAGTCGTCAACGCGGCCGGGTTGCAGGCGCAGGCGCTGGCAAAGCGCTTTGAGGGCTTGCCGGCGCAGCATGTACCGCCGTCTTTTTATGCCAAGGGCAACTACTTCACCTTGTCGGGCCGCTCGCCTTTCAGCCGCCTGATCTACCCCGTGCCCGAAGCGGCCGGCCTGGGCGTGCACCTGACGATTGACCTCGGCGGACAGGCCAAGTTTGGCCCCGACGTGCAGTGGGTGGATTCACCGGACGACCTGGTGGTGGACGCTGCGCGCGGCGAGGCGTTTTACGCCGAGGTGCGCAAATACTGGCCGGCCCTGGCCGACGGCGCGCTGATACCGGGTTACGCCGGCATACGCCCCAAGATCCAGGCGCCCCACGAAGCAGCCAGCGACTTCCTGATTCAGGGGCCGGCCGATCATGGGGTGACTGGCCTGGTCAACCTGTTCGGGATTGAGTCGCCGGGGCTGACGAGTTCGCTGGCGATGGGCGCGCTGGTGGGTGACATGCTACGAAATTCATAGCTGTCATCCCTTGTAAATCAAGGGCTAGCACTGTTTCTTTATGGCCATTGCGGCCTCGGGCACGAGGTCGGGACCGGCGTAAATCAGGCCGGTGTAGATCTGCACCACGTCAGCGCCGGCCTTGATTTTGGAGACCGCGTCTGCGGCGCTCATGATGCCGCCCACACCGATGATGGGAAAGTTTTTTCCCAGCGCCGCGCGCAACTGGCTGACCACGCGGTTGCTGGCGGCCAGCACTGGCGCGCCGCTCAGACCGCCGGCTTCTTCGGCGTGGGGCTGGCCCTGAACCGCATCGCGGCTGAGGGTGGTGTTGGTGGCGACCACGCCGTCCATGCCGCGGCGCTTGAGCGTGGCGGCAATCACGCCAATCTGCGTTTCGTCGAGGTCGGGCGCAATCTTCACGAACAAGGGCACACGTTTGCCGTGCTGCTTATGGAGCTGCTCGCGACGTTCGGCAATCTGCCCGAGCAGCGCGTCCAGCGCTTCGTCAGTTTGCAGCGCGCGCAGGTTTTTGGTGTTGGGGCTGGAGATGTTGACCGTCACATAGTCGGCATGGGGATACACGCCGTCCAGGCAAGCCAGGTAGTCGTCGACGGCGTTTTCGATGGGGGTGGCGGCGTTTTTCCCGATGTTCAGGCCCAGCAGCAGGGGATGCTTGACATGCTGCTTGCGAAAGCCCGACTTGCGCACGTTGGCGACAAAGGCCTCCAGCCCGTCGTTGTTGAAACCCAGCCGGTTGATCATGGCTTTGGACTGCGGCAGGCGAAACATGCGCGGTTTGGGGTTGCCCGGTTGCGCCAGGGGTGTGACGGTACCGACTTCCACAAAGCCGAAACCCATGGCAGCCAGCCCGTCAATGCAGCGGGCGTTTTTGTCCAGCCCGGCTGCCAGCCCGACGCGGTTGCCAAACGTCAGCCCGGCGAGCTCGATCGGGTCGTCCACCCGGCTTGAGCAATAGGCCAGCGCCAGCGGTGTGCGTTGCGTACCCGCCAGAGAGGCCATGGTCAGTTCGTGGGCGGTTTCCGGATCCAGGCCAAATAAAAAAGGGCGGGCGAGAGCGTAGGGGAGCAGGGACATTGGATAATTTAGGTTGTTCTATGGGGGCGGACCCATTGTCGCAAACCTGTACCCCTAACCACCACCATCACCATGAACCAAGACGAACTTAAAACACTGGTCGGCCAGGCCGCCCTTCAGTATGTCGAGCCCGGGACCATCGTGGGTGTCGGCACCGGGTCCACGGTCAACAAATTCATCGACGCGCTGGCAGGCATACGCAGCACCATCGCCGGCGCGGTCTCCAGCTCGGTGGCGTCCACCGAGCGTCTGAAGGCCCTTGGGATTCCGGTGTTCGAGGCCAATGAAGTGGGTGAGCTGGCGGTGTACATCGACGGAGCTGACGAGATTGACCATGCCGGCCACATGATCAAGGGTGGCGGCGCTGCGCTGACACGCGAAAAAATCGTGGCCGCCCAGTCGCGCAAATTCATCTGTATTGCCGACGAATCCAAGCTGGTGCAGGTGCTGGGCCGATTTCCAGTCCCGGTGGAAGTCATCCCCATGGCCGCGCAGCGCATCATTCGCGAATTTGCCGCGCTGGGCGGCAGTGCCGCCATTCGCCTGAAGGAGGGGCGTCCGCTGGTCACCGACAACGGGCAGCACATTCTCGATGTCACAGGCTTGCAGATCAGCGATCCCGTGGCTTTTGAAAGCCGTATCAACCAGTGGCCGGGCGTGGTGACGGTGGGCGTGTTTGCCCTGAACAAGGCCACGGTCTGTTTGCTGGGTACCGCCAGCGGCGTCAAGACGCTGACGTTTTAAGTACCTACGCGTGACCGCGGTTTAAAACCTGATGCCTGCGGGATTCGAAGGCTCGGGCGGTGGCGGCGCAATGGGTGTGACCGGCGCGACGGCCGGCCGTGCTGCCGCTGCTGGGGGAGCAGCGACTGTGACCATTGGCGTCGCCGGTGCCTGCCTGAAATTTGGCGGCAATGCCGAAGACTTGGGGTAACCAGCAGCATCCAGAAACTGGGTCCACTCCGCATCCGAAAAGCCCTTGAGCTGCTGGCTGCCTATCGTGGCAAAAGGCAGGGAGGTGTCGCCGCTGAGGCGCTGCAGTGCCTGCACATCATCATTGGTTGTCACCGTCTTCTCTGAAAACGGAATGCCGCGTGCAGTCAACAGGGAGCGGGCTGTGGCGCAGGGGCCGCAATTCTCACCGGCGTACAGCGTCACTGGATACTGCGTGGCCACCCTGCGCAACTCAAAGGGCAGCGATGCGGTGGCAGCGGCCCGGCCTGCGTCAGAACTGGCGGCCGTGACCCTGGCATTGGTCGACGCCGGGGGCGGTTGATCCGAGAAAGTGATCTTGCCGTCTGGTCCGACAATGCGGTAGACCTGCTGCGCCTGGGCAAGCGTTGACAGGCACAGGGCCAGCACCAGCCCGGCGTCCAATGCGGCAGATTTGACAGTACGGCTAATGGATGGAGTCATGCATCGGTCCAGTTTCAGTGTCGTTTCAGTTTCGGTGTCGGTCTCAAGCCATGCCTTGATGCCGCATCAGCGCATCGATGGTGGGCTCGCGGCCGCGGAAGGCCTTGAACGACTCCATCGCAGGGCGGCTCCCACCGGCTTCAAGAATGGCCTGGCGGTATTTTCGCCCGGTTTCCTGGGTAACGCTGCGCGCCGACCCGCCGTTATCGGTGTTTATACCCCCGCCTGACTCGGCGTCCATGTGGGCGCTTTCCTCGAAGGCCGCATAGGCATCGGCTGACAGGACCTCTGCCCATTTGTAGCTGTAATAACCGGCCGCGTAACCGCCGGAAAAAATGTGACTGAATGTGTGCGCGGTCCGGCTGTAAGTGGGCGGCGTGATGACCGCGTAGTCCTTGCGCACGCCGGCCAGCAGGGCCATCAGGTCGTCGCCCGGCCGCCACTGCGTATGCAACAGCATGTCGAACAGCGAAAACTCGATCTGCCGCAATGTCTGCATGCCACTCTGGAAGTTTTTGGCTGCCAGCATCTTGTCAAACAGCGCCCGGGGCAGTGGCTCGCCGGTGTCCACGTGGGCGGTCATGTGTTTGAGCACGTCCCACTCCCAGCAGAAGTTCTCCATGAACTGGCTGGGCAGTTCCACAGCGTCCCATTCCACCCCGCTGATGCCCGAGACGTCGCGCTCGTTGACCTGGCTCAAGAGGTGATGCAGGCCGTGGCCGCACTCATGGAACAAGGTGGTCACATCATCGTGGCTGAGCAGTGGGGGTTTGCCGTCCACGCCGTCTGCGAAATTGCAGACCAGGTGCGCCACCGGCGTCTGCAACTGGCCGGTGTCCGGACGCAACCAGCGGGCACGGACATCGTCCATCCAGGCGCCGCCGCGTTTGCCGGTGCGGGCCGGCTGGTCCAGGTAAAACTGACCCACCAGTGTGCCCTGGCGTTCGATGCGGTAGAACTCCACGCCGGGCGTCCACACGGGCGCTGAAGCGGGACGAATTTCCACTTCGAACAGCGTCTCGACGATCTTGAACAGCCCGGCCAACACCTTGGGCGCAGTGAAATACTGCTTGACCTCCTGCTCGCTGAAGGCGTAGCGGGCTTCCTTGAGTTTTTCGCCAATCCAGGCGTAGTCCCAGGGCTGCGGGTTGCTCAAGCCCAGTTGCGCGGCAGCGAATTCGCGCAGGTCGGCCACGTCCTTGACGCCATAAGGCCTGGCCCGCTGGCCGAGGTCACGCAAAAAGGCGATGACCTGCTCGGGCGAGTCGGCCATTTTGGCCACGACCGACACCTCGCCGAAATTGCGGTAGCCCAGCAGTTGTGCCTCTTCCAGGCGCAGCGCCAGGATCTCCTGCATGACAGCGCTGTTGTCAAAGCGGCTGAATTCCGGGGCCGACTGGTCGCTGGCGCGGGTGGTGTAGGCCTTGTACAGCGTTTCGCGCAGCTGGCTGCTGTCTGCAAACTGCATCACGGGCAGGTAGCTTGGCATTTTCAGGGTGAGCTTGTAGCCTTCCCTTCCATCGGCTTCGGCCTGGGTGCGTGCAGCATGGCGCACGTCATCGGGCAGGCCCGTAAGCTCATCCTCGCGGGCGTAGTAGGCAAAAGCCTCGGTGGCGTCGAGCGCGTTTTCGCTGAACTTCTGGCTCAGTTCGGCCTGACGCTCCTGGATGACAGCAAAACGCTCGCGGGCTGCGCCTGTCAGTTCGGCCCCCGACAACACAAAGTTGCGGATGGCGTTTTTATGCGCCTGCGCTTGCTCGGTATTGAGTGTCTTGACGTCGACCGCCTTGTATTTGGCGTAAAGCCTCTCGTCCGCACCCAGGCGGGTCCAGAACTCGGTGACCCGGGGCAGGGCGGCGTTGTAGGCGGCGCGCAACTCGGGTGTGTCAGCCACGCTGTTGAGGTGTCCGACCGCGCCCCAGGCGCGGCTGAGCTTTTCGGTGCTGACATCCAGCACCGCGGAGATGTCGTTCCAGCGCGCCGGAAAGTCAGGGGCTGTGACCCGCTCCAGTGCGGCGTTGGCCCCGACCAGCAACTCGTCAACCGCGGGGCCGACGTGTTCAGGGGCAATGCGGTCAAACAGGGGCAGGTCGGAAAAGTCCAGAAGCGGGTTGGATGAGGTCATGGCAAACAGTTGTGGGCGAAGGTGCCCGTTCTAAAGGGACAAAAAATTTTAAACACCTCTTCGCCCGCGCCACGCCCGGCGCGCCCAAGACCATTCAGTCCTGGGCTCTTTTCTTGACGCTTTGTAGCCGGGGTTTTTTGGCCCGCTTGACGGTACCGCCCGGTGTCAGGCGCTGGTTGCCCAGCACGCGCAGGGTTTTGACCTCGGGCCGCTGGCCGTAACGCGAGCTGTTTTTCAGCACCTTGACGTCGCGCGGGCCGGGCATGCGGTCTTCGTTGACCTTTTTTTCCTTCTCGGGCATGGGCCGCCAAAGCACCAGCAGCTTGCCGATGTGCTGGATGGGCGCGGCATGCAACTCGTCGGCCAGACTCTGGAACATGGCCTCGCGGCCGGCGCGGTCATCGGACTGGACGCGCACCTTGATCAGGCCGTGGGCCTTGAGTGCGGCGTCGATTTCCTTCTTGACGGCGTCTGTGAGGCCGCCGGCGCCGACCATCACGACGGCGTCCAGGTGGTGCGCATCGGCGCGGTGGTCTTTGCGCTGGGCAGGGGTAAGTAGTATTTGAGCCATGCCCTGATTATCGGTGAGAGGACAATACGGGCATGAAAGTCAAAACCCAAAGTAAAAAGGTCAACAAGGCGTGGCTCAACGACCATGTCAACGATACCTATGTCAAGCTGGCCAAAAAAGAGGGTTACCGGGCGCGGGCGGCCTACAAGCTCAAGGAAATTGACGATTTTTTTGGCCTGATCCGGCCCGGCGATTGCGTGGTGGACCTGGGCAGTGTGCCCGGCGCCTGGAGCCAGTATGTACGCCGCAAGCTGTCGCCTGATGGCGCTGCGGCAGGCGCGCTCAATGGCCGCATCGTGGCACTGGACATCCTGCCCATGGACCCGGTGGAGGGTGTGGTCTTTCTGCAGGGCGATTTCCGGGAGGCTTCGGTTCTGCAGGTGCTGGAGCAGACGCTGGCGGCGGACTCCGGGTTTACCAAGGTGGATGTGGTCATTTCCGACATGGCCCCCAACCTCTCGGGCATTGAGTCGGCTGACGCCGCGCGGATCGCTCACCTGGTGGAACTGGCGGTGGAGTTCTCCGTCAATCACCTCAAACCCGATGGATCGCTGGTGGTCAAGCTGTTTCATGGCGGCGCGTACAGCCCCCTGGTCAAGCTGTTCAAGGACACCTTCAAGGTGGTCAAGCCTTTCAAGCCCAAAGCTTCGCGCTCCAACTCCTCTGAAACCTTTTTGATAGGCCGGGGTCTGAAACCCACGCCTTCAGCGCCAGCCGGCATCGCCTGAAACGCCAAAAATGCCGCAATCCCTCGCCAAACCAAGGGATGTCACTCTCCGGGCATGATGTTTTGGCCCTTGAAACGCATAAAATCAGGCGCATGTGCCTTTTGTTCCCCTAACGGAGTCATCCTTGAACAATCAGTGGTTTTCAAAAATTGCAATCTGGCTGGTTATCGCCATGGTGCTCTTCACCGTCTTCAAGCAATTTGATACACGTGGCGGCGCCGGCAGCAACTACCTCGGATACTCCGAATTCCTCGATGAGGTCAAGGGCAAGCGAATCAAGTCCGCCACCATCGCCGAAGGTCAGGGCGGCACGGAGATCATTGCCACCACCACCGACGACCGCAAAATCCGCACGACGGCCACTTATCTCGACCGTGGTCTGGTCGGCGACCTGATCGCCAACGATGTCAAGTTCGACGTCAAGCCACGTGAAGAAAGCTCGCTCCTCATGACCCTGCTGGTCAGCTGGGGTCCGATGCTGCTGCTGATTGGAGTCTGGATTTATTTCATGCGGCAGATGCAGGGCGGCGGCAAGGGCGGGGCGTTCAGCTTCGGCAAGTCCAAGGCCCGCATGCTGGACGAGTCCACCAACCCTGTGACCTTTGCCGACGTGGCCGGTTGCGACGAGGCCAAGGAAGAAGTCAAGGAAGTGGTTGACTTCCTGAAAGACCCGCAAAAATTCCAGAAGCTGGGTGGACGCATTCCACGTGGTTTGCTGCTGGTTGGCCCACCCGGCACTGGTAAAACCCTGCTCGCCAAGGGCATTGCCGGCGAAGCCAAGGTACCGTTCTTCTCCATCTCCGGTTCTGACTTTGTGGAAATGTTTGTCGGTGTGGGCGCGGCCCGTGTGCGCGACATGTTTGACAACGCCAAGAAAAACGCACCCTGCATCATCTTCATCGACGAGATCGATGCCGTGGGCCGCCAGCGTGGCGCTGGCCTGGGCGGCGGCAATGACGAGCGCGAGCAGACCCTCAACCAGATGCTGGTCGAGATGGACGGCTTTGAAACCAATGTCGGCGTGATCGTGGTGGCCGCCACCAACCGTCCCGACATCCTGGACTCTGCCCTGCTGCGTCCCGGCCGTTTTGACCGCCAGGTGTATGTGACGCTGCCGGACATCCGCGGCCGCGAACAGATTCTTAATGTGCACATGCGCAAAGTGCCGCTTGGCCAGGACGTCAATGCCAGCGTGATCGCACGTGGCACGCCCGGCATGTCCGGCGCTGACCTCGCCAACCTGTGCAACGAAGCTGCCCTGATGGCCGCGCGCCGCAATGCGCGTACCGTTGAAATGCAGGACTTCGAAAAAGCCAAAGACAAAATCCTCATGGGCCCCGAGCGCAAGAGCATGGTCATGCCCGAATCGGAGCGCCGCAACACGGCTTATCACGAGTCGGGTCATGCGCTGCTTGGCAAGATGCTGCCCAAGTGCGACCCGGTGCACAAGGTCACCATCATCCCGCGTGGCCGCGCGCTTGGCGTGACCATGAGCCTGCCGGCGCAGGACCGCTACAGCTACGACCGCGAGTACATGCTCAGCCAGATCAGCATGCTGTTTGGCGGCCGCATTGCCGAAGAGGTTTTCATGAACCAGATGACCACCGGCGCCAGCAACGACTTTGAGCGTGCTACCGCGCTGGCCCGTGACATGGTCACACGCTACGGCATGACCGACGCGCTGGGCCCCATGGTTTATGCCGAAAACGAAGGCGAAGTCTTTCTGGGCCGTTCTGTCACCAAGACCAACAACATGAGCGAGTCCACCCTGAAAAAGGTGGACGAAGAAGTGCGCCGCATCATCGACCAGCAGTACGCCCAGGCACGCAAGCTGATCGAAGACAACCAGGACAAGATGCACGCCATGGCCAAAGCCTTGCTGGAGTGGGAAACCATTGACGGCGACCAGCTTGACGACATCATGGCCGGCAAGGAGCCCCGTCCGCCCAAGGACTGGACACCGCGCAACCCATCCGTCGGCGGCAGCGGCCCCAGCGGCGGCACACCTGCGGTCAACACCGATCCGGCGCCTACCGTCGCCTGAAATTCCAGCACATCAAAAAACCGGGGCGTGTCCCCGGTTTTTCTTTTTCAGGAGTTGTGATTGATCTGGCAAACCTCCCGCTTCGCCATTGACCTGAGCCAGCCGCGTGTCATGGGCATCGTCAATGTCACGCCGGATTCGTTTTCCGACGGAGGTCAGCACTTTTCTGCCGGCAACGGGCAGCGCGCCGCATTGGACCACTGTGAGCAGCTCATCAAGGACGGCGCGGACATGCTTGATATCGGTGGCGAGTCCTCGCGACCGGGCGCGTTGCCTTTGCCGCTGGATGAAGAACTGGGGCGTGTGCTGCCGGTCGTGCGCCATGCGGTCGCGCTGGGCGTGCCGGTTTCGGTAGACACCTACAAGCCTGAGGTCATGGCCGCCGTGCTGGACCTGGGCTGCGACATCATCAACGACATCTGGGCCTTGCGCCAGCCCGGGGCCGCAGCCCTGGTCGCCGGGCACCCGAACTGCGGCGTCTGCCTGATGCACATGCACCGCGAGCCGCAGACCATGCAGGCAGCGCCCATGGAGGGCGATGTGCTGCCGCAGGTGCTGTCTTTTCTCGGCGCCAGGGCTGCAGAATTGCAAAAGCAGGGGGTGCGGGCAGACCGCATCGTGCTGGATCCCGGCATCGGTTTTGGCAAAACGGTGGCGCAGAACTTTGCCTTGTTGACGCGGCAGCGCGAGTTGCTGGCTGCCGGCTTTCCCCTGCTGGCCGGCTGGTCGCGCAAATCCTCGCTGGCAGCGGTCTGCCACACCTCGCTGTCCAACGTCGCGCAGCTGGACATGATGGACCGCATGGTGCCCAGCGTCGCTGCAGCCGTTCTTGCAGTGGACCGCGGCGCACGCGTGGTCCGTGTGCACGATGTGCGGCAGACGGTGCAGGCCCTGCGGGTCTGGTCGGCGGCCACACCTTCGTAAGGTCCCGGCCTACAGCCCCGGACGGGCGAGCCGCCTTAAAATCCCTGCTGCGATACGAATCCGGCCATCGCCGGCATGACAGAGATCAAGGGACCCGCTAGCAATGACAAGACAATACTTTGGCACCGACGGCATTCGCGGTACGGTCGGCCAGGCTCCCATCACGCCGGACTTTGTGCTGCGACTGGCCCATGCGGTGGGCCGCGTGCTGAAAAGAACAGAAGCACGTCCCACGGTCGTCATTGGCAAGGACACCCGCATCTCTGGCTACATGCTGGAAAGCGCGCTGGAGTCAGGTTTCAACTCAGCAGGCGTTGACGTGGTGCTGCTCGGGCCTTTGCCAACGCCCGGTGTGGCCTACCTCACACGCACGCAGCGCGCCAGCCTGGGTGTGGTGATCAGCGCCAGCCACAACCCGTTTTATGACAACGGCATCAAGTTTTTCAGCTCCCTGGGCACCAAGCTGCCCGATGCCTGGGAGAAGGACGTTGAAGCCGCACTCGATGAGCCACCGGTCTGGGCCGACTCGCCCAACCTGGGTCGTACCCGCAGGCTGGACGACGCAGCAGGGCGCTATATCGAATTTTGCAAAAGCACTTACGCCAATGACCTGACGCTCAAGGGCCTGAAAATCGTGGTCGATGCGGCGAATGGCGCGGCTTATCACATTGCGCCCGAAGTTTTCCATGAGCTGGGTGCTGATGTGATCTGCATTGGCTGCAAGCCCGATGGCCTGAACATCAACCACGAGGTGGGCGCGACCCACCCCGAGGCCCTGATCAAGGCGGTGAAAGACTTTGGCGCCGACTACGGCGTGGCACTCGATGGCGATGCCGATCGCCTGCAACTGGTGGACGCCACGGGCCGCCTTTTCAATGGCGACGAAGTGCTGTACCTGATGGTGGCCGAAAGGCTGGAGCGGGGCGAACAGGTTCCCGGTGCGGTCGGTACCCTGATGACCAACATGGCTGTGGAACTGGCGCTCAAGGCCCGGGGCGTGGCCTTTGTGCGCGCCAAGGTGGGAGACAGGTATGTACTCGAAGAGCTCGAGAAAAACGGCTGGCTGCTGGGCGGTGAAGGCTCCGGCCATTTGCTGGCGCTGGACAAACACACCACTGGCGACGGCCTGATCAGTGCGCTGCAGGTGCTGCAGGCCTGTGTCCGCAGCAAAAAAACACTGGCTCAGTTGCTCAAGGACGTGACCTTGTTTCCGCAGACCCTGATCAATGTGCGTTTGCAGCCCGGTCAGGACTGGACCAGCAACGCCTTGCTGGCTTCCGAGACCCAGGCCGTGCAGTCCGAGCTTGGCAATGAGGGCCGGGTGCTGATACGCGCCAGTGGCACCGAGCCACTGCTGCGTGTCATGGTGGAGGCGCGCGCTGCTGCGCAGGCGCAAGGCAGCGCCGAGCGTCTGGCGCAGGCTGTCCGGGCAGGCTGATGCTGCCTGCGTCCGCGGCGCCCACCGAGCCCCGCCTGCAGGTCGTGCAGGCCGACTATGCCAACCCGGAGCACGCACGCGATCTGGTGCAACTGCTTGACGCTTATGCGCGCGACCCGGCAGGTGGTGGTTCGCCGCTGGGAGTGTTTGTGCATGACAACCTGGTGCGCGAACTGGCTGCACGTCCGCAGGCGTTCAGCGTACTGGCCTTCGAGGGCAGCCAGGCGGTCGGCCTGGTCAATTGTTTTGAAGGTTTTTCCACCTTTGCCTGCAGGCCGCTGGTCAATGTGCATGACGTGGTGGTGCTGGCCAGCCACAGGGGCCGGGGCATTGCCGAACTGATGCTTGCGCTGGTCGAGCAGATCGCGCGTGCACGCGGGGCCTGCAAACTCACGCTGGAAGTGTTGCAGGGCAATGTCGGCGCAGCGCGGCTTTATGAGCGTGTGGGTTTCGCCGGCTATCAACTTGACCCAGCGATGGGTCAGGCCAGGTTTTTGCAAAAATACCTGGACTGACGACTCGGGACAAGTCCCCGGTCACCGCGCCGGTCCCAGCAAACGGTCCATGACGATGCCGCCCCCAGCCCCGACTGCCTGTGAAGCGACAAACCCCAGGGCGCTTGCCGGTGCAACGCCTGCAAAACTGTCTGACAACATGCGGCCAAGTACCGCAGCCGGGTTGGCAAAAGAGGTGCTGGCAGTGAACCAGTAAGCCGCGCCTATGTAGCAGGCCACCAGCGCCGCCGCCTTGCCGGGCGAAGCGCGCAGCACCACCAGAATCAATCCCGCCGTTGCCACGGCTTCGGCCAGCCACTGGCTCCATCCGCTGCGCAGCTTGCTGCTGAACTGAAACACGTCCAGGTCAAACATCGCATTGGCCAGCCACGCGCCAGCTACTGCGCCCAGAAGCTGGGATGCTATGAAATACATAGCTAATGTCCCTCGTCTTTCAAGGGCCAACCGGCCTTTTGACCATAGGGTCAGGGTCACCAGAGGGTTGAAATGGGCGCCGCTGACCGGCCCGAGGATTTCAATCAGCACGTAGAGCGCAAACACCGTCGCCAGCGTGTTGGCCAGCAACGCCACGCCGTTGTTGCCCGCGCTCAGGCGCTCGGCCATGATGCCCGAGCCGATGACGGCGCACAGCAGTGCTGCGGTTCCGAGAAACTCGGCCACGAGCTGGTGTTTGAGAAGGGGTGTGTCTGAGCTCATGGCGTGCAACTCAGGTGGCGCAGGCGCTCATGCAGGTGCCCTGCGGTGTACTTGAGCTGAGCTGCAAGGCCGGGAGCACCACCACCGGCGAAAAGCCGCCGCCCGCCGTGCGGAAATTGGTGGTCTGGCCGGTGTAGGTGCGCGCCGCGAGCAACTGCACCTGGCCGCGGTAGGTGTAGGCGCGGATGTCCAGTTTCAGCCGGGTGGCGACGCCATCCACATCGACGAGGCGCTCGCTGGGCGGCACCAGCGCCTGCGCGATAAAGCCGCCACCCAGAATGTCGGCCCAGACACCGCGCGTGAGTTTGTCGCCGCGGTAGGCGGCCTTGGCGCCGTAACCCGCCACGGGCTTGAAGAAAAGCTTGCGCCGGCGCGCCCAGAGATCGTCCGCGTGTTCTGCGCCGACGAGCTCGGTGTGCGGAACAACGGCTTGCAGGATGCGCCGGTCATCCGTGGACACTCCCCATGTCGCAAGCAGGGCATCGTCACCCAGGGTGATCAGGTTGCGCTTGTCGGCAAACAGCGCGTGCGCCCGCGGGTGCGGCGTGACCACCGCCGCGCCCGCTACATAGGCGCTGCGCAGGGCTTCATGGGCTGGCTCGGACAGGCTGAAGTCGGTCAGGCGGTTGTAGACCAGATCGACAGCGACGCCTGGCAAGGCCGGGTGCCACAGGGCACCGTCTTTCCATTGCAGCTCGCGTGCGTCACCCACCGCGGCCGTGATGCCGTGCGCCAGAAACAGCTGCCGTGCCAATGCAAATTCAGGCGCGAGGTATTGCGTCTCGGGCGCGTCGTCGGTGATCAGCACCGTGCGCAGAGTCTGCTCACCGCGCTGGGCCTGCCATTCGGTGCGAAACATGGTCACAAAAGTCTGGTTGATCAGCGGCAGGTCGCTGGACGCATCCATCAGGCCTTGCATCGGCTCACAGCATTCGCGGTGCGCGCGCGCCAGGGCAGCGTTCAGCAAGGCGCCTCCGGCATTGGTGTTGATCTCAATCAGGCGCGGGCCATCTGTGCCCAGGTGAAAGTCGTAGCCCATGAAAACGCCCGCGGGTCCGAAGTTGTGCCCGGCAATGTCTGATGCGTTGGCCAGCGCCAGTTGCTGGTAAGCGGGCAGGGCGACCACGCGCTCGATGGCCGCAATGGCCTGGCCCACGGTGGCGCGCATGCCAGGGTCGACAAACACCGCAGTCTCCGAGAACAGGTGCGGGTGAGTGGTGGCCAGCCCGTCCAGCATGCCTTGCAGGCAAGGGTCGGTTTCAAGCTGCTTGCGCAGGCGCTCGGGGCTCAGGGTGCGGCACAGGCAGCCCAGGTTCAGGGTCTCGGCGAGATTCATGGCGGGCACCGGGTCAGCAGGCAGCGCAGGACGTACTGTCGGACGCTGCGCAGGTATCGCCCTGGCAACAATGCCTGGTCATGTAGCTCATGAGCTCCACCATGTGCTCAAAGTTGGCGCGATAAATCAGGTTGCGACCGCGTGGCTCGCTGCTGACCAGGCCGGAGTGCGCCAGTTCTTTCAGGTGAAAAGACAGCGCACTCGGCGCGACTTCCAGTTGCCCGGCAATCGCGCCCGGGGTCAGGCCGTCGGGGCCGGCAACCACCAGCGCGCGAAAGGCCCGCAGGCGTTGGGCTTGCGCCAGCGCGGCCAGGGCTCTGACCGCAGACGCTTCATCAAAAGATTTTGTTTCCATAGTTCAAATATAATTGAAATATCGAATAGAGGCAAACCAAGGAAACCCATGTCCGGCATCACGATTTATCACAACCCCCAATGCGGCACCTCCCGCAACACTCTGGCGCTGATACGCAACAGCGGCGCAGAGCCGGAGATCATCGAGTACCTGAAGACACCTCCCGACCGTGAAACCCTGAAGCGGCTGGTCGCCGACATGGGCATGTCGGTGCGTGATGTGATCCGGCAAAAGGGCACGCCTTATGCCGAACTGAAACTGGACGATCCCGCAGTCAGCGACGAGGCCTTGATAGACGCGATGCTGGCACACCCCATTTTGATGAACCGCCCCATCGTGGTGACGCCGCTGGGCACACGTTTGTGCCGCCCGTCCGAAGCTGTGCTGGACATCCTGCCTGCGCCGCAGCAGGGCGCGTTCAGCAAGGAAGACGGTGAGCAGGTCATCAACGACAAGGGTGAACGTGTTGCTGGCGTTTGAAAACCTTCCCAACCTCGACAAAGCGCTGTTCACACCGCCATCGGCCAGCGCGTTGCAGGCCCTTGGCCCCTCAGCCCATGCACCGCGCATTTTGCTGCTCTACGGCTCGGTGCGCGAGCGCTCTTACAGCCGCCTGCTCAGCGAAGAAGCCGCGCGCCTGCTGCAGGCCATGGGGGCAGAACCCCAAACCTTTGACCCGCGCGGCCTGCCGCTGCCGGACGACGCACCCGACAGCCATCCCAAGGTGCAGGAGCTGCGGCAACTCGCGCAGTGGGCCGAAGGCATGGTCTGGACCTCGCCCGAGCGCCACGGCGCCATGACCGGCATCATGAAGTCGCAGATCGACTGGATCCCGCTGGCCGACGGCGCCGTACGCCCGACCCAGGGCAAGACCCTCGCCGTCATGCAGGTCAGCGGCGGTTCGCAGTCGTTCAACGCCGTCAACCAGCTCCGTGTGCTGGGCCGCTGGATGCGCATGCTGACAATTCCGAACCAGTCCTCGGTCGCCAAGGCCTTTCTGGAGTTTGACGGGGCCGGGCGCATGCATCCTTCGGCGTTTTACGACCGCGTGGTCGATGTGATGGAAGAACTCGTCAAGTTCACTTTGCTGACACGCGATGTGTCGCCCTATCTGGTGGACAGGTACAGCGAACGCAAGGAAAGTGCCGAGGCGCTGACCAAGCGGGTGAATCAGCGGAGTCTTTGAGTTTGATGAGTCAAACTGGCCTCTGGCCCATACGGGACACGTGCAAGCAGCTATCGAATTGATAGCGCCGGTTGGACCTTCGCTGGCCCCTGCCACGGCACCCTGGCAAAACGCTCCACCAGAAAATCCAGGAAGGCGCGCACGGCCGGTGACAAATGTTTGCGCGAGGGGTAGAGCGCATAAATCGCCATGTCGGGCAGCGTCCAGCCGGGCAGCAGCTGTTGCAGGCTGCCGTCCCGCAGGTGCGGGTTGGCCAGGTAGGTCGGCTGCAGGGCGATACCTGCGCCGGCCAGCGCCGCCTGCAGCAGGGCTGTCGCCTCGTTGGCGCTGAAGTGGCTGCCCACGCTGACCTCCGCGCGTTCCTCGCCCCGGCTCAACGTCCACACGCTTTTGCCGAAGTTGGCATAACTCAGGCAGCGATGAGTCGCCAGCTCGGCCGGCAGCTGCGGCAGTCCGTGCACGGCGATGTAGGCAGGGGAGGCGACCAGCACCGAGGTGCACGGCGCCAGCACCCGGCCTATCAGCGCCGGGTCGGGTTGCGCGCTGATGCGGATCGCCAGGTCGATGCGTGCCTCCACCAGGTTCAGCGCACCCTCGCTGGCATTCAGGTCGATCTTGAGCTGCGGATGTATCTTCAGGAAGTCCGTCACGGCCGCCGCCATCTGCGCATAGGCAAATGACATGCTGCAGGTGATGCGCAGTTGCCCGCGCAAGGCACCGTCATGGCTGCTGGTTTCCTCTTCCACGTTTTCCATCAGCGCCAGCATCTGCTGGCTGCGGCGCAGGCAGTTCTCACCAGCGTCGGTCAGGGTGACCCTGCGCGTCGTGCGTTGCAGCAGGCGCGTGCCCAGCCATTGCTCCAGTTCGGCCACATAACGCGTGACCATGGCGCGGGACATCTCCAGCTTGTCGGCGGTGGCGCTGAAGCTGCCGCTGACGGCGACTTCGGCAAACACCTGCATGGCAGTCAATCGGTCCATGATTTGCTCTATTTATGAAACAGTAATGCCTGAATTATGGGGTTTATCTGTCTGAATATTGAAATTACAGTTCATTTCAACGCTGCAAGAGCGTCTTTTTTACAACCTCACAGGAGCTCACCATGATCCGCACCACCGTTATCGCCGCATCCCTCGCCATCACCCTCGCCAGCGCCCAGGCAGCCCAACCGCTGGCCGTCAAGGTCTACAACGCCGACGGCAACAGCTTCAACGTCAACTCCACCCTGGTTTACGGCGAAAAAGAAGCCATGGTGATCGACGCCGGCTTCACCCGCGCCGACGCGCTGCGCATTGCCGCCAACGTGCTGGACAGCGGCAAACAGCTGACCACCATTTACGTGAGCCAGGCCGACCCGGACTACTACTTTGGCGTGGAAACGCTGAAAGAAATTTTCCCCCAGGCGGAGGTGGTGAGCACCTCTGCCGTCCTGGAGAAACTGACTGCCAAGATGGCGAGCAAGGTCGCGTTCTGGGGCCCGAAGATGGGCGCCAACGCACCGCGCAAGCCGGTGACGCCGCGCGCCCTGCAAGGCAACACCCTGAAGCTGGAAGGCCAGACCATTGAAATCCGCGGCACCCAGGGCCTGCTGGCGCACCGACCCTACGCCTGGATTCCGTCGATCAAAGCCATCGTGGGCAATATCGGCGTGGTCGGCAACATGCATGTGTGGACGGCGGATGCGCAAACCGCCGCTGAACGTGCTGCGTGGGTGGTGCAGTTGGACGAAATGATGGCCCTGAAACCGGAGCTGGTGATTCCTGGCCACATGGCATCAGGCACCAAAGTGGACGCCAGCGCCATCACTTTCACCAAAGACTACCTGCAGACCTTCGAGAAAAATCTGGCCGCCAGCAAAAACAGCGCCGAGCTGATCAACGCCATGAAGCAGTCTTACCCGCAGGTGAAGGACGGCGCCATGTCGCTGGACATCGGTGCCAAGGTCAACAAGGGCGAGATGAAGTGGTAATTCACACGGCCTGAATCTGCGGCGCCCGTCACACCGTGCGGGGTGCGGCGTCCTGGATTGAAAGAGAACAGAACATGCGCACCCCCCTGAACATCATCGCCGACCACTACTCCGCATCGGCGCGCCAGGACATGGCCGCCATGATGGCCGACGTTTCCCCGGACGTGGTGTGGACCGAGATGGCCGGCTTTCCGTGTGCGGGCACCTGGGTCGGGCCTGAGCAGGTCATCGACCATGTCTTCAAGGTGCTCGGCTCCGAATGGACGAATTACCGGTTTGAACTGCAGGAACTGATGGACGCTGGCGACCGGATCATCGGCCTGGGGCGGTACCAAGGCACCTACGGCAAGACCGGCAAGTTCATGCAGGCGCGCGTGGCGCATGTCTGGCGGGTGCAAGGCGGAAAAATTGTGCAGTTCGAGCAGTTCACCGACACCCTGCTCGTCGCGCGGGCCATGAGCTGAAGGCAAGACACCATGCAGAACAAGTCTCAGAAAACCATCGTCACCTATTTGTTTGACCCGTTGTGTGGCTGGTGCTACGGCGCATCGCCCGTGATCCAGCGCCTGGGCCGGCACGGCAACATCCACCTCGAACTGGCCCCCACCGGCCTGTTTGCCGGCGCGGGCGGACGCAGCCTGGACGCAAGTTTTGCGGACTATGCCTGGTCCAATGACACGCGCATCGAAAAACTCACCGGCCAGCGCTTCACCGAGGCCTATCGCACCCAGGTGCTGCGCCGGCCCGGCGGGCGGTTTGATTCAGCGGCGACCACGCTGGCGCTGACGGCCGTTGCCCTGAGCGAAGCGGAGCGCGAGCTCGACACCCTGAAGCTGCTGCAGGAAGCCCGTTATGTGGATGGCCTGGACACCAGCGCTACGCCCGTGGTGCACCGGTTGTTGCGCGAGGCCGGGCTGCTTGCTGCGGCAGATCGTCTGGCTGCTGGTGACGCACAGCTGCTGGCCGCCAACGACTCACGCATGCGCAAGGCGCAAGGCCTGATGCGGTCCCTGGGCGCGCAGGGCGTGCCGGTGCTGGTGGTGACGGACGGGCAGGGCAGCCGGCTGCTGCGCGGCGAGGTACTCTACGGCGATGCCGACAGGCTGCTGGACCAGATCGCTTCCGCCTGAAGCGGCTCAGCTGAAGATGCTGCAGCAAGGAGATACCCGTCATGAACACACTTCACCAGGTGCTGGCCCACATGCAGGCGGCGCGCTGGCGCGAAGCCCACGATCTGGTGCAACGCGACAACTCGATGCTGGCCGCCTGGCTGCACGGCATCCTGCACATCCAGGAGGGCGATCTGGAGGACGCCGAATATTGGTACGGCAAGGCCGGCCGCCATTTCCGCAGCCGCGGGACACTGGACGAAGAGCTCGAGCGTTTTGAGGCGGAAATGGCGGCGTTCAGGGACGTAGAGGCGTCACGCCTCAGGCATCCGGGCTGAGCAGGCTGCGAACGATCCGGCCCGCCACCGGCGACACAAGCAGTACGGCCGGAAACGCAAATAGCCACGCGGAGTGTCCGACTTTTTCAGCGCTTGCTGCGATCAGCGGCGGCCGGCGAATTGACGCCGCGTGCCAGGAGGACCGTGCCCGTGCGTGTGAAAGCGTGAGTGAGGTGGCGATCACCCGCGGGTACACGGGCGTGTGAGCTGGGTTTCCGGGGCCACGAATACGGAGGGGCAGCAGATCGCCGGCCCAGACAAATTTGCATCCCTTTGGGGGTAACGGGGCGATCTGGAAGTCAATTGACCCCGCTGTAGCGCATAATAGGGGGGTGTGGGTGTAATTACGCCCGCTCAAGTCAGGTGATCGGTCAGTTTCGCGCGCTACGGCGGTACTTCTTGAATTTGTTGTGCTTACGGGACTCCATCGCTTTTGTTTTATGTATTTTTGAGGAATCCCTATGGGCAATAAACTTTACGTCGGCAACCTGCCATACACGGTTCGTGACGAAGACCTGCAACAGTCTTTCGGCCAGTACGGCTCTGTCACCAGCGCCAAAGTCATGATGGAACGTGACACCGGTCGCTCCAAAGGTTTCGGCTTTGTCGAAATGGGCAACGATGCCGAAGCTCAAGCCGCAATCGCCGGCATGAACGGCCAGTCCCTGGGCGGTCGCAGCATCACTGTGAACGAAGCCCGTCCGATGGAGGCACGTCCTCCACGTAGCGGCGGCTTCGGCGGCGGTGGCGGCGGCTACGGTGGTGGCGATCGCTCCGGCGGTGGCGGCTACGGTGGCGGCGGCGGTGACCGTTCCGGCGGTGGCGGCTACGGCGGCGGCGGCGGTGGACGCGGCGGCTACTAAGCCCTGCCCCCTTCTGTCTCAGCCTTGTGCTGAGACAAAGCCAAAAGGCTTCAGAACTTCGGTTTTGAAGCCTTTTTTCCTTGGGGATCGAATTTGTCGTCCCGGCTTGATCCGGCCTCGCGATCTACGGCTGCGTGTCGAAATCATTCCGTCGTTTTTGCAGCTCTTCGTTCGAGCAGTTCACCGTGGCGTACAGCCACCAATTCGCCTTCGGCCAGCGGTTTCCAGTCTTCGTTATTGAGCGGGACGCTGGCGATGAGCAGGGAGACCCGTTCTTCTTGCGCTACTGCGACCCCTGCCTGGTGATCGGGCGGCGTGTCGGCAGATGCGCAATGCCTTTGCAGCATCCACAGTCCTGGCGGTCCGGCATGACCGGTCCCGGATTGCAGCCGCTTGTGGCCGTGTGCAAACAGGGTGTCGCCGTCGGCATAAAGGAAGTTGGCCGGGCCTAGCGCGCGCAGGTCGTCGGCGAAGGACGCCAGCAGTGACAGGCGCGCGTCCATGGACGGCAGGGCGTCCTCGCTCCAAAGTGTCCGAAGGCGTTCCATCAAGGCGCAGAAAGCATGTTCCGAATCGGTCTGCCCCACGGGCCGGTAAATACCCGGCGCCAGCGTCTTGCAGCTTTCAATGCCGGGCAGGTCGCCGTTGTGGGCAAACACATGGGTGCGGCCACCCAGTTCGCGAACAAAGGGCTGCGTGTTGGGGAGGCTCACTTCTCCCTGTGTGGCATGGCGTATGTGCGAGATGGCCAGGTGGGTACTTGGCCCCTGGGTTTCGAGATAGTTCACCAATGGGCTCCCCTCGGCGGCCAGTGGTTCGCGAAAGAGCGCCACGTCTTTGCCCTGGTAGAAGGCGACGCCCCAGCCATCGTGCGTGGTGCCAGCCGCGCCGCCGCGCGAAGCCAGTATGTGCAAGGAAAATGTCAGACGCGCGGGTTGCGAAGTCGACAGGGCCAGGAGTTCACACATGTTGGAGACAACGGATGGCTCGGCTAAACGCGAATACCGGGGTGAATTTCTGCGGGTGAAACCACATGGACATACAGCCGCCTTTCTTTTGCTCTACTTGTGAATCACCAGTTTGGACAGCTCGACAAATCCTATCGGTGGGCGCGTTAACCAGGGCAACACGAAAATTCGTTTGGCCAGTCCGCTGGACATCCGCTCCATCTGCTTGCGTTCACCTGCCAGTCGCGCTGCCAGCAAAGGGTCGCTTGTTCCCGCGGCCACCACGCTTTTATTGAGCACCCACGCGTAGGGCTCAATGTCGGCGCGGCGCAGGTCATCCTGCAAGGCGGCGGCTTGGGAGACCGGGGTCACTTCCGGCAGTGTCACCAGAATAATCCTTGTGTATGCCGCGTCCTGCAGCCGCATCAACGGCGTGACCACACGCGCGGCGCCATGCCCTTCATACTCCCGCACCATCTGTCGGTGGTACGCGCCGGTGGCGTCCATCAGCAGCAGGGAATGCCCGGTCGGTGCGGTGTCCAGCACCACAAAGGCGCTGCGCCCTTCACTGACGATGCGCGAGAACGCGTGAAACACCGCCACCTCCTCGGTGCAGGGCGACTGCAGGTCTTCCAGCAGCAGAGCCTGCTCCTGCGCATCCAGGGCGGGTGATTTGGCCGCCATGATCTTGTCGATGTAGCGTTGTGTTTCAACTTTGGGGTCGATGCGGTCCACCTTCAGGCCGGGCACCTCGCCCTCCATGGTGCCGGCAAGATGCGCAGCGGGATCGGTGGTGCTCAGATGCACGGTTTTGCCCCGCTGCACCAGTCCGAGAGCCAGGGCAGCGGCGACTGTTGTCTTGCCGACCCCTCCCTTGCCCATGACCATGATCAACCCGTGCCCGCTTGCCGCCAGTTCGTCGGCCAATGCGTCCAGACCCGGGAAAGGGCCGGCGGGTTCTGCAGGACTCGCCTTGCTGGCCACCGTGGCACCTGTATTTGCGGCCAGCAACGCGCGCAGGGCCGGCAAGCCCACGGTGTCGAACACCCTCAGGGGCACTCTGTCCTGCGGCAGTGCGCGCAGCGAAGCAGGCATCCCGGCCAGCGCCTGTTGCCCCTGGGCCTCAATGGCAGCGGCCACTGCGTCGGCGGCATCACTGGCGTGAAACTCGCCATTGACCACCAGGCGCTGGTTGTTCAGGCCCAGGGTGCGCAGCTCTTCTGACGTGCGCGCCGCCTCGGCGATCGCGCCCTGGTCGGGCCGGGTGACCAGAATCACGGTCGTCCTGCCCGGGTCGCCCAAGGCCTGCAGCGCCGCCTTGAAGCGCACCTCCTGCATCTTCAGCCCCGAGTGCGGGCCCAGACAGGATGCGCCGCGGTCGTTGCCTTCCAGAAACCCGCTCCACGCCTGGGGCAGGCTGAGCAGGCGCAAGGTGTGCCCGGTGGGTGCGGTGTCAAAGACGATGTGGTCGAAGTGTTCGGCATCGTCGGCCAGCAGGGATGCGAACTCATCAAAGGACGCAATCTCGGTGGTGCAGGCCCCTGACAACTGCTCCCTGACCGTTGAAAGTTCCGCTTCGCTCGC
Source organism: Polaromonas sp. (assembly GCA_021731285.1). Classification (GTDB taxonomy): domain Bacteria; phylum Pseudomonadota; class Gammaproteobacteria; order Burkholderiales; family Burkholderiaceae_C; genus Polaromonas. Next base: position 6,805 of record JAKFXR010000085.1, on the reverse strand, counting down.
CTCTGCGCCCATCTGGGCCAGCACACGTTGCCGGTACGACTCAGCGGCGGTATCCGGGTCGATGTTCAGTACCGACAGGCCCGGGGCGCCGGGCACGGGTGTGGGGATGTTGCGCAATTCGATGCCCAGCATTTCGTCAAGATTCGATGCTGCGTCGGTGCTGACCAGCAAAACCTTTTTGCCCGCATCGGTCAGCGCCAGGGCCGTGGCGGTGGACAGGGAGGTCTTGCCGACCCCACCCTTGCCGGTGAAGAAAAGGTGGCGTGTCGGCGCCACCAGAAAGCCGGGCCCCGGAACTTTGATATGCATGTTGGAGACTCTCATGTGAAGGATTTCCATCGCTACCTGACCGGACAGCGTGGCCGTAATCAGCAACTGCTACCTTACAGGGCCTGGTTTGGGAGCGCTTGAGGTGCATCAAGACTGGCCAGATGGGCTTAGGCGCGCGAACATCCATCTGTTGATCTTTCGCAAATTTTTGAGGATCCAATCAGCCTCCGGCCCATAAACGACATGGGCCAAATGCTATGAATTAGATAGCAATCGACTGGCTTCAGCCATTGTCATCAAACCGCCATCAAACCGACATGCGCACGTCACCCCCGGCTTCCAGAATCCTCGCATCAGTCAAAAAAGCACGATGGAGAGTGATACATGGGTCAAGGTTTCGGCGCGGCGTACGACAAGAGTGAGGGCGTCAACAGCACGTCCAACCCGTCCATCCATGAGATAGACGGGGAACGCCGCCACGTGCTTCGCTGCAGCAGCGCCGCGGTTGCCCTGCTGATGGGTTCGCACACCCTGACCGCCAGCGCCTCCAAAGGCAAGCCGCTGGGTTTTACCGCTGTGCCGGCCTCCAGCGTTGACGCACTGGTGGTGCCGCCCGAGTACGACGCCCAGGTGTTGTACCGCTGGGGTGACGCGACCGGCCTGCCCGCCGGTGCGCCGGCTTTCAGCCCCAGCGCTTCGAACAGCTGGCAGGAGCAGTTGCTGCAGTCCGGCATGCACCACGACGGCATGGAGTTTTTTCCGCTGGACAAAAATCCGCGCCATGGCCTGCTGGCCATCAACCACGAGTACACCGACGACGGTCTGCTGCACAGCGACGGCATGAAAACCTGGACGCATGACAAGGTGCGCAAGTCGCAGGCGGCGCACGGTGTCAGCGTGATCGAAGTGGTGGAGCGCGCCGGTGTCTGGCGCGTTATGCCCAACTCGCGTTATGCGCGGCGCATCACGGCCACCACGCCCATGGCGTTCAGCGGCCCGGCCGCAGGGCATGCCTTGCTCAAAACCGCAGCCGACCCGGCCGGCGCGCGTCCGCTAGGCACGCTGAATAACTGCGCCGCGGGCCAGACGCCCTGGGGCACTTTCCTCACCTGCGAAGAAAACTGGAATGGCTATTTTTCGGCCCAGGACAAACCTGGCCCTGACGAGGCGCGCTACGGCCTGCGCGGCAAGGGTTTTGGCTACCGCTGGCATGAGTTTGACGAGCGTTTTGACGCCGTCAAAACCCCCAACGAGCCCAACCGCTTTGGCTGGGTGGTCGAAATCGATCCGCAAGACCCGACCCAGACCCCGATCAAGCGCACCGCGCTGGGCCGCATCAAACACGAAGGCGCCACCACCACGCTGAGCCGCGACGGCCGCGCGGTGGTCTACATGGGTGACGACGAACGCTTTGAATACGTCTACAAGTTTGTCAGCCGCGACAAGGTCAAGCCCGGCGGCTACCGCGCCAACAAGGAGTTGCTGGACCACGGCACGCTGTACGTGGCGCGTTTTGATTCTCAAGGCTTTGGGCGCTGGCTGCCGCTGGTGCAGGGCGAAGACGGCTTGAGCGCCGCCAACGGTTTTGCCAGCCAAGCCGAGGTGCTGGTCCGCTGCCGCCAGGCGGCTGACGCAGTGGGCGCCACCAAAATGGACAGGCCCGAGTGGGTGGCGGTGCATCCCAACACTGGCGAGGTGTTTCTGACCCTGACCAACAACAGCGCGCGTGGCCAGGGCAACCGCACGCCGGATGCAGCCAACCCGCGCAATGACAACATCATGGGCCACATCATTCGCTGGCGCGAAGGCAAGGGGCAGGGCGGCACCACGAGTTTGAGTGATGGCGATGCCAGCGCGACCGAGTTCCGCTGGATGCACTTTGCGCTCGCCGGTGATCCCAACGCCGACAAGGCCGAGTACCGCGGCAACATCAAGGGCGACATCTACGGCAGCCCCGACGGCCTGCAGTTTGACGCGGGCGGCATGCTCTGGATTCAGACCGACATTTCAACCTCGGTCATGCACAAGGGCGCTTACAAAAACATCGGCAACAACATGATGTTGTGCGCCGACCCGGCCAGCGGCGAGACCAAGCGCTTTCTCACCGGACCTGCTGGCTGCGAGATCACCGGCGTGACCTTCACCCCTGATCGCCGCGCGGTGTTCATCAATATCCAGCACCCCGGAGAAACCGCCAGCGAGCGGGGCGATCCGGATCAACCGAAAGCCGTGAGCCATTGGCCCGATGGGCCCACCGGTGGCCGACCGCGCTCGGCCACCGTCGTTATCCGCCGCAAGGACGGCGGCGTGGTCGGCACCTAATTTGTGTGAATTTTCAGCCCCTGCAACGGGGCTTTTTTACAGCGTTATTTGATTTGTCAGACGAAAGAAAAGGAGTCCCGCCATGAAAGAACTGCCCAATCCCACCTTTGCATTGTCGCCAGTCGCAATGCCACGGGGGTTACTTCATCAAAGCTCTCATGCTCCCATTCCAGCCGCTCTTCAAAGGCCTTCCCTGGGGAAAATCCAGGTCGGCTGGGCCAGGCACCAGGACGAGGTCCGGCAGGCGCAGCGCCTGAGGTACCAGGTTTTTGCGCTCGAGATGGGCGCCACCCTGCCCAACACGCTGCCTGGACATGACATCGACCTGTTTGACGACTTCTGCGAGCACCTGCTGGTGCGCGACGAAGCCAGCCAGGAAGTCATTGGCACCTACCGCGTGCTCACGCCCACCCAGGCCAAACGCGCCGGCGGCACCTACAGCGACACCGAGTTTGACCTGACACGTCTGCGCCTGCTGCGGGAGCGCATGGTCGAGCTGGGCCGCAGCTGCGTGCATGCCGACTACCGGCACGGCGGCGTCATCCTGGCCCTGTGGGGCGCGCTGGCCGAGTTCATGGCTCGCAACCAGCTTGACACCATGATTGGTTGCGCCAGCATCCCGATGCAGCACACCGGTGCCTCCAGCGGCCAGGCTGCGGCCAGCATCTGGCGCCAGGTGCGCCAGACCCATCTGGCGCCCATTGAGTACCACGTCACGCCCCGCCTGCCGCTGCCGGTAGAGCGTCTGGACGACTCGCTGGATGTGGAACCTCCGGCGCTGATCAAGGGTTACCTGCGCCTGGGCGCCAAGGTGCTGGGCGCGCCCGCGTGGGACCCCGAGTTCAACTCGGCCGACCTGCCGATGATGATGCGCATCGCAGACCTGCCGCCGCGCTACCGCAAGCACTTCTCGGGCAAGGCGGCCTGATGCGCACGCTGTTTGACAAGCTGGGCGCCATGGACAACGTGTTTGTGCCCGAGGCGGACACCGATCAGGACGATGCCGACGTGCGCAAGCGTTACCGCAGCATCTTCATCTCGGACCTGCATCTGGGCACACCCGGTTGCCAGGCGGCCGAGCTGCTGGATTTCCTCAAGGCCCATCCCAGCGACTACCTTTACCTGGTGGGCGACATCGTGGACGGCTGGCAACTGCGCCGCAAATGGTACTGGCCGCAATTGCACAACGACGTGGTGCAAAAGCTGCTGCGGCGCGCCCGCAAGGGAAGCCGCATCATTTATGTGCCCGGCAACCATGATGAGTTTGCGCGTGAATTTATCGGCCACCAGTTCGGCGGCATTGAAGTTGTTGAAGAAGCAGTGCACACCACGGCCGATGGCCGCCAGTTGTGGATTGTTCACGGTGACTACTTCGATGCTGTGGTGCAGTGCGCCAAGTGGCTCGCCATTGTTGGTGACAACCTCTATGAATTCACACTCAAACTCAATCGCTACCTCAACGGCCTGCGCGCCCGCATGGGCCTGCCTTACTGGTCGCTCTCGGCCTACCTCAAGCAAAAGGTCAAAAGCGCGCTGAACTACGTGACCGACTTTGAAGTGGCGGTGGCCAGCGAAGCCCGCCGCCGCGGACACCAGGGCGTGGTGTGCGGCCATATTCACCGCGCCGAAATGCGTGACATTGACGGCACGCTTTACTGCAACGACGGCGACTGGGTTGAAAGCCGCACCGCGCTGGTCGAAAACTTCGACGGCACGCTCGAGCTGCTGCACTGGATGCCTGAACCCACCCCCCAGCGCCAGGGCGCAACAACTTCCACGGTGAACGCATGAAACTGGCCCTGATTACCGACGCATGGCAGCCGCAGGTCAACGGCGTGGTCACCACATTGGTCGAGCTGGTGCGTGAGCTGCAAAAACTCGGCCACCAGGTTGAGGTGATCCACCCCGGCCTGTTCAAGACACGGCCCTGCCCGGGTTACGCCGGCATTGACCTGGCGATCCGGCCCAGGGCCGAGTTGTCGCGCAGGCTGGCGGCCCTGCAGCCTGACGCCATCCACATCGCCACCGAAGGCCCGCTGGGCTGGGCTGCGCGCGGCCACTGCCTCAAGCACGGCCTGCGCTTCACCACGGCTTTTCACACCAAGTTTCCAGAGATCCTGCACGCTGCGTTGAAAATCCCGCTGTCCTGGGGCTATGCCCTGTTCAGGCATTTTCACAAGGCGTCCTCGGGCGTGATGGTGCCCACCGACGGCGTGTTGTGGATGCTGGAGCAGCGCGGTTTTCGCAATCTGCGCAGCTGGACGCACGGTGTCGACACCGATTTGTTTCCTTTTGTGGCCCAGCCGCGCCTGTACCCGCCGGTGGGGGTGCTGGCTCGGCCGGTGTCACTGTTTGTCGGGCGCGTGTCCTATGAAAAAAACATAGCCGCCTTTCTCGATCTGGACATCCCGGGGACCAAGGTGGTTTGTGGGGTAGGGCCGCTGGAGGCGCAGCTCAAGGAGCGTTATCCGCAGGTGCGCTGGCTGGGTGTGCTGGACAGGCCAGAGCTGGCCAAGGTGTATGCCGCGGCAGATGTCTTTGTGTTTCCCAGCAAGTCAGAGACCTTTGGCCTGGTGATGCTGGAGGCCATGGCCAGCGGCACACCTGTGGCCGCCTTTCCGGTGGACGGCCCTCTGGAGGTGCTGGGCAAGCCGGACGGTTCATGCCATGGCGGGGTCATGGACGAAGATCTCAAGCGGGCTTGCTACAGCGCGCTGGCCATGCCGCGGCAGGAGGCCAGGGACCGGGCGATGGATTTCAGCTGGGCGCATGCGGCGCGCCTGTTTGAGGGCCATCTGGTGGCGGCCCGACGCCTGCCGGACAGCAAGCTGCTGGTGGCCACTGCACAATAGACCAGGCGCGGATTCCGGGCTTCAGACGCCGGTGTATTTTTTGTCACACGTTTGTCATCTAACTGCGTAACACTGACAAGTCAGTTTTATTACAAAAATATTTCACCTGCATGTCCAATTCTTCCGCATCGCCCACTGCTTCAGGTTTGGAGGCTGTCCGGTTTCTCGACCGGGACCAAAGCATTCTTGCCTTCAACGAACGTGTGCTGGATGGCGCCAAACGCCCCGACGTGCCGCTGCTGGAGCGCCTGCGGTTTCTGTGCATCGTCTCCTCCAACCTGGACGAGTTTTTTGAAGTCCGCGCAGCCCTGCACCTGGCGGCGGCCCGCAACGGTGACCGCAAAGGCCCTTACACCGCAGAGACCTACACGGCGCTGTCAGAGGCCACGCATGACCTGGTGGCGCGCCAATATGCGCTGTACAACGACGAGCTGATGCCGGCTTTTGCCAAACACGGCATCAAAATCGTCTCGCACGGCGAGCGCAACCAGGCCCAGAAAAACTGGGTCAAGGCCTACTTCGAGCGCGAGGTCAGGCCTTTGCTGATCCCGGTCGGGCTGGACCCGTCCCATCCGTTTCCGCAGGTGGCCAACAAGTCGCTCAACTTCATTGTCCGGCTGGGCGGCCGTGATGCCTTTGGCCGCGAAAACGACATCGCCATCGTGAAGGTGCCGCGCGTGTTGCCGCGGCTGATCCGCATGCCGGACAAGGTCTCCGGCAAGCACCGCTGTTTTGTGTCTTTGTCCAGCATCATCCGGGCGCACCTTGGCGAGCTGTTTCCCGGCCGCGAGATGGGGGAGTTCTCGCAGTTCCGCGTGACGCGCCACTCTGATCTGGCGGTGGACGAGGACGATGTCAAAAACCTGCGCACGGCCCTGCGCCTGGGCCTGGAGCAGCGCCACTTTGGCGAGGCTGTACGACTGGAAGTGTCGGCAGGTTGCTCCGAGCATCTGTCCAGCTTTTTGCTGACACAGTTCAACCTTCCGGCGGGCTCGCTCTACCGCGTGCATGGCCCGGTCAACCTGTACCGGCTGAGCCAGCTGGTCGATCTGGTCAACGACCCCAAGCTGCTGTTTCCGCCTTACAAGGCCTGTTACCCCACGCAGCTCATCCCCGGGCAATCGTTTTTTGACCGGCTCAAGCAGGGCGATGTGTCCATCCACCAGCCCTTTGAGAGTTTTGACGGCGTGCTCGACTTTCTGCGCGAGGCGGTCAATGACCCGCAGGTGCTGGCCATCAAGCAGACGATTTACCGCACCGGGTCTGACTCTGAGCTGATGGTGCTGCTGCGCGAAGCCGTGCGCCACGGCAAGGAAGTCATGGTGGTGCTGGAGCTCAAGGCCCGCTTTGACGAAGAAGCC